>NZ_OY760905.1:2199440-2513646 GCF_963664135.1 uncultured Acetobacterium sp. | reverse complement strand
TATACTCAATATAATCCGGATCTTTGGTATCCAGATAATTTTTCATAAATGGCACCACATGGGCACTTGCTTCCGCAATGATCATGAAAACGGTCATCACCAGACTCCCCCAACCAAAAGCAGCCCCAACCTTGTCGGTATTTTTGTAGTAATTGGTGAAAAAGACAAGATTGAAAAGGCCCATCATTAAAAATGATAACCCGAAAAAGGCCGTGTTCGCATCAATCCCGACCTGATTGCCCGGCAAATCATATAAGCTTCTGATATATGCAAAGGGAATTGCCGTTAATACCTGAGCCAGCTGAATCATGACGACAAATAAAAATCGTGATTTGACAATATCTTTTTTACAAACCGGGAGTGTCATGGTGTAAAAAATATCGTTATTTTCCCGACCGCTTAAACACATAAAAAAGATCCCCAGACTGGTGTAAAAAAATGTCACATAATAGGGATAATTAGGAATCAGCATCATTGCTGATAAAGATAAAAAAACAACTGAGGTCGGGTGCATCGCCAGCTTGAATTCTTTGTAAAGCAGATTATTCATTTCTATGTCACTCCTTTTCCAAATGAATCATAATCGATTCCAAATCCGCATCGGTCACTTTTGCACCGCTATTATTCGCATCTGTCGATTTAATTAACGCACTATAGCCATGCTTGGTCTGTTTAGATCCGATCAGTTTGGCTCTTAAATCATCATTTAGTTGTTCCTCTGAAAATTCCAGCACTTTATACTGCACCAAAAATGATTCAATATCGCTGTCTGCCCGCACTTTACCATGCTGGATATAGATAATTTTATCCGCACATTTATCCAGATCTGAGGTAATGTGGGTTGAAAATAAAATGGTGATCCCATCTTTTGTTAGTCCCAAAAAGACATCGAGTAAATCATCTCTCGAAATCGGATCAAGACCGCTGGTGGGTTCGTCCAAAATTAACAACTCTGCATGATGTGAAAGCGCCAGAACAAGTGAATATTTCACTTTCATTCCAGCGGATAATTCATCAGGGGTTTTGTTTTCGTCCAGTGCAAATCGTTCCATATAATGTTGATAGGCTTGTTCATCCCAATTCGCGTAGAAACGCCGGGTGGTTGCGGTAATTGTTTTGATCTTCTTTTTGGGGTAATAATTAATCCCGCCTGCAACAAAACCAATTTTCTGTTTGATTTCAAATTCATTCGCTTTAAAACTTTTTCCGAAAAATAAAATCTCACCATCGTCCGGATGAACAAAGTTCAGTAGGGCCTTAAGCGTTGTGGTTTTACCGGCTCCGTTGCGACCAATAAAACCGGTGATGGTGCCCTGTTCCAATGCAAAAGAAACATTATCCAGTTCAAAATGGTCGTATTTTTTGCATAGATTGCGAACGACTAAAACGCTCATTTTTCATCACCCGTGTCGGGATCAGCGTCGATTCCACCAAAAACCATTTGCGAAATCTTAGCAAACATGTTTTTAGGGGGAATCGCAATCCCCTGTTCTTCATCTCCTAGCAATATTAATGTATCGCCCGGTTTAATATTAAATACATCCCGTGCTTCTTTGGGAATGACAATCTGTCCTTTTTCACCGACCTTAACAGTCCAGGCATATTTTCCTTTTGGCTGAGTCATTATTTTCCTCCATTCAATGTGACAAGTATAATAAGTATGATTTGTACTACTTATTGTAATAATATCCCTTTGTCAAAGTTTTGTCAATCCTCTGCCAGCAAATAATGCAGCATCTTTTCGGGATTTTCTAGGAATCGCCGCGTCAACTGATAGTGTTCCGTCTCCCGATAATCCACCAAATGGATACCCTCTTCGGACATCTGATATATTTCTGCTTCTGGATAGGCCATCAGAATGGGAGAATGTGTGGCGATGATAAACTGGGAATTTTGCCGTACCAGTTCGTTGATATGTACTAGCAAGGTCATCAGCCGGCTGGGCGAAAGTGCGGCTTCAGGCTCATCCAGCAAATAAATTCCATTTCCGTTGAAGCGGTTTTCCACCAATGATAGGAAGCTCTCACCATGAGACTGGTTATGCAGTGACCGATCGCCGTAGGCGGTTGGCAGCTGGTTCTGGAATTCCGCTTCATAAACCTCATCCAGATAACTGGCCGCATTGTAAAAACTTTCGGCCCTTAAAAAAAAGCCATCCTTGGGATAGGCTCTTCGCGAAAGAGTCAGGTGACGATGTAAATCAGAGTGGGTTGAGCTGGTAGAAAAGATAAAATTGCGCGTACCACCTTCAGCATTAAAACCAAAGGCCACTGCGATCGCTTCCAGTAAAGTTGACTTTCCCGTGCCGTTTTCGCCGACTAAAAAGGTCACTGCTTTGGGAAAATACAACTCTTTCATCTGTGTCAGATGGCGTACCACCATCAAGTGGTGAAGATAAGAGTCTTCATCCACTGGTGAACTGAGTCGCACACTACTGATATAATTTTGTTCCATCTTAGGCTCCTTCCAATTTGGTTGATGGCTGCTACTACTTTACTTTTGAATTTTTTATTCTTTCGTCATTTTTTTCAGCCATAAAGAATCTTGTTTCGATAATTTTTGTCCCCAAAACGCATCGGGCATACCGTGCGGCATTTATTGCAAACAACGGTATCAAAACCTCTTGCTGTTTTTCCATAGGCATTGTTCCGACATAATTTCTGAATAACGGATTCTTCTTTTATTGCTTGAGCCGGACAGTTTTTTATACATAAATTGCAACCTTCAATGCAAATGGATTCGGCATAGTCATCTGATCCTAACTCGAGATTTGTCAGGATTACGCCAACGGTTAGTCGGTTGCCGAATTTTGTATCGAGCAGCAAGGTGTTTTTGCCCAAGGTTCCAATCCCAGCATTGATGGCCGCATGTTTCATCGAGATTAAGCCCCGTCCCTCCATTTTTTCAGTGTCCCAATAGTCATAGGGTGCATCACACGGCACCGGAACGGCTGTGCCACCATAGGCATCCTCGATTATTCTTGCAGTCATCATTCCAAGCTGATCCACCTTGGGAATTGTCAGATTATTAAAATATCCATATAATAAATCCGGTTTCACCTCGAATAGGCTTTTTGGCAAAGCAAAACCTATCACAATAACAGCTTTGCAGTCATCATAAAGATCGCACGGGTGAAATCCCTCAGGTGCCTGAACAAATCGTCCAACACTTGCAAAACCACAAACATCTGCGCCCAACTCCAAAACCCTTTTTCTGATTACTTCTTTCACTTTAACCCTCCTCGTCTTTTCCCATTAAAACCGAACTAGCTTCAAATGCTTATCCGCTTTTCTAACCATTGCCTGAAAAATTCTAATTGTTCTTCCGTATGGAAGTAATGTTCGCCATGTTCCATTACGGTTAGATCACAATTAAATTGCTGGGCGAAATTCGAAACCGTATCAAATTCGCATAAATCATCAGCTGAGCCATAAAGAATTGCCGTTGGTTTATTCCAGAAATTTATCGGATGTTCCTTTACATAGCAATAATAATCCCAATATAAAATCTGTCCAATCGGTGTGGCAACTTCTTTTTCAGCCTGCAACTGCACTTCACTTACGCTAAACCAGGTCATCATATTATTGATAACTCTCTCCATATCGACAACCGGTGAAAGGAATAGGCACTGCTTCAAATTATCATCCTTGTAGGCTAGCAAACTAAAATACGCACCTATACTACAGGCAAACAAACTAATCTCATCCCATTTTGTTTTTGCATATTCCATGATCGCAGAAAGATCTTTTATGCAATTTTGAACCTTGCATGGGGTTGGTTCATTGCTACGTTCGCCATGTTCAGGCAGATCAAAGCTAAGTACCTGATAGCCTAATTGCGTTACTTTTTCAGCAAGGATCACAATGACATCATCTGCCTTGCTTGACATATTTCCATGTACCGCAACAAATAATTTTTGGGCCTTTTCGCCCCATAAAATTGCTGGTATCCCGTTAATTTTCAAGTCTTGTTTGATCATTTTAGTTGCCTTTTGTCATTTTGTCATTAAACTGATTGAAATGGATTTTTTCATAAAGCAGTGTGTTTTCATCATGGGGTTTCTCTACTTCATCCGGATAGCCAATCGCAATGACGCATTCAACTGCATATTGCTCGGGTATTGAAAGACAATCTTTAATATAATCCTCCGTTTTCTTTTGTTCTGACTGGTATCGCTCGCGAACCTGAATCCAGCATGAACCCAAACCCAAATCCTGGGCGGCTAATTGAATCAGAATGGCCACAATGGATGCTTCTTCAATCCAAACATCACATGCTTCCTTGTCGGCTGCTACCACAATTGCCAATGGTGCTCCTTTTAAGAAAGCTGATCCGTGATCTCGACAAAGGGAAAGCTGCGTAAGCAAGTCGTTATCGGTGACGGCAATAAACTCCCATGGCCGTCGGCCCCGGGATGATGGTGCCATCAGCGCACTTTTTAAAATGGCTTCAATTTTTTCTTGTTCGACTGCCAGGTCTTTAAATTCACGAATACTTCTTCTGGTTTTTAACTGATCGTAAAGCATTAGTTTTTCCTCCTGAATTCATTTTTTTGTTACTTTCTAAATAGCTTCATCCAACCGCATTATCACATTGGATATTATTAGCAAGTACATGCCTGATCGTTTTTTATGGCGAATTTGATCCTATCCGAGTTTCTTCAGCGCTGCTTCCACATCCGATACAAAATACAGATGTTTCCCCTGATTGGATTCATAGATAAAATCATGCAGTGCCTTACTGGTATATCCGGAAAAATCACCAATGATTGCCAGCCGGATGCCGTAATTCACATATTTCTGGATAATTTCACCGGCAAGCCGGGTCTTCAAATCAAAAAATTCGTCTGTTAATGCTGTCTTATCTACAATAATGGCGTCACATTCGGTTTCATAGCGGACTGTCGCCATTAAATCCAGTGCCGACTGGACATCGGTCAGGACCGGCGTGGTTGTGTGGACATAGGCGATATTTTTGCCGTTATTGTTTAGTGTTTCGATTTGCATGTTTATTTTCTCCTTGAGTTTTTGTAATTTTGTTTTCGATGTAAATATTTGTCATTCAAAGATCTTTTTAATGCGACATAATATTCCATAACTTTATATACGTTACTTTTTCCTTTCTATAAATTATTCCGCGTTAAAATAATTATAAACAGAATCATCACCTAACCAACATGCCATTGCACGACTCCTCACAGTAGAATCTGGATGGGCTACCATCTTTTCCAGATAATCCCTTCGATCATCTCCATTTAACCATTCTTGATTATTTAACCGCTTTATGAAATTAAGTTTTAATCCGGTTTCCTCTCCATTAGCCAATCTCAAAATCGATTCTTTCCTATCTTTCAAACAATGACTCGGCAAATCTAAAATAACTGAAAATATATAATTCGGTACTTGCCGGTTTATCAATCTTTCAAGGCAATTATCTAAATATACACCATCCTCTACTAGTATCTGCTCTAATCCAGCTCTAGCTACCTTTGACATTTCAGAATTTTCATGACCTATATATTTTATAAGATCCTCTTTGGGGCATTGTTTCATAGCTAATAGTACCTCGATAAAAACACCAAGTGGTAAATCTCCACCTGTATTGCATTTAGGACAAAAACCCCTCTCGTCTAAAATTGCTCCAGATTTACAATGTTGACAAGTGACTTTTTTATTAAGCCATAATTCAAATTGTTGTTTTATTGTATTTATAAGTGGTTCTTTGATATTTTCAGGATAGG
Organism: uncultured Acetobacterium sp.; assembly: GCF_963664135.1. Taxonomy (NCBI): domain Bacteria; kingdom Bacillati; phylum Bacillota; class Clostridia; order Eubacteriales; family Eubacteriaceae; genus Acetobacterium; species uncultured Acetobacterium sp. Next base: position 2,507,906 of record NZ_OY760905.1, on the reverse strand, counting down.
GTTCGTTTTTTTCAATCAATAGATACTTGAGCACGGCTTTAACCACATCGGATTCGTCACTGATAAGCCCTCTTTTTACAACGCGTAGCCATTGCTCCCAATTAATTCGACCTTGGCAGTCCTTCAGATTATCATAAAGATCGTAGTAACATGGTAGATCATTACAATCCAAGCGCTTCAACATTAAACTCATGGAATTCTCTTTGAAAATAAGCGGTACCAACCAACCGACCCGTGACATCACGTTAGAATCTCCACGAAAAAGCAGCTCACGAATTCCCTCCTTCATTTCTTCTGCCTCTGAGTTAGCCAGAGCAATTAACGCTGACGGGATTCCCAAGATGTCTGAGTTACTACAAAGACCTTCGACAATATGACCAATGGGTATCACTCCTGCTGTCCTCTTCCAAAGACATTCCGCTGAAAGATTACATCTAATCTGAGCAAATCTGGATGTCTCCATATCTTCTCCATTTTTCAGCAAATAATACAACTCCTCTTTTAATCTATCCACATCAATCCCACCAGCTAGACAAGCTGCTTTCAAAATCGATTTGGAATAACTATTCGACAAATCGTATTGCAGAACCATCAACTCACAGATAGGCGTTTCCATCAAGCCAATAACCTGTAACAATTTTGAGTACTCTGGACATACCTTCATCGGATTTTTTATCTCTGTTGTCCCATATATATCTACTAATATCTGAACCAACATACCTAGATTATCCTCTAATCTCTGGTGCGATTTCGTGAAATCAGCAATAGAAAATTTGCTCTTCTTTTGATAATACTCATCAGCCCACTCTTTTTCGCCTACCTGCTCCAGATATTCCTGTAAAATTTTCATTCCAGCAACCGTGCAGTGATCATAGTAGATATGTTTAATTGCATCTATCACCGGTAGATCTCTCTCGGCAATTTTTAATCGTTTTATGGTTTCTTCCATATTTTTTTTAGCAAGTCCCTGATACCCGCTATCCGGATTTTTGCCATAACAAATAATGAAATTCCTAAGAACCTCGTAATCCTGTTCCTCTACAGGAATACGCAAATACACGCTATAGGAGGCATCATGAATCCACATGAATTTTGATTGAATCAAACACAACAACACCTCAGTATGCCAATTTAGAGATTTTCCTTCCATTTGCCATATAGCTTTTGCCGCTTTGTTCGATAAATATGGATTATCGGACTGCAAATACTCCAGTAATTTATCATACAATGCCTGTGGTCCTTTTGAAGAATGTTTCTCTCCCACTCCTTCTGCTGCTAAAAAGATAGCTCCATTAGGCAATTGGCTGCTTTGTTCGATCTCTAAAAGCTTCTCGATAATTGATGTTTCATTCTCGCAAGCAATTGCCATTCGTATCGACTCATGCCAAATGCTTAGTCGGTAATGTGAATTAATCCACTCTTGTTTACTTATTTCTGTCATCTGACTGATATATTTTCCTGCAAGGAACTCACCAATATTCAAGTGCAAAAACAGGTACCGTTCCTCTCCCTGAAAATAACTACGATCTAAGATCCCTCTCTCTGACCAGAAATCTACACATATTTCTGCCTTCTGCCGTCCTACCAGCCTTCGACACTCTAGTTCTTCCTCAAAGCACGTTCCGACATATTCTACAATCTTACTTTTCGTGTACACCCCTTGGTACATTTCGTCGACATGATTCAGCATATAAAATGCAATAATTTCGCTTCCTCTTAACAATTCTGATTCACTAATTTTTTTCGCATTTTCTCTGCTAGATCTTTGCAACCACTCCATCAAAATTTGTTCGTATAGTTCACACCGATACTGTCCAAAAAATTGTTTCCTGATACTCATTTGAAGTAAGAATCCCAATAAGAGGGGACTTCGACATGCCAAATCTCGTATCTTTCTCTGAATTAGTTGTTTCTCAAACCACACTATACATGATTCCAAATTCTCCGGTTCAAGCTCTTCTAATATTTTTTCCACATACGAATTCAAATGATCCGGATTCAGCGTCTGTATCTCCAGATGCTCAAAATCTTCCAAAGGTAAAAAATCATAACCAATAGGACGACTAGTCACCACGATTTTTACAGATTGATGACCAGCAGACCATGCACTGATTTCTTGAGCAACTTTTCTCCTAATATCCCCGCATTCGTCCAAACCATCCAGAAATAAAAATTCAAACTGTCCCTCAACCTCTTCCTTTTCTAGTTGAAAATCTAAGGACTGAACCATGGCACTGCGAAGTGCTTCATCAAACGACTGTCCAGTTCTTATGTATCCAGCCACATCCATCAGCGATACTTTAATTGACCGACAACCTCTTCTTACAGCTATAAAGAGCAACTTTTTGCATAAGGTGCTTTTACCCATTCCTGGACCTGCTAGAACAACGGTTTTTCTTCCTGTCTCCAATACGGTTTCCACATCGTATACATCTTTGTCTCTGGATGAATACTCATGGTATGCTGTCAGCATTGTTTCTTTATCATTTTTAGATGTTCCCATCTTTAGGAGATCTTCTCTCCTGATCAACTGTAATTGAACCCAAGTTCTCTCAATTGGCAACTGTTTTCCCAATCCAATAATCGTTATATGGCTATTTTCTCGCTTTACCTGCTCTATGTAAGCATCTATTTTTTTAATACTCTGTTGTCTTACAGGATCGTCACATTTTAGCTCCCATTTCAAATACTCAGCCAATTCCTGAAGCTTTTCTGTCTCTATTGACTGACAGTAATTTAAGATTGTATCGAAATCTAAAATATCCCTTTCAACGTTAAACTGGAGGTAACTTTCCCAACTTTGACTATCCAGTTTGTATGTTGCTTTTTTTCGACCGAGGATAAAAAACTTTAATTGTGGAAATGTTTTATATACTTTATTTTTAATTATTATTTCGATGGTTTTTTTAAGCTTAGCTGCATCGTTTCTTCTTGTAACTTGAATACCAATTCCATTTTCTCGATTTCCTAAGTCAATTCCGGGGAAATTTGCGTTTTCCAGATTGAGGTTTTCCGTATTATAGGTAAAGCAGATATTTAAAATTCGGTTTGCAATATCTTCCCAGACAATGTTCGCATTAATCAGATTATTCTTCGCTTTGCTTTCCAACTCTGTCGCTGCAATGGCAAGTATCCGATGAATAATGTCTATATATTCTTCCCTACGAGTCATATCAATCACTCCCATACTCGGTTATTAGATATTTATTCCATTATACATCTTTGTTCCACGTATTTCTACAAAACCCTCGATCAAACAAAAACGAGACGTCAAGATTTTTTATCTCAACGCCTCGCCATTCATTTTTTACCAACAACACATTTTTATAATTGATCACTATTCCCACACATAATGTCATTTAATTTTTCACGCAGTTGTTCCTTATTCCAGTCCCACCAACAAAGCGACTGCAGTTTTTTAATTGTTTCATCGTCGAATCGCTTTTTAATTGGCTTTGCAGGTACCCCGCCGACGATTGTGTAGGGCTCAACATCCTTTGTTACAACGGCTCTTGTTCCAATAATTGCTCCATTACCAATATGGACACCCGACATAATAACGGCTTCATACCCAATCCAAACATCATTTCCAATCACAATATCGCCTTTTTTATCCCAGGCCTGGGTAACCGCTTTCTGTTCCAGATCATATTCTTCCCAGAACAAAGGAAACGGATAAGTCGACAATGATTTCAACGTATGATTGGCACTGGTAAAAATGAACTTTGCGCCGCAGGCAATGGAACAAAACTTACCAATAATTAATTGGTCCTGATTGATAGGGTAATGATATAACACATTATTTTTTTCGAAATCAATGGGATTATTTACAAAGTCATTATAAATTGTATAATCACCAACTTTAATATTGGGATTGGTAATAACCGTATTCAGATAAATGGTCTGTTTATCACCAGTCCGCGGATAGTTTTTTTCCGGAATAGACATTTCGAATCCTCCTAAATAGTTTAATATTTCAGATCTATTCCGGCCATTCCAATGCAGCATTTCATTGTTTCACCACCTTTTCTAAAGTACTTTGCACTACTGTATCGAGTTCATTAACGCATAAAAATGCTCCGATTCATGGGTTTGATAAAGCTGATACCATGCATCTAATGTTTCTGGCGAAAAGACCGCCAAAGCTTTCAGGACTTCCACCGTAAATTCCAATGGTGCAACTCCCATAGCCGTGATTAAATTTTCGTCCGTAACGGCGGGGTCATTTTTATAATAGGTTTCACCTTTATAATCCGGACAGACCATTTTAAGATAGCCCAGATCATTGCTTGTATGGTATCTGGAATCCAGCAGACCATTCTTGGCAAGTCCCATTGTCGCGCCACAGATTGCGGCCACAATAATGTTTTCTTTAATACACTGCTCGGCTTTATTGATGATCGGATCGTGGATTGAATCTAGCCAGGTGTCACCTCCCGGTAAAATCAATGCATCGGTACTTTTGATATCGCACCCGACCACACTGATATCTGGCAGTATTTTTAAACCGCCCATCGTTGTAATGGGTGTTACGTCAATACCGACAGTTACTACTTTGCAGGGCGTTATCCCCTTCTTAAAATATCTGCCAGTGTTAAGTTCCGCCGTCAAATATCCAATTTCCCAATCGGCCATGGTATCACAAACATAAAGATATATCGTTCTGTTCATTAAAAATTTCTCCTTTGATTTCAAAAATACCTGATCATTGCAAAGCGTACTGCACGTTCACAATTACGTGTTCCTATTATAGCAATTACTGGTATGACAATCAAAGTACCTTTTTGGCATTTACACCTAATCAGGATCTTCACATTCATTTTAGCGACAGGCAATCGGAATTTTTCGATACTGGCATCATTCTAAGCCCATCTTACATTAATTTATCGTTAATATAACACGCCCTAAAACAATTTCTGATTTTTATGAGCACAACTGACAACTTTATCGATACGATTCGCTCTGGTTTTCGGTTGTCTGCTTTGCTCTATCCACACAACAGACTGCCGTTTTTGACTATTTGACCAGTTTTCGAAATTATTATTAGCCTCTTGATCCGCACCTAATGCTGTTGCCAGATCGTTTGGTACAACCGGTTTTTCTTTTGATGTGTAAGCAGCTTCCCATCGACCATTTGCTTGAGCTTCGCGGATTGGCACCATCCCGGCTTCGGTCATTCTTCCTTCTGCAATAAGTGCTTCAGCACGTTTACGGTTTGTCATTGACCACATGCTCCCGGGCTTACGATGAGTCATATGAAGAATATATTTTTCAGTATCCAAACTATGTATTTTGCTATCGATCCAGCCAAAACATAGGGCTTCTGCCACCGCTTCCTCCATACCAACTCCCAGCTCATTCGATCTGGCCTTTTTGATCTGTAACCAAACCCCCGTTTCAATATCATAATGCGTGGCTAACCAGTCATGCCATTCTTTCAGACTATGACAGATCAACCAACTTTCAGGTATGTTTTTTACAGGCATATCGACAAACACGCTCCTTCCACATCAGCTAATCGGATTGCTTCACATTCTTAAATAAAACTATTTCGCGCCATTAAATTCTCAAAACTGAGTTTTTTATTTTACAACTTAACGGTAAACTGATTAAAACTTATTTCTCTTGTATTGACTAAAATCTACTTTTTCAGGGCTCTGTTGTCCAATAAGATTGTTAAAATAGTTGTAGGCCGTTTCATCGGTAAAGTTGCCATCAGAAAACAGCATATTTTTCTTCATTTTAACCTGTACCTCATAAATAATTCGCATCAGTTCCTCAACCGCACTTTCACCCATTAAAAATTTCACCCCATATTCAAAGAGGTTGTCCTCCACTTCTTCGCACCAAACCGGTGTCCCATAAGTACTGATTTCTTTTCCAAGAAGCGTTGTGACAAATTGCAGCGTAAAATCCCGTTCAAGTGGGAATTGAATATTGGATATAAAACAAAGTCCACCAGAGCCAATGTTCTTTACCAGAACTTTAGAGTTCCCAACGTTCATCTTTTTATCTTTAATTTTTAGAATCGTCAGATCCGTTTTTAACAAGTCATGAAATGCCTGTCTGAACGAATTTCGCCGTTCGGCCCGGGGTTTAAAGGTCGTATTGCTGAGCATTGGTCGGCATTTCTCTTTTTCAAGTATTTCATCGATTTTTAAGAACGGAACTGGTCGCGAGTAGAGATAGCCCTGACCTGCAAAGCAATTATTTTCCCTTAGAAACGACAACTGTTCCCAGTTCTCAATGCCTTCACAGACCAGTTTAATCCGCAACTCTTTGGTCAGATTAATGATCGCCTGAGTGATAATGGCGGAGGTCTTGTCAGCCATGATATTCTTTAGAAAAGAGGCATCCATTTTAATAATATCGATGTTAAAATTCTTTAAGTAACTCAGCGAGGAATAACCCGTTCCGAAATCATCCAGAGCCACTTTAATCCCAGCCCGCTGTAGGTTTTCAATATCGACAATAGCTTTGTGGGAATTCTCAATAATCAGGCTTTCAGTTAGTTCAACGATCAGGTATGTGGGATCGATCTCATATTCTGCCAGAATATCCGTGATGTTTTTGACAAAATCACGTTCGTAAAACTGGACACTTGAAAAATTCACCGAAATATAGACTGGTTTATATCCCTTCAACATCCAATAACGATGATCTTCGCAGATTTTCCGCAGCATCCATTTTCCCATTTCCACAATAGCACCAGTTTCTTCAGCTAGGAAAATGAATTCATCTGGTGAGACAATTCCCCAATCCGGGTGATTCCAGCGAATCAGCGCTTCAACTGCTAAAATCTGATGGTTTTTTATCCGCACCATTGGTTGATAGTAAACCCTGAATTGATCCCTTTTGACAGCCATTCTTAAATCGTGACGCAGTTGAAGTTGTTTATAGTTTTGAATGTTCAGCTCGGAAGAATAAAACCGATAGCGGTTTTTCCCATCTTTTTTAGACCAGACCAGGGCAATACTGGCATACTTAATCAGTTGTTCAATTTCATCCATAGCTTGATCATCTTCAGCCATTGTATCCTCGGCATCGGCATCTTTTTCTTCTGTTTCCAAAGGATAAACACTGACCCCGACGTTCACATTGATATCAAACTCATAGATATCAATTTTAAAGGATCGATGAAAGAAATCGATAATATCTACTACCCTAGCTTCGTAGGATTCCAGATTGATTAACCCTTCAATGACAATAGCAAACTGATCTTCGGAATACCGCGAAATCAGGGTGTCTTTTCCTAAAAGCCCTCTTAAGCGCATCACGATTTGAACAATCAGCTGCTGCCCGACCTTAAATCCCAGGGAGTCATTGATCTCCTTAAATCCTTCAAAGTCCAGCATGATCACGACCAGACTATGCTGTTCTAAAGATGCTTTGAGACATTTTTCGGCGAGCTCTTTTTTAAACTGGTTCTGTTTAGGTAGGGATGTTGTTTCATCATAGGACGCCAGCTTTTCTATTTTTCGCTGCATGATGATGCGGTTTGTCACATCCCGGAAATCCAGAACCAATCCCTGAATAATTGGATGATCCAGAAAATTCTGGATGTGCACTTCCAGATAAATGGGCTTATTTCCTTTTCTGCTAAAAGTGATGATTCCCGTTTCGGTGATCGCTTTATTTTCCATGGCACTATGAATCAAGCCCTTCAAATAAGCCGCTTCATCGTGATCATAGTAATCATAGATACTTTTACCGATCATACTCTCAGGATCATAATTGATCACCTTTTGAGAGGTGTCACTGATATAGCGGATGATACCATCAGCAGTGATGATCTCAAAAACAACCCCGGATTCCTGAATCAACATTTTTGTTCGCTGCTGAATTTTTTCGATCTCTTTCTGCTTGATTTCAATAGCTCGCTCATACTCTTTTTTTTCGGTAATATCCTGAATCGTTCCGTAGGCACGTAAGACTTGTCCATTTTTATCGAGATTAAACTCCCCAATCTGAAAAACCTCATGAATCGTTCCGTCTTTTCGAATCACCCGAAATTCCAGTTCAAAGGGTTCTTCGGTCAATTCACCATTCATGGAATCGATGATGATATTACGATCCTCGGGATGCACCCGACTCATAAAATCTTCAAAGGTTCCCTTGAATTCATCAGCTGTGATGCCAAAAATCCGGAGGGCTTCATCAGACATGAAGTTCTCACTTTTTTCGATATTCATCTCCCAGCTGCCAATTTTAGCCAGCCGTTGGGCTTGCTCTAGATTTTTTTTGATAAAAATAATTTCGTTTTCCAGCTTTTTAATTTCGGTCATATCCTGAATTGTTCCGACCAAATCGATATTCAAACCGTCTTTGTTTTTAATGGGTTCACCCACCAGGCGCACGTGTTTAATGGCTCCGTTTCTCAATTGAATGCGGTATTGCAGATCAAATTTTTCATGGGCTAACCTTTTTTCGGTTAGTTCTTCTAAAACATCCCGATCCGCAGGATAGGTAAAATCCATTAATTCGACGACAGTGCCCCCAAATTCTCCGGGTTTAAGATCATAAATCCGGTAAATTTCGTCAGACCAGAAGATTTCATTTTTTACCGCATTGTATTTCCAGCTACCCAGACCAGCAACCTTTTGTCCAAGATTCAAGTTTTCCCCTAACTCTTTCAAACTGTTTTCCAAGATTTTTTCACCGGTAATATCCTGCAGAGCGCCAATAATTTTTGTCGGATTGCCCACTTCATCCAATAGGGTACGGGTTTTCTCTTTAACAAATTTATGATTGCCTTGACCCGTGATAATCTGATATTCCAGTTCTTGATTGTGTCCCAGAAAAGCCTGTTCTCTTGAATTTTTTACCTTGCTGACATCATCTTTGCAGACAAATTGAAAATAAGACTCCACATCTTCCGCAAGCTTTTCCGTAACCGTTTCAAAAATATTAAAATACTCATCGGTAAAATAAATGGTATCATTTCCAATTTCATAAGTCCAGCTTCCGGTTTTCATCATTTCCTGGGCATGTCGTCGGTTTTCCAGATACCATCCGTCCTTTTCTGGCAACACTGATAATTCTTTGATTTTTAATCGATTGAAGAAGCTTTCAAAAGCCATTTTTCTTACCACCTTTTCAATAATATCCGAATTTAAGAAATTCTGACGGTGTAACACCGTGACGTTTCGTTGGTCATGTTGTCAGATCTATTTCATCTACGCAAAATTCAGACTCTGAGCAAGCCTCTAAATCCTCTAACCGCATAGTAAGAGGGCGCACTGTTATGATAGATGAAGACATGATCGTAACGACGATCAGCAAAGAAAGCACCGCCTAGTTTTCTGACTTCAGCTGGTGTTTTCACCCAGCTCGATGTTTTGGTATCAAAATTCCCTAGTTTCTGCAACTCTCTATATTGTTCTTCTGTCAAAAGTTCAATACCCATGGCTTCCGCCATCTCAACCGCACTATTTTCCGGTTTGTTTTCTTTCCGGGAATCCAGCGCCTCGCGGTCATAACAAACATTTCTGCGGCCGTTGGGACTTTCTGATGAACAGTCATAAAAAATGTACTCCCTCGTAGCCTGATCGTAACCAGCAACATCCGGTTCACCGCCAGTTCTTTCCATTTCATTGAGAGACCACATTTTTTTAGTATTCGCTTCCAGCTTCGATTGTATTTCTGCCCATTTTAAACCTTGATGGCGGTTTATATTTTTCTCGAAACGGACTTTCAGCACGCTAAGTAGTTCTTCCCGTTGTTCTGATGATAATTCTCTTTCTTCGTTTTTCATCACAAAACCTCCTGATTTAGTTTGCATTTATCCAATGTTATTAACAAATTGCATTGCTCCTGCTATTGATTGTCAGCAAATCGAAAAAACGCCAATCAAGGAGAGCGTTCTCCTCAACTGACGGTTCTGTTTTATTCAATTTTATATGGCGATGTCAGTTCCATCCCCAAAACATTGTTAACCATTCCCCGATTACACTAATACGTCAAGACCCGTGGCAGCGTTGCCGCTTGGGTTATCCAGTCTTCCACCTGTGCTTGGGTCGGCAGTTTTCTGACAAGTGATTTCGCATCATTGATTTCTTGTAATTTTTTGAAGAGATTTTCCGCCTTGCGTGTGGCCAGTTCCGGTACGGTATCAACGCCTGCTGCTTCCAGCAATTCGGCATACTCTCCCCCGATCCCTTTGATTCTGATCAAGTCGGCGTGGTTTGCCCATTTTAAAATAAGCTTTTCAGATATCCCTGTTTTCTCTGCCAGTTGAGACCGACCTTTTTTGGTCGTGCATGTCTCCAGCAGTGATTCGATCGAGTTAACGTCCACAGCTTCCAATTTCAACTCATAAGCTTCGCCAATACCCTCAATTAAACTAAGTTTAGACATTCTTTTCTCCCTTCTAATCTTATTTTTAATTTGCTAATTTGCGAGAAATATCTCATTCTGTTTTTGTAAAGTTTTTTTTATTATACCCGCTATCAATCATAACATTCATTTTAAATTTTCTTTATTTAGTGCAATTCACAAATCTCTCCCAGCAGAAATACGTCGTTACTGAATATTTGTAGCAATTATCTCTGAAAACGTTTTTCGTAAATCCTTCTTTATTATCAACATGCCTTGACTTTACCGCATTTTATCATTAAAATTCAACTATAACCCAATAACAATAAAAGAAATGACAATCGGAAAGGGCGATTCCTGACTCAAGTACGGAGGGAATGAAAATGCATACTAAATTGAATATGCCGTGGCAAAAAATTTACGACTTTACGGTTTCCTGTGGGAATGTTCATGAACTGAAAGCTTTTTCCGCTGAAATTCTGTCTGGCCTTGGAGAACTGTGCGACTTCGATCAGTCACTTGTTTATTTTCTGGATGGCAACGGAAACGTGTGCAACCAGTATCTGCACAATATTGACAAGCAATGGAGTACCATGTACCTTGAATATTACTCCAAGAGCAAGAATGGTTATTATAGTCTAGTCAAAAATTTGCGGGAAAATCCAACTAAACCGACCATTAATATCAGAGCCTGGAAAAAAGAACCAACCACTGAGTTCGTTTCTAATTATATTTATCCCCGGGGGGTTAAATATTCCCTTGGTTTTGCGCTGTTTGATATCAACGGCAAACCGCGAACCTTGTTTGCCCTGGACAAAACCAAAGACGAAAACTTCACCGACACCGAACTTATGACGGTGTCCCTGGCGGTTCCGCAATTAAACAATCTGCACAAGAATTTTTTCTGTCAGCAGACAAGTCGACAAGCGGTTGATCAAATTTCCTGGGAAACTACCAACCTGACAGCCCGGGAAATCGAAATCGCCAATCTACTGTGTCAGGGGATTTCACCAGCGACCATCAGTCAATCGCTTTATATCTCACAGTCCACCACCAATAAGCACATCGCTCATATTTATGAAAAAATGCATGTTTCCAACCTTCAGGAACTGCTCGTGCGCTTGCTAAGCTAAAGAAAGCAACTATTTTTTAACCGATAAAATCCCCCCAGTGTCAGCGCTCTTTAGGGAACCGCTATGCTAGGGGGATTATTTTAGAATAAACGCACTTATTGAATCGATCAGGGATCATGCTGATTCGTTATTCCGCTTTCGGTCCAGGGATACAGCCTGCTACGGTATAGCTCCAGGGCTTCGCCTGATAACTAAGCAGGGAACCACCATCCACATCAATGGTCTCACCGACGATAAAGTCTGACATGGCGGTACACATGGCCAATACCACCAGCGCCACCTCATCAGGATTCATCGCCATCGGTGTCTCCCGGCCATATTTACCGCGTTCCTCAGCAAACTCCTGTCCATAAAGACCAACTGCTTCCGCAGCATTTGTCAGGGCTCCGGCTGTCAGCATCCCACCGGGAGCGACACAGTTAACACTGATGCCGTACTGGCGCAGTTCCTTGGCAATCCCTTTAGTCATACTGACAATCGCACCCTTGGCCGCATTATAGTGCGTCATCGTTCCCAATTTAGTGGCGTCAGATCCTTTATGAGCAACTGAGGAAATGAACACAATTTTGCCCTTGGTCTTCTGCGCAACCATCACCCGGGCAGCTGCCTGGGCGATGAAATATTCGCCCTTTAAATCGGTGTCGAGAACCATATCAAAGGCCTCTTCCGGCATATCCAAAAACGAGTACATCGACCACACTGCCGCATTGGCAACGACAATATCAACGCCACCGTACTGTTCTACCGCATAATCAACTGCAGCATAACAGTCAGACACTTTGCTGACGTCAGTCTGGAACCATTTTACCTCAAGACCGCTGGCCCGAAACTCGGCTTCAGCCTTCTGCCCGGTCATTTCTTTTCGTGATGCAATGACCACGTGCACACCAGCCTCGGCTAAACGGTTTACGACGCTATAACCCAGACCGGTGGCACCACCGGTTACGATAGCTACCTTGCCGGCCAGATCCTTGCCGAATACCTCTGGCAGACTACGAATTTGCTTTGTACTGTTCTCAGCCATCGCTAATATTGTGTTGGCATCCATTTTCATAAAATCGGCTCCCCCTAACTTATTATATAAAATTATTTACACCTTTATTTAATTGGCGGATGAATGTGCCACGCTCAGCTCTGTCCATCCACCAACCTTGATCTTTCTGAAAATAACAGTCTGACTATTTTACAGTGTATTTCTGTTCCAACTGGTTCAAGAATTTATCGAGTTCTTTTTCGTCCATGTGGAAGCCGTGCTTATCTTCGGGATATACGCCGGTCCGGACATCGTTGGCCCACCCGCTGTATGCAGTCGCCGCCCACTTAAAGAAGTCACCATAAGCTTTGGCATGAACAGCGGCTGACGGCATCATATTGAAGGTGTCAAAGTCGACCATTTCGGAACCGTCAGCGTCACCACCGGCACAAATAGCCACCACGGGCACACTCAGCTTCTTGGCGATGGCGTTGGTAACTTCGATGGGAGTCAGTTCGATGGTCATGCCCATCATGCCATTTTCCTGATACTCATAAGCCATCCGGAAGACATCCATGGCGTCTTCCGCGGTTTTCCCCAGGCGTTTGTAGCCGCCATGCCGACTGGTCTGCCAGCCGGACAGGGCCCCGACGTGACCGAACACGACCAGATGGTTATCTGCCATATACTTCAGTGTCTCGTTGCTGACACCCATGGGAAGCAGGGAATCAGCACCATTCGCCATATATAGAGAACCGTTTTTTAAAGCTTCTTCCTTAGAACAGTAGGTTGGCGTCTGCATATAAAAATTAAGATGGATCAACTGCGCCGCACTGCGAACGTCACGGATCCGCCAGGTTGCGTTGGCAATCTGCATTTCGGTATTTTCACCGGGAGTTGTCAGGCGACAGATGTCGCAGTCAGCCATTTCAGCTGCCATGACAAAATACTTGTCTCGGTCGGCCGGGCACATCTGCACGATCTTCTCGCCGTTATCCTTTTTCTCCTGAAGATAGGCGATTGATTTTCTACCCTTTTTCATCTTGGACGCTTTAACACCTTGTTTTTCTTCTTTACTAATTTCGACTTCGTTGTTTCCTTTTTCTGTTGACATATGAAATCCTCCTTTATTTTGGGTCATTGCCCATCATTTCAAACATGTGCAAACCCTTATCCATTTCAGATAACTGGGGTTCGCTTGTAACACAACTATCACGTTCTCATGCAATCGTGTAATCCTTTTCATGTTCTGCTTGGATTAACTATATCAAAAAGAGGTTTGATGAGTAATTAGCAAATTTATGAATTAAAGATCATTAATTTTACCCATTTTACAGCCAATAAAAAGATGATATAATTTTTATTTAGCAAAATTATATCATCTTTCTATAATCGTTTTCCTGTTCATTATTCATTTTTGTTTCATCTTCGTTTTACAGCCTGTTCGTAAAAATTGATATATTCATCGACCGTTATTTTCTGACACAGTTCTGCAATCAGATCAAATGGGATCTGATCCAGATTTTTAAAACGAATGCAGCTTTTAGCCATATCAAGCTTTGTCGGGACACGCTTAGCATACTCATCGGCAAACCATTCCAATAACGCCTGATTACCATACAAACCCATATGATATAAAGCGATATGGTTTTTTTGAGATGCCAGCGAAAGAAAAGGCAGCGGCTCATTTTTTTTTACGTGATAGCCTTTCGGATATCTTGATAAGGGTACCACATAGCTGATCATGCCATATAATATTTGTTCAGCATAGCCATCAGGCAAGTTGGTTAAAATGACTTTCCTAAACCTTTCGATTATAGTTCTTCTAGCTTCCGGTAATGCTTCAATATATTCCGCTACCGTGTTTACATCATATCTCATCTTATCCTTCCCTTTCTCCCAAGACTTACCATTCGTCGTTTGACATAGTGAGTTTCTGTCAGATTAATTTTTATGCCCACACCATCATTTTTCTACTTGTGATTTCGCCACCGGGTATTTTTATCAGTATATCATATTTTCATACCATGACAAATGAAACCTTCCTTAATCCGGTTACTTTAAGAAGCTGACAGCATAAGAAGAACAATTGTTAATTGCCAATCTTTTGCGGGTAATGTTGTTAGTTTTAAAAATTAATTTTTAAAAAACTGCGGTTGACAAACCAACTACTACGTGCTACTATATAGCTGTAGTAAGTAATACATAATAGCATGGAGGTGATTGTGCTGGAAAATCTAACAGAAATGTTTAAAGGCCTGCTTGAGGGCTGTGTCCTTGAAATTATTAGCGGTGGCGAAACCTATGGCTATCAAATCACACGGCGATTAAATGCACTCGGCTTCGCAGATGTTGTGGATGGAACCGTCTATACCATTTTGGTGCGGCTTGAGAAGAAAAACCTTGTCGATATCGAAAAAAAGCCGTCCGATATCGGGCCGCCCCGCAAATTTTATGTCCTTAACGACGCCGGGCGCGAGGAGTTACAGAAGTTCTGGGACAAATGGGCGTTCGTGTCCGCAAAAATTAATGAGTTAAAGGAGAATAAATAATGAATTTTTGGGAACAAATCACTGGCAGCGATATGACTAAAGAATTTAAAGCTTTTGAGTCGCGAGCCAAAAAGCTGCCGACTGATTATCAGGCGGCATGGGAACAAATTAAAACCAATCTCTGGCCCCACTCCGATTTAACCGGTCGCAACCTGATGCCAATTCTTGACGGTGTACTGGGCCTGCTTGAAGAAGCGGCGGCGGACGGTCAGAGTGTCCAGGAGGTTTTGGGTGACGATATCAAAGGCTTCTGTTCAGCCCTGGTCGGCGACGAAGGGGCCACATCTTATCGTGACAAGTGGCGTAAGCAACTCAACAATAATATTGCTAAAAAATTAGCTAAATAGGAGGCTAAAATGAGAATACAAGACATTATTGAAGGTAAAAAAGAGTGGCGCGCGCACATGGCGCGTGTTAAAGCGCTCCCCCAGGATTATCAGATTGTTTATAAAGAAATTCAAAAATATCTCTTTAAGGTCGGCCCGGTTGAGTTAACCGAAGGAACAGAATTGCTATCCGGGATTGTCGATCTTTTTGACGAAGGTGTGGCCCTGGGAAAAGGCGTGCTCGAAGTGACCGGCAGTGACGTCGCCGCTTTCTGCGACGAGCTCATCAAAGATTCAAAAACATATGCTGACCTCTATCAAGAATCGGTTGACCATAAAGTTAACCAAGCCATGAAAAAATCGATCGATAAAATAAATTAAAGGAGACTACCAGGATGCCCAAAGCAATTGAAGTGCAAGGACTGCAAAAGTCCTACAAGCAGCTCCAGGTTCTGAATAACGTTAATTTTGAGGTGGAAAAAGGCAGTATTTTTGCCCTGCTCGGCTCCAACGGCGCCGGCAAAACAACAATTGTCAAAATCCTTACCACCCTGCTTAAACAAGATCACGGAACCGCCACTGTAAATGGCTTCGATGTCGCGGCAAAGCCCGACATGGTGCGGCAGTCGATCAGTCTGACCGGTCAATTTGCCGCGGTGGACGAGATTCTGACCGGACGCGAAAACATCATCATGATCGCCAAGCTGCGACACCTCATCAATCCCCGTCAGATTGCCGACGATCTGCTGAATCGCTTTGGCCTGACCGACGCCGCCGACCGCAGAGTGTCAACCTACTCGGGCGGGATGCACCGCCGACTCGATATCGCCATGAGCCTGGTCGGTATCCCGCAGCTTATTTTCCTCGACGAACCAACCACCGGACTTGATCCCGAGGCGCGCCTTGAGGTGTGGAAGATTATCAAAGAACTTGCTGGCGGCGGCACGACCGTACTGCTGACCACCCAGTATCTGGAGGAAGCAGAACAGCTTGCCGATCAAATTGCTATTTTGCATGAAGGTAAGATTATCGCAAACGGTACCCTCGATGAACTGAAGCAGCTGTTCCCGCCAGCGAAGTTGGAGTATGTTGAAAAACAACCGACTTTGGAAGAGATATTCCTTGCCATCATCGGCAAAAAGGAGGACTAGTAAATGGAAACTGCCCAAAAACACTTTTTTAGCGACATGAGCGTGATGCTGGAACGTTCCATGCGCCATATTTTTCGCAGCATGGACACGATCATCACGGTTACGATTATGCCGATTGCCTTTATGCTACTGTTTGTCTATGTATTCGGCGGTGCCATTCAAACCGGTACCGACAACTATGTGAATTACCTGCTGCCTGGCATCCTGCTGATCGCCATTGCCAGCGGCATCTCCTATACTGCTTACCGGTTGTTTATGGATATGCAGCGGGGCATCTTCGAGCGTTTTCACTCCATGCCCATTGCCCGTTCCACGGTGCTATGGGGACATGTGCTCTCCTCGCTGGTATCTAATGCGATTTCGGTTGTTGTCATTATTGCCGTCGCCCTAATGATGGGTTTCCGCTCCCCGGCGGGGATCCTGTCATGGTTTGCGGTTGCCGGGATCCTGACGTTGTTTACCCTAGCCTTATCCTGGGTGGCCGTGATTGCCGGATTATCCGCAAAAACAGTTGACGGAGCCGGCGCCTTTTCCTATCCGATTATCTTCCTGCCATTTATCAGTTCAGCCTTTGTGCCAACGGAATCAATGCCGTCGGGTGTCCGTGTCTTTGCCGACAACCAGCCAGTGACTTCTATCGTTGAAGCCATTCGGGCGCTTCTATCCGGTCAGCCGGTGGGTAATGACATTTGGATCGCCCTTACCTGGTGTATCGGGATTATGATCGTGGCCTATTTCTTTGCCATGAGGGCATATAAAAAGCGGGTATAAAAAGCTAACCTTGTTGCAACCGAAACAAAAGCTTACTATAATATTGTTAATGCACCAGCGGGTGGGAGGACAGGCCATGAACAAAGAAGAACAGATCATTAGCGGTTTCAGGGATATATACAACAAATTGGTTTGGCTTAATAAGTTTAAGATGGAAGACAGCCTTAAAGGTTATACGTCTTCTGAAGTACATTGTATCGAATACATTGGCGGCAATGTCGATTCCAACGTGACCAAACTGGCGGAGTCTTTTTATATGACTAGGGGCGCCATCAGTAAGCTAACGAAGAAAATGATCGAAAAGGGCATTATCGAAAGCTACCAGAAACCGGATAATAAGAAAGAAATCTATTTTAGGCTGACAGAGCAAGGGAACGCAATTAACAAAATCCATGAGGATTTGCACGAAGCGTTTCAGGAGCGGGATAAGGCCGTCTTTGAGGAAATAACTGAAGCACAATTTGACAGTATGCTTAGCTTCATGGAAAAGTATCGTAAGCATTTGGATACAGAAATAAAGAAGCAAGGTGTCGAGATAACCAATCGAAATGATCTTGAATAATGATTTATATCAAAAAGCCTAAAGAGGGCGGTATCAAAACACTGAGAAATCAGTGGATGGTACCGCCCTCTTTTTATTGTTGACAAGGAAACAATGACGTGATAATATAGCAATGTTTCCTTGGGCCTGCGCTGGGCGCCATTTCAATCACGCTGCCGTTTTTCGTTACTGCCGGTATTATGTTTCTCTCCGTTATCTGCACCTATTTCTTTTTGCCGGAATCATTGTCCCCGGAAAAACAATCAACCCATTTTTCCATAAAAAGTTTCAATATTTTTGGTCAGATCAAAGATATTTTCACCCTAAAAGAGGCCAAAGCGCTTATCATCGTCGGCGGATTCTTCTATGTGGGATTAGAAATCTATCAATTTAATTTCAGTATCTTTTTAAAAGATATTTTCTCCTGGGGTCCAGCACTGATCGGTGGTTTGTTTACGATTATTGGAGCCTGCGATATTCTTTCACGGGCGGTGTTATTACCATGCCTTCTTAAAAAGTTCAGTGAGCGAGCTATTGGTATTACCGGTCTTTTGGGACTGGCTCTGGGTTTGACGCTGATAATGCTGAGTACTCAGATCTTGTCGCCGATACTTATTATAGCCGGAGTGATGAGTATCACCCTGGGCGAAGGTTTGTTTGATCCATCCTACAATGGACGCCTTTCACAGGCTGTTGACGAAAGCAATCAAGGAAAATTGCAGGGTGTCAGTCAAAGTTTGCAATCAGTTTACCGCGTTCTTGTTCCGCTTGCCGCTGCCGCGATTTATTCATTCAGCCCGGGCCTTCTCTATGGCGTGGCCGCTGGTGTGATTGTTGTCTCACTCCTGCTATTTTCGAAATTACAATCTCACTATATTTTAAAAGAAGTTTAAAAATTCTATTTAGGCTTAATCCTCTTCGTACTCACTCAAACCGGCATGATAATCTCCCCTGCTATTTCACTTGTGCCTGTTCAAGCGCTTTCTCAAGTGCCTTCAAATGTGCTTTAGATGTCAATGTCGCACCGCTGATAACATCCACTTGGAGGGTCTGCGCTTGAATTGCCGCATTAAATAAATCGTCAATATCTTGTCCACCTGTCAACTTTGCCGGTTTCCCCTCTTTGTCCACAGCACCATTTAGAATTGTAACCTTAGCGATTTCACCGCCTGATATTATCACTTCGACCTTGGCGTCTCTTAAGTGAGACTTTTCTCCCTTAAATTCGCCAATGTATGTTCCGTCGACAAGATTTTTAAATCGAACATCCGAAAAAACAAGTTCTCCTGCTTCGCGCCGCCCCGGTGCATCAGCTAATAATGCTCCCAGTGATCCAACGCCAATAACTGCTATTATAACCAATAATACAATCCACATTTTTTTCACCTTCCTTTTTTCTCGTTTACTCAATTGACATTCTCCTTTTTTAGCTGTTCTGCGTGCATTTTTACGCTTTAGATAATATTTGCCTTTATTCCGTCAGCCGCATGAAACCACTCATTTAAGCCTGGTGTGATAAAAACCTGCAGGTTTTTATCAACAATTACAATTTCAGTCCTGGTAAATTGCGCCAGATATCCGATCCCCTTATTGAGGCCGGCCACAAATATTGTCGTTGACAGTGCATCGGCAATCATTGCACTGTCGGCGATCACAGAAACGCTGATTAATCCGGATTCTGCCGGATAGCCAGTGGTTGGATCCAGGATATGATGCCATCTTTTATCCTGGCGATCAAAAAAACACCGCTCATAATCACCTGATGTCACGACTGCTTTCCCAGCTACTCTGACCACTCCAATCAACTGTTGATCATGCCTGGGGTGGCGAATTCCAACACGCCACAAAGAGCTATCCGGTTTATTTCCGAGTGTGGCTACATTTCCGCCAATATTTATATAGGCCGAATTCACACCATACTGCTGAAAAAGCTGCATACACCGATCACTAGCATAACCCTTTCCAATGCCACCCAGATCAATGGCCTGTCCCAGTTTGCTAAGGCCCGCGATATAATCTTTCGGATTCAGGATTAATTCGCGATAATCAACCTTCGACAAGATATTGCGAATTTTCGATTTAGCCGGAACATCTTTTGCCTTTTTATAATCCCATAGATCCACCAAAGGAGCGACCGTAATATCAAACATTCCTTGTGATATTTCAGAAACCAAATGTGCAAACGACATGATCTCATACAATTCACGACTGATTTTGATAGAATCTAATCCTGCCAACCGATTAATTCTACTAACCTCGCTACCCGGCATAAAGCGACTTAATTTATTTTCCAGCCGTAAAAGTTCAGTTGTCATGGCCGCAATGGCCGACTCTGCCTTTTCACCAAAAACGCTGTAGGCAATTTCAGTATTCATGCCAAAACTGTTGCCCTCGTTGACTGTTGATTGCCGCATATTTTAGCCTCCTCTTCGTTAAGCGCATTTATGCGAGTGAATAAAAATATATTCATTCACTTGTAGCTCCAAATAAAACTGCTCACATTAATCTGAGCAGTCTTCAAGGCCTTTCATAATAAGCTTTGTCATCAGCTCTAAAAGTTGTGGAAAGTACTCAAGTCCGATTTCTTCCTTATGCGTATCAACGTTGATCACAGCAGCAAAAATCATCATAATCATTTTGCTGTCAATATCTTTTCGTATTTTTCCTTCAACTTGCCATTTCTCCACAAGTTCAAGAAAGCTGTCATATAAAAAATCAACCGCTTGAAGTCCGTTTTCCTCCAGATAAAGCTTTTCGATTTTATCAAAGACACTTTTGTTATACCATTCCTTCAAAATAGGGTTGGCATTCATTCCCGCCGCATTTTGCGACAGCATTTGCCCCACAATTTCCAGTGGGCTCTTGGTAAAATCAAGTGACTGTAAACACTGGTTTTTTAGTTTGGCGTTCTCTTCCAGAAAAATATCCATGAAGAGTTTCTCTTTTGATGGATAATATTTATAAAATGTACCGGTGGCAATCCCTGCCATCTTCGTTAACTCAGAAATATTGGTATCTTTAAATCCTTTTGTTTTAAATAATTCTCTTCCATGTTTTAATATATCGTCTTTCTTATCAATCAATTCAAATTCCTCCATCTTCCTATCCTTAGTCATTAATCTTAGCTCACCAGATCAATCAAACTGTCCATTACAAATAATAAAGAGCATGCCATGAATGAATATTATATTATTCATTCACAGTATACGCTCATCATAAACAAATGTCAACCGATTGATCCGCTCACCCGTAAACCAAATTAATTAGAAATTTTTCAGGTTCTCCATCTGAATGCTGTCATTTTTATGAGGCTAAAGAACCGGGCTACAGCAATGCCTTTTCCTCCGATATTCAACGGGTTGACATGGGTATTGCTGCCGCCCACTTTGATTTTGCCACGAAAGAACGTAAAATCGATGGTCATTTTGTTACCTCTGCGCAACCAGAAATTGACTTGCCAAAGCACATGGAATATGTCTTTTCATGGGTTCGGGACTAGTCAGATCCGCTATTTTTATTAGTAAGTTGCTGGTTCCCTGGTGTTATCAATGCTAGGCGGATGTTTCAAAGGGTTCGATGCTTACTCTTGCTGACTAGCTCTATTACAAACGAAACAGCTCTCTATCTCCACCAAAAACATAATCGGTTTATTATCCTATTTTTAGCTACGCCTTCCTACTGATATCTTCCATTTTTCCCGAATCACTGATATCCATCAATTCTTCGGGAAATGGTGCCCAAATGGTTTGTTCCAGAAGATAAGCATCATTGTAGCGGATGACATAGATTTTGAGCACATTAAGTGGCACGCTTAAGGGTATTTTCCCACTCCGATATTTTTCAAAGCTGTCTAGAATAAAGGCCTTTTCATCACTTGAAAGATATTTTGAAAAATAGCCAAATATGTGCATCATCACATTAATAAAGTTACTTTGTCGGGGAATTTTGGAAAAAGCAATCCCCAGATGTTCTTTATAGTTACTAATGACTTGATCTACTGATAATTTTTCGTGATTTGCAACGATCCGCCCCAGAGCTTTTTGTTCTTTCTGACTATAAGCCATCAGTAAGTACTTATTGTTCGCTTGGAATTTAACCAGATCTGCCATGATTGCTGTTTTTTCCACTTCACGATAGCTGCACATGGTATATAATTTTGTTAGAAAATGCTCCCGTATCCTGAAATTGGTCAACCGCCCCTCTTCTTCAATGGCCGCATAAGGATAATGTTGAAACGCCTGGGCGGCAAATATCCCCTGTCCTTTGATGGAACTGGTCGCTTTGACTTTTCCCAAATAAATTTTAACATCCTTGGTTCCGCAAGACGGGGATCGTCCTTTTAGGATAAAACCATCCACTGCTTTTAGACTGTCTAAATAGTTCTGCGAGAAGGCGATCATCTCCTGAGTATATTCGGTATCGGTGGCGGGTTGATACAAAACCGTTTTTTCATCTTCCATCACCAATCGAATGGGATTTCTCGGTACACCCAAGCCAATTTCCACTTCCGCACAAACCGGGTGGTAATCCACATAATCTTTCAACTTTTCAACAAACTTGTCTGGAAGTGTCTGCCCATTATAGCGACAGGCATCAAAACCCATACATTTGCTGACAACAACTTGAGGCCTTTGTTTCTTTTCCATTTTTTTCACTTCCTGTTGTTTTTACCAAATATATCACACTTTTGATAGCCTGACAAAGCAAACGTCCCTGTGTTATATAAGCAATGGAAATGGGCTGAAAGATATGATATTATAATTTTAATCGAAAGTTTAATTGTTACTTATTTAGAGAAAAGGAGCGTGAGTTGTTTGAGCGAGTCAAAAATTACCATCGCCAATATTGAAAATACCCCGTCAAAACACGAAAGCTATCAAAATTATGAGTATTTTAAACATTTAATTGTTTCTAAAAAACCTGAAAACCAATGCACGGTAGCGATTATGGAAATCCCGCCGCAAAAGTCGGCATTTCCATATCATTTTCATGCCGGAATCACAGAGGTTTTTTATATCATCAGTGGCAACGGGAAATTAGAAACTCCCGATGGCGACAAAACGGTTAAGAAAGGCGATGTCATCGTTCTTCCGCCCGGGGAAGTTGGCGCCCACCGCATTACTAACACTTCCGCATCGGATTTGCTGGTATATCTGGACTGTGATACCACTTCTGCCGCCGACGTGGCTTTTTATCCCCATTCTGGAAAGGTCGGATTTATCATCGATGGCCAGCCAAATACATTTTTTGATCTATCCGAAAATGCGGATTATTATAAAGGGGAATAAAAATTGCTATTCTAATTATTAAATTGATCGACAGTCGGGCAAAGGTGATCATGGTAATCTCGCCAATTTTACTGAACACAAAGTGGGCTCACATTGGCTCCTTTGTTGACAACTCTATAGACCTTTGCGAAATGCCTGACATCAACTAAGTCAATAACGCCTGAAAATTTTTATTGACTTAGCAACGTCCGTCATATATAATCATAGACAAATGCAGTCTTTATTATCTTTGTGGAGGAACTACGATGAAGTATACAAAAGCGACGAATTACGCTTTGCATATAATGGCCTATTTCGTTAAGCACGAAGGCAAAGACAATTTAAGTCTTCAGCCTTTAGCTAGTCACATGAATATATCCCCGACCTACCTGTCCAAGATCCTAACTCAATTAGTCAAGGCTGACCTTATTCAATCTACTGCTGGCGTAAATGGCGGTTATAGTCTTCGGAAACCGAAGTCCGAAATAAGCTTTTACGACGTCATCCAAGCCATTGAAGGCAGCGGCGCGCTTTTCACTTGTGAAATGGACGAAAAGCATGCTTGTCAAATTGAAAGGGTTATGAGTGACGCTGAAAAGAAAATGGTCAATTACCTTAAAGAAAAACATATTTATGACATTGTCTGAAAAATGAGTTAAAACATCAGCAGTTGTAACTGCTCATTTTTTGATACAATTATAGATAATTGCAGTCTGCATTATATTTTATAGGAGGTTTTATTATGAATCACACCCATCATAGCGACCAGCATGATCAAAAATTTTTAAACAAACTTGCCGTTTTAAATAGCCGCCAAAGAGCGCAACTCATCCCACCCGAAACCCTTATTCGCCAAATGCCCATTCAAAAAAACCATACTTTACTCGATATCGGTGCCGGCTCCGGTTTTTTTACAATTCCGATGGCCGAAAGCACCACTGGCAAGGTGTATGCGATGGATCCTGATCCACGCATGCTCAGCGTCATCGAAGATAAGGCAAAGGAAAAAGGACTTACTAATATTGAACTGATTCAAGATTATCTTGAGAACTTAAACATTCAAAATAACAGTGTTGATTTTGCGATGGCATCCTTAATCCTCCACGAAGTAAGTTCACTGTCAAAAGCACTTACAACTATATTTGAGGTGCTAAAAACAGGCGGTCACTTGTTATGTCTGGAGTATGAACAGGACGACTTGATCGTCGAAGGACCGCCAATGTCGATTCGGATTGGCTCAGAGGATCTCGAAAAAGCATTGGCATTAATTGGCTTTGAACTGATTAAGAAGACTAAAATTAGTGATGCGCTCTATACTGTTTTAGCTGTTAAAAAAGAGCAGTAAATTATGCATGACTAGGGATATTGTGTGCCACAAAAGCACCCCAACGTCTCTGTGTCATACCTAAAAAAGTTCGAACCGGAAACTGACGGTACGAACTTTTTATAGGTTTACTGGGTTTCTTATTGTCGTCGTCTGATTTGGTTTCGTCTGTCCCGCCAGATTATACTAGGCAATCGGGTTCTTTTGTGCATATTCCCGGCCATATTTCGACAGCTCGTCCATGAAGATAGCATTGTTCCATTCCCGGAAGCAAATACCGTTAGGGATGGACGGATAGAAACGCCCGGCAGGACAGTAAGTATCGACGGCGCGGCGCACTTCTTCCCGAATTTGCTCTTCGGTAATGTTTTCCACATCGATCTTGGGGCCGTCAATGCCGCCGATCATCGCCAATTTCCCTTCGGTGATCGCCTGGATTTTTACAATATCGTTCTGTGCAATGACACCTTGCCAGATATCGACGCCAATCTCAACGAGATCGGTTACGATCGGTTCCAGGATGCAGTCCGCATGATGCATATAGATCATGCCACATTCATGAATGGTGTCGGCAATTTCTTTCTGCAGCGGCTTGATGATCTCCCGCCACACTCCTGGAGGTAAAAATAAATTTTGTTTGGTACCCCAGTCGTCGTGATAAAAGATGATATCCGGCTGAGTTTCTGCCGCAACTTTGCGAATGTAAGCCATCTTATGGTCGGCAATCACCCGCAGCAACGCTTTCATTTCGTCAGGATATTCCAAGTAATGCATCAGGGCATCTTCCATGCCCAGCAGAAAATGACTGCGCTCAAAGAGTCCACCGGGATAGAAGAAACAGGCCAGTTTTTCATTTCGATCAATATGGGACGCCACTTCCCGAGCCGGTGTCCAGTCCAGATTCTCAATGGATGGGACGACAAGTTGCTCCTCCCATTTTTCTATATCCGTGATGACCACATTGTCCCGGGTGATATGAGGATGAGGCCCAGGTGCCCCCGGCAGGAAGACCCGTACCGTTCCCCAGGAATCCCTATATTCTTTGCCGTCCTGAGGAAGCAAAGCATCCTGAATAAATAAGGGGTCGGGAATAAATTCTACCGCTGCCATCAAATCTCCATAATAATCCGGCTGCTCACCGCGATACACGGCCATAACGTTTTCTCTCAAATTCATTGAAATTCTCCTCTTCATGATTAATGCTTAGTAAACGATTCCAAAAATAGTATCAACTCACAACTCGCTTTTAAGTTTAAATACTATTCGCAACTAAAATTCGATACTATCTTTGATTAAAATATAGCACGAATCGTTTGTAAAATCTAGTATTTTATAAAATTTTACTAAAGATTGCATTTATTATAGGAATAAAAGCTAATATATAGCGGGATATCTCGTTTATTATTCACAATAATATCATCAGTTTACAAATCTAATAAATAACAGCTGTCTAAATAAATGTTATATATTTATAATTTTAAACTTCAAACGCAATTAATTTCAAGGGATTCTATACGGCTAAACCATGAACGGAGAAACAAGCAGAAATGATCCCGATTTATCCAAAGGAATGATGACGGGAAGTTCATATCCTTTCTTTCAATATCTGTTCCGTCAACATCATATAGCATGCCGGGTTCTGCACCCCCAAGTAAAGTGTGATCAATAACCTGCGCAAATTTTTCTTGACTTATGTTTGAGTTGATATATAATAGCACTACCGACTGCTTAGTCTGTAGTGCTATTTTCATTCCTATTTGAAGGAGGTTTCTATGAAAAGCATAGCTGTATTCCAGTATCCGTACTCGGTCAATAGATAAAAAGCCCTCAAAAAAGTGAGGGCTTTTATCGATCAATATTAATTTATAAGATAAATGATAGCGTGACTCATTCGGCGGCTATTCCGGATAATAGCAGTTTGATTGCATTGACATGCAAGGCTGCATATTCGTCTCCGCTTAAATGTGGCATGGTTAGGCATAGTTGGGTGGCTCCCGATAACATCGACATGACGGCAAAACTCATCGACTCAACATCGGCACCCTTAAAGATCTGTTGATCAACGCCTCGCTGTACGATCTCTTTAACACTATTTGATATTAGCTCAAACATCTCCATGATCACCGGTAACACGTCGGAGTCATTTGCGACGGTATTGGCGAATTCTATGGCCGAACTGAGCAACGGGTTTTCACAGTCTCTGCCATAGTGATCTGCCAGGGCTATCAACTGGTCGGTTGGCGGCATCGATTGAAATTCTGGATTAAGCCAGCGGTTGGTCAGTTCGGTTATGTGAAGGTTGAGCAGTTGCAGGTAAATATCTTCTTTGTTTTTAAAGTGATGATAGATATTGCCTTTACTCATCGATGTTAATTGGCATAGATCGTCCATTGTGGCTCTATCATAGCCTTTATCTATGAATAACGTGCGCGCATGGGATAAAATAAATGCTTTAGCTTCATTGGCTGGTAGTCGGTTTCTTGACACAATGTCCTCCATAAAGACCCTGTCCAAGGATCCTTTTCTTGATAATTTAATAAACTGTATAAAATAAACTCTATAAAGCAATTATAACAGAAAGTCTAACTAATATACACGTAACAAAGAAAGGAAGTTCGTAATGAAAGAATTATTTCAAAACAAGGTATTTCGAATTATTATGACCACCGATGCAATTCAACAGCTATGTATCTGGATCCGAAACATGGCAGTGCTATTCTTTGTCATTGAAAAAACAAATGCAAATCCCATTGCTATATCATTGATTACAATTTTTGAATATCTGCCCATCTTTGTGTTTTCCTATCTAGGCGGTACCCTGGCCGATAAGTGGAATCCCAAGCATACCATGATTGCCGGGGACTTCTTAAGCAGTATTTCGGTAGTCGTGATTCTTTTGTTAATCAATCAAGGGTTATGGCAAACAGTTTTTGCCGCCACCCTCGTTTCTTCAATGGTAAGCCAGTTTTCAGTCCCTTCATCGGCAATCATGTTCAAACGAAATATTGATACCACACTCGTAACCCCGGCGATTTCACTATCTCAGGGTCTGCAATCTCTATACATTATAATTGGCCCGATTATTGGCACATTACTCTATCAAAGCATCGGGATTACCCTTTCGCTGACAATCATCGCCGTTCTGTTTTTATGTTCCTCGCTGATACAATTTTTATTACCGGCAAGCCCCAGAAATACCGATTATATCAGGCCAAGTCTGTTATCCCAAATGAAGGAGGGCCTGGTCTATATCCACAATGATAAAGGGTTGACGGTGCTCTGTTCATTGTTAGGACTGTTTGGCTTTGCCCAGGGTCTAATTCAACCGCTAACCATTTTTATCCTGACCGATCGACTGGGTCTTGAAAAAGAAAGCCTCCAATGGTTCTATTCGCTATCCGGGATCGGGCTGCTTGCTGGCGCAATTATCTCCATGTCAATCGTCAGTAAATATCGAACCAGAACGATCTTGTTTTTTAGCATGATCGCTTTTGCCGCTGTGACAATCGCTGAAGCGTTATCCACAATGGTGGTTCTGACAGCGACACTCTATCTTATATCCGGCTTAATCATCGCTTTTGTTCAGGTCGCGATCAGTGCGCCATTGATTAAAACGGTTCAGGAAGATTATATCGGCAGAATCAACGGGCTGATCACGCCGCTGATGATTGGTGGCATTCTGATCGGCACCGCATTGTCCGGTATTTTAATCGAACAGCTCTCTCTGATTTCGGTGTTTATGCTGTCCGCCTTCATGCTGGTCATTTGCGGCATCATTAGCCTGGGATACCAAAGCGCACCTGAACAGGTTGAGCTTAACCGCACGCCGTAGGTTCCAACAAATGAAGCGTCTCCTCGTCATACAATTGCGTGATGATTTCACTTTTTTCTGCTTCAATCCTATTGGTTACACAAACAAGTGAAAACAAAAAAAGGTATGAAAAAGACAGAGCCCCCGATTCATGCCAACCGGTAACTCTGTCTTTTGTTTAAACTGTTATTTGCTGAATTGATTTTCAATCATGACTGTAAAATCATCCCGTTCTAATGAATCAAGTTACGGATCGCCAAGGCTATTTCGGTGTTATCAAGGTAAACACCCTTTGTCGGATCGGAACCATTAGCATAGCTCTTTAATAACTCCGCTCCAGCTCCTTTGGCAAAGAAAGGCACCAATTGATTGGTATGGTCTTTGCTGTTCCAGGCCATGGTGGGCATCACGCCTTTTCCGTTATTAACAACCTCGTCATAGATGCCGGTAGTACCAGTTAGATATCCGGTTTCATGATCGCCAGTGACGATGACCAGTGTTTCTGACCAGTTGCTGTTGGTTTCAACCCAGTCGCAGACGACTTCTACCGAGTTGTTAAAATCCATTTCTTCTTCGATCATTCGTCCGCTTGAATTGCCATGACCAGCCCAGTCGATCGCTCCGCCTTCAACCATCAGGAAGAAGCCATCGTCATCATTGTCCAGAACGTTAAGGGCACCCTTCGTCATCACATCCAGGTTTGGCACATTATCATTCACAGCCACCGCAAAAGGTTCCGCTGCCAAATCACCGGCACGATTGTACTGAAGGGTTTCATACACTTCCGGTACCCCAACGACTCTTTCCGGGGTATTTCCCGTCTGGAGACTTTCAAAGGCTGCTTTTGTCTGAATCAAGTTCCAGTTTTCGTTCAAACCATCGCCATCGGCATCATTTCCCAGGGTTCCAGCGGCCAGGTTATCCCAGGTATCTTTTCCGCCGACATAACTGTAATAGCTGTCCTCAACCGTTGTCCGGAGTGTTCCATTATTGTCATACAGGGGATTCCCGGCTCCCATAATGACATCGGTTTTACTGTCCTTAATCATTTCATTGGCAATTTCGCTGTAGTTTTTTCGGCTGGCGTTATGAGCGACAAAACCAGCCGGGGTGGCGTGACTGAATTCAACCGAGGTAATCACCCCGGTGGCCTTATTGAGGGCTTCAAAATCTTCGCTGATATTGACCAGATTCTGGTCGCTTTCGTCAACGCCGATGGCGGCATTATAGGTTTTCGTTCCCGATGCCATCGCCGTCGCAGCGGCTGCTGAATCGGTGGGATATTTTTTCAGTTGATCAAAACTGGCCCAGATTGTTTGGGGATCGTAGACACTGGCAAGGTCATCTCCGGCACCTAATTCATTGTGCGAGTAGGTACTCATATTTACTCGGGTTGGAAATTGTTCATAAACCTGGGTACCGGCTTTTCCATCCGTGTAATAATCGGTCGCTAAGATCTCATTGGATCCACAGCCATCCGAGATCATTAAGATTACATTTTTAATCGCTCCGGTGTTAACGGGAGCCGGTGAGCCCTTCGGTAAAATCACTACCTTGATCCCTTCCAGCCGATAGGATTTACCTTCGGTTCCGGATAGTTCGCCATTCTTAACCCAATTCATCCAGCCGGTATTTTCAACATGCACCTGATAATAGATATCATAGTTACTGGCTTCAGCTCCGGTTAATTTGATGCGGATGGCTTCCAGTCTCAGTGAATCACCTTCGGTTCCGCTGGTAGCTCCATCCGTTACCCAGTCCTGCCAACCTTCATTTTGAACGTGGGTCTGGTAGCTAATTCCCAGATTCTTGATATCGCTGATTTGGAGTTTGATGCCTTCCAGACGCAATGATTTTCCGGTGGTACCACTGAGTGATTCTTTTGACTTCCAGTCCTGCCAACCAATATTTTGGATCTGGGTCTGATAACTGCAATTTCCTTCAAATACCAGTGGCACCCCACTGGCATTTGCCGTCACTTCTTCGGCCAACACCCCGGTGGTCATCTGAATTCCCAACATCGCAGCAATTGATAACACTGCAATCCCCCGTTTAACTGTTTTTTTCATAAACTCTCCTTTTTACATCAATTTTTCGGCATTTGCGACATGCCTGACCCCTTGCCCTCAATGGGTCTTACGCAATTTATATAAATTCTCGATCCTGTTGATTGCATTGATTACAGCAATAAATGGTTAACCATCGACGCGACCAGACAGAATGAAAATTAATGACAGCTTGTCTCTTTAAAATAAATTATATCTCATTAATTAAGGGCTTAATTGTTAACTTTGTAAAAAGGAGGTTAATATCTGGTTATTTACAATACATCATAATGCGAAAGGACGTTTAGGTTCCTGCGTCAGATACAAAACGTCAAGACAGACTTAAGCTTTTCAGTGCCGATTTTTGCCAAACCAGCGTTTCTGAATTTCTACAATAGGAATGATAACAATGGATGCTATTATCGTAATAATCCACTCTTCCCAATAAAGTTGTTTCACTTTAAATAGTTCATTAAACGCCGGTATAATAATTACACTTACCTGAAGCAGCGCAGCAATGGCGACCGCTACAATGAGATGGGCATTGGTAAAGAAGCCCATTTTCAAGATCGACTTTGTCTCTGACCGAATGGTAAAAGCATGGCAGAGTTGAACCAGTCCAAGTGTCGCAAAAGCAGTTGTGACTGCCACTTCTTGGGAGTGAATATTTAAGGCAACATAATAGGCTGTCAGTACCAAAAGCCCTTTAATCATACCCTGACTTACGATATTTACTCCTAGGCCCTCTGCAAAGAAATTCTGTTTTGATTTTCTCGGGTTTTTACGCATGATATTCTCCTCCGGCTTTTCCATCCCAAGAGCCAGCGCCGGAAAGGTATCGATTATAAGGTTTACCCACAGAAGATGAATTGGGTATAGGATGACCCAGTTAAGCATTGTGGCGATAAACAGGGCTATTACCTCGCCAAGATGGGTCGATAAAAGAAAATGAACAGCCTTCCTAATATTGCTATATATTTTTCTTCCTTCTTCAATAGCTGAAACGATTGTAGCGAAATTGTCATCTGCCAGAACCATATCTGAGACACCCTTGGCAACATCGGAACCGGTAATACCCATTCCGATGCCAATATCCGCCGACTTCAATGCGGGAGCATCATTCACGCCATCGCCTGTCATGGCGGTAATTTTACCTTTTTCCTGCCACGCCTTAACAATTCTGACTTTGTGCTCCGTCGATACGCGGGCATAGACTGAATAATTTTCTACGTTCTCAAGGAGTTCTGCGTTACTCATGCCCTGTAGAACACTTCCTTCAATGGCACTTTCTCCGTCCTTTAAAATCCCTAGTTCTCGGGCAATTGCAGACGCAGTATCCTTATGGTCGCCGGTTATCATGACCGGCTTTATTCCCGCTTCCCGGCATTTTTGGACTGCGACTCTGACTTCCGGTCTGGGTGGATCGATCATTCCAACAAACCCGATAAAAACAAGATCATCCTCCAGCGCATTTATTTGATTTTCCTGGGGTATTGCCTCCAGCTCTTTATAACCAAAAGCAATGACCCTGAGTGCATTTTTCGCCATCAAGCTGTTTGCTTTCACTATCATTTCGCGATCTTCAATCGTAATGTTTCTAATTACATCATGATCCAATATCCGGTTACATTTATCAAGAAGGATATCCAGTGCGCCTTTAGTATAGGATGTGTACCGGTTTTCGAGGCGGTTGACCGTCGTCATCAGCTTGCGATCAGAATCAAACGGAATCTCTGTTACTCTTGGCATAATGGTGTCAATGTTATTCTTGTTGTAATTCAACCGATGGGCAAACTTAACCAAGGCGGTTTCTGTCGGGTCGCCTGTCATTTCTTCTGAATCATCGGACATTGCGGACACCCGTGTATCATTGCAAAGAAGCATTCCTTCCAGACTCCGTTTGGCAGCTATTTGATCGACCTGAACTAGATCCGGTTCCAACACACCCTGGTTGAGATATACTTTTACAACCGTCATTTCATTTTTTGTGAGTGTGCCCGTCTTATCCGTGCAAATCACTTCAGCACTGCCAAGTGTTTCAACCGCTGGGAGCTTTCGTATGATGGTGTTCTTCCGGGCCATCTTCTGGACGCCCAATGCCAAAACGATCGTAACGATGGCCGGAAGGCCTTCTGGAATAGCTGCAACCGCAAGACTTACCGCGGTGAGAAACATATCAAAAAAGCTTCTGCCCCACAGCAAACCGGTAATAAAGATCACCACGGAAGCAATTACAATAATGATCGAAATATATTTACTCATTTCCGCTAGCTTTATTTGAAGCGGCGTTTTCTGACTTTCGTTGTTTTCCGAAATGCATTCGGCAATCTTTCCCATTTCGGTGTCCATGCCAATAGCCGTTACAATACCAGCGCCACGGCCATAGGTTACGGTGCTGCCCATAAAGGCCATGTTTTTTCTATCGCCGATTACTATTTCTCCCTTGTCGAGAGGCTGGGTTTCCTTTTCTACCGGAACCGACTCTCCGGTAAGGGATGCTTCTTCAATTTTTAGGTTAATCGCCTCAATAAGTCTTAAATCCGCTGGGATATGGTCGCCTGCATCCAGAAGGACTAGGTCTCCAATCGTCAATTCTTCTGCCTTGATCATTCGAGCCTTATCATCACGTAATACCTCTGCTTCAGGCGAGGACATGCTTTGGAGGGTTTCCATGGCTTTTTCCGCTTTGCCCTCTTGAACTAACCCAAGAATAGTGTTCATAATGATAACAAAGATAATAATTATTGTGCTTTTGATATCTCCAGCAAAGAATGCAATAATTGCCGCAACTGAAAGAATCAAAACCATAATGTTATTAAGCTGTTCCCAGATTTTTTTTACTAGGGTTCGTTTTTTGCCTTTATTGATCTTATTACTGCCATAAAGCTGCCTTCTGCTTTCCGCCTCAGTTTCAGTCAAGCCAGATTTTCCGGTTTCCAGACATTCATATAATTTCTCAGTCTCCATGGTATGGAATACATTATTTTCGTTTAAACTTTCTTGTTTTATCATATGGATAATCTCCTTTATTAAAAACGCTTATTCTTACAAAAACTGCAGCAATCCCCATAACCTGCTTTTTCATGTCAACTTCCAACCAGTCCGTTCAGCATTACATGGTAAATTCCAGTTGGCCTTTTTACCCGTACATGTCTTACCATTTCTGATTTCACCACCTATAGTTTATAGCGCTATATTACCCTTTTGATAGCATGACAAACAAACGATTCCCAAGACCTATAATCATGACAAATGTATGACAAAGTGACGTATCCATTTGTCCTGTCCTTTCTTTCAATGCATGCTCAACCATCATCGTATCGCATGTCGGATTCTGCAATCCCGATGAATCTGTGACCGACAAACTGAGCAGATTTTTCTTGACTTATTTTTGAGTTGATATTGTTGTTTCGATAAGAATGAGGTTTCTATAAAAAGCATGTCTATAATCCAGCATAAATGCCTGGCAAATAGATAAAAGCCCTCAAAGAAAGGGCTTTTATCTATTATTTCTAATTTATAGTATCGTTCATTCAGTGGCTATTCCGGATAAAAGCAGTTTGATCGCATTGATGTGCAAGGCTGCATATTCGTCACCGCTTAACCGTGGCCTGGTTAAGCATAGCTGAGTGGCGCCAGACAACATTGACATGACGGCAAAACTCAATGACTCAACATCGGTGCCTTTAAAAGTTTGTTGATCAATGCCTCGTTGCACGATCTCTTTGATTCCAGTGTTTATGCTGTCCTCTTTCATGCTGGCCATTTGCGGTATCATTAGTCTGGGATACCAAAGCACACCAGAACAGGTTGAGCTTAACCGTGCACTGCACCATAGGCTCTGACAAACGAAGTGTCTCCTCGTCATACGATTGCTTCATGATTTCACTGCTTTCTCCTTCAATACTATTGTTTAAATAAGTGATAATAAAAAAAGGCAGAGACCCCAATTTATACAAACTGGTATCTCTGCCTTTCATTTTTACATTATTTTTCGGCAGTTTCTATTTTCTTTGTTATCTTTGAAAGAGTTCCGGTCTCTTGATATCTAAATGATGATACCTTTTTCGCTTCGTTGCATGCCCTTGATAATCAATGGCATGATTCTGACACCACTGAATACACCCCATACATTGATTACAATGATCTCCAAAAGTCACGCTCCTCTCCGTCATCGAAATGTTTCCTACCGGACAGATCTTTATACAGGCTCCACAAGCACTGCATTTATCGCTTACCTTAAACTGTTTTCCGATCATTGCATAATTTGCGATTGAGTTCTGCACTGCTGCTTCATATTTTGTTTTGTAGAAAATTCCCTTTCCGAGCGGTTTTCTTTTCCGTCCATTTTTAATATCCAGTGCTATTTTATGAATTTTTTTATATGATTGTCTTATGAAAAATTTTTGGTACCACATTGGAAATGAACCATAAGAAAGAATATAGCTCCCCGAAAGCATCACCATGTATTCCAGATCGACTTCCTTTTTGCTGTTATGTACCTGTTTTCGCATGTCTTGAATGGCAAGTCCTCGGTTTCCTCCACATCCGGCAATCAAAAAAACCTTTTGTCTTTCATTATAGCTAACATCCTTCATGCATCCTTCGACATAAGGTGGTACATGTGAAAAATAACTTGGTGCCGTAAATCCTACCCACTCATACTCTTCCGGGATCATCTTGTTCTGTGCCAATTCGCTCATCGGCAATACCGTGGTTTCTCCTAATTCTTTGGCCAGCTGTTTGGCAATTGCCAAATTATTTCCGGTTCCACTAAAATAATAAATTACACTTTTCATCTGCCCGCTCCTATGTTTTGAAATATTTTTACGATTATTTCAAAACAATAGTATATCATCAGACTTATGTTGTCAACATATTTTGAAATAAATCTATTCATATTTCAAAATATGTTCTATAATAATATTAGGAATAACCAAAAAGGAGTTTTTACGATGGAACCCTATCCAAATAAATACGAAATCAGAACAAACAAAAAAAAGACAGCTATTATTTTAGCTGCCAAGGAACTCTTTCAGGAAAAAGGATTTGCAAATTCAAGTGTTAAAGAAATTGCCGCTATTGCTCACGTGTCTCAGGTGTCGATTTATAATTACTTCGGCAGTAAAGATGCGCTTGTCATTGAATGCGCAAAGTCTATTATCCAAGATAGCGTCGACAAAGCCTACGCCCTCCTTGCTACCGATAGGCCATATCTAGACAAGCTAAATACCGCACTCTCACTATGTGCATCAGACATCAATGCTTCGCTCACTACCTACCTCACGACGTCTGCTCTGGCAGATAAAAACTTTATGAAACTTATTTCTGATGGCGTTTGCGAATTACTAAACGATCTCTATCTGCACTTTATCGAAGATGGAAAAAAAGAAGGCTACATTGACCCGTCTCTTCCGACGCCGCTAATTCTTAAATATATTTCTGCGATTAACACCATCGAACTTTCTCCTGAAAACTATCATGAAGAAGTTAATGCCCTACATCAGATATTTTTACATGGACTTTTGAAATAAAAATTCGTAAATCTTTATTTCTTATTTAAGTTAAATAGGAAATTTTCACTGCCACTACATGACAAAGGCATGATAGAGGGAAGTTTCGTTTGCCATGAATGAATGCTCAATCCGAATCATCCCTTTGTCATGTGATCACCTTTTATTTGCCCAAAGCTTACATTGCTCTATTCTTTTTCCATCATCTCCCTGATCTTTATCGTAAGAGAATTGCTGGAGTAATTCACAAGGAAAGCTTTTACACTCTCCACAATGATTCTGTTTCTTACTCTCACAACAAGATCTGACTGGACAGATCTCTCCCCAAAACGGTTTATCCATAACAATACAACCCTTGCAATTCATTGGTTCCCGATAACTGCACTCACTGCACAATAACCCACATCTTGACTCTACCATTTTTATACCTCCTGAATTTTGGATGAGTATATCATAGGTAACACGACACCTATATGTCATGATTCTGAAAAAGATGGCCGGTTCTTGATATCATTGTTAAATCTCCCTTACTTTTATAAAGCATTCGATTCTGTCCATAAAACCAGCTCCTATTCACAACACTCAAATTAATGATTTTCAAAACCTTCTTTTAGTGAAGTAATCCATGTTTCGATTGCTTGGGCCAATATAAGCTGCTGTTGTAAAACAGCTCGTCCTGTTTCGGGAATCTCAGGTATATTTTTTTTTATACTGATATTATCTTCTAAATATGTCTTTAACGTTTTCACGTTATTTTCAATATTGGTTAAACACGACTTTTGATTTTCCGGTGTAAGGCTAGTCAAATTTACGATTACCGCATTAAAATCTAAAAAAATATTAATTGATTGAGTAGAAATTCCAATCATTAATTTTTCAAATTCTATTTCTCCATCATCCGTTAACGAATAGACAACTTTCTCCGCCATTTTTCCTTCTTTTACAATATCGCCTTTAATGAAACCTTTTTTCTCCAGTTGAATTACTTTTTTATATATTGAAGGCGTACTAATTTTCACCCACTTAGATATGTTACGATACTCTACTATTTTTTGAATATCGTAGGCACTTAAAGATTCTTTCTTCAATATTCCTAATACAATTAAATCTATTGTTGCCATAATGCCCTCCTTTTTCCACCCTTGACAGATACTATAATTTATAGTAGTATATGTTTTGTAAATAACACTATAACTTATAGTACTATATTTTATATCTTACGTCAAGAGAAAAGGAGAGTTAATTATGAATAAACGTAACAATAAAATGGAATTACTGGGAAGTACACCCATACCAAAAGCACTTTTAGTACTGGGTCTCCCTACCATGATTGGGATGATGATCAATGCGTTATACAATCTGGTAGATGCTTACTTTGTTGGAGGACTGGGAACCAGCCAGATGGGGGCGATCGCTATCACATTTCCTCTGGGACAGGTGGTTGTCGGATTAGGTCTGTTATTCGGAAATGGCGCGGCATCCTATATTTCAAGATTATTAGGGTGCGGTAAAAAAGAAACCGCTAACAAAGTTGCCAGCACTGCTCTTTACAGCAGTATTTCTGTAGGTGTAGTATTTATTTTCTTCACTATCATTTTTCTAAACCCGATTCTGAAGCTTTTAGGTGCAACTGAGAGCATTATGCCTTATGCTGTAACCTATTCAAGCATTTATGTCATTTCATCGATTTTTAGCGTATTTAATGTAACAATGAATAATATCCTGACCAGCGAAGGTGCTGCCAAAATAACGATGTTTGCAATGCTGGCAGGTGCTGTACTGAATGTCATTTTAGACCCAATTTTTATATACACCCTCAATTTAGGTGTCGCCGGTGCCGCAATCGCCACCGCCATTTCACAGATTGTTTCTACATTGGTGTTTTTATTCTATATATTCAGGAAAAAAAGCGTCTTCAGCTTTAGTGTTAAAGCCTGCTGTTTTTCAAAAAAAATTATGTCTGAAATCCTGAAAATAGGCATTCCTACAATGGTATTCCAGTTGTTGACCAGTCTTTCGATTACACTTGTCAATATGCAGTCAAAAGAATATGGAGACTCAGTAATTGCCGGAATGGGTGCCGTAACAAGAATTATCTCTATGGGAAGTCTGATGGTATTCGGATTTCTTAAAGGTTTCCAGCCAATCGCAGGATATAGCTATGGAGCAAACAAATACGAGCGCTTATATGAAGCAACCAAAACTGCCGTAATATGGTCAACGATATTTTGTGTAATCTTTGGATTAGCTATGGCTTTATTCTCCACAACAATCATTTCCCAATTTACAAAAGGTGATATTGACATGATTAATGTCGGGCAAACAGCATTGCGGGCAAACGGTTTTTCTTTCCTGCTTTTTGGTTTCTATACGGTATATTCATCACTGTTCCTAGTACTGGGAAAAGCGAAAGAAGGTTTTATCCTTGGTGCTTGCCGACAGGGAATTTTCTTTGTCCCCATCATTCTAATTCTCCCGATGATTTGGGGAATAAGTGGTATTATTTATGCCCAACCGATTTCTGATGTTATCTCTGCCGTTACGGCTGTATTTATGGCTGTGCATCTTCATAAGGAATTGGGGATCGCAAAGTCTCGTACCCTTTCCCCAGAACAGGAACATTGATACAGCGAAACGGCTGATATTAACCTATTTTTCCCGTCTTTGCTCAGACTTTCCATGAAAACTAATCAATCCACAACATAAAATTAATAATATTAACATGTATATTAATATTATTAATTATATTATTGACCTATTCAATAATATGCGTTATATTATACTCAAATAACCAATAAGGATGGTGAAATCATGAAATACAAAGCTCCGGGTAAATGCCCGGTCTGTGATGAAAAACTTTCCATCACTAAACTCAATTGTCCCAAGTGCGCAACTACCATAGAAGGAAACTTCCAACCATGCGAATTCTGTCGTCTGCCGGATGAAGATCTTGAATTTATCAAAGTATTCATCAAGTGTCGGGGAAATATCAAGGATGTTGAAAAAGAGTTGGGGATCTCTTACCCAACGGTTCGCGGTAAACTGGATACGGTCATCAGAGGTCTGGGCTATGAAGTACTATCAAAAGAACTAATTAAGGAAAAAGAAGATAAAACAGCGGTCAGAAATGAAATCCTGGATCAGCTGTCTAACGGTGAAATCACCTCAAAAGAAGCAACGGAACGAATAAAAAATTTATAAAACGGAGGTTTAAGTGATGAACGAACAACAAAAAATTCTAGAAATGATCGAAAAAGGGCAAATTACGGCTGCCGAAGGGATGGAACTTCTTGACGCACTAAATATGACCAAGGAAGCGGCAATGATTCCCGTCGTTGCAACCACCAAAAAACATAATTATAAATTTTTCAGGATAAAAGTCACCTCAGATAACAATTCCGTTAATGTGAATGTCAATATCCCGATCGGTCTTTTGACCACGATTGGTGAAATCGCCGACAAGATGACTGCGATGATTCCTCCCGATGCCAGAAAAGATATGGAATCCAAAGGGATCGATATTTCCAGCATCGATTTTGCGAAAATCATTGAAGAGGTGATCAACGGTACGCTGGATGAACCGAATATTATTGAGGTGGAAGCCTGGGATGAAAGTAGCCAATCGATGATTAAGGTACGGGTATATGTCGATTAAGGGATTCCATGCATTGTGGATCCGGCTTGAGATTGAGGACAGGCGATTTATAAAGATCCCCTTTCCAATCCCATTGTATATCTTTGAAGAATTACTGGATTGTTTTCTGGACATTCTGGTCATTGGCTGTTTTTTTGCACCAAAAGCAGCTGCTCCGAATCCATCCTCCCGTATTTCAATCCACTTAGCGAAAGAACTCTTTATTGATGTCATCAAACTGCTGCAGTCTTTAAACGGCGATGAACCCTATGATCTTATCGATGTCAGCACTGATAAAGTCAAGGTTTTGATTAAAATCAGATAACCTATTTAGGGAGGTAAAAATGACAAAACTGCTTATGGAATATCTATCAATCATTGTGACGATCTATTGTTTGTCACTCATCTCTTATACGATTCAGATCGACAGTATCCCAGCACTGCTGATCATGGGATTGGTTCTGTTGGGAGTCAATTTATTATTAAAGCCGATTCTGCTATTGATTACCCTACCGCTTAGCCTTCTCACCCTGGGTTTATTCAGTTTCATTGTGAATGCCTGGACGATTATGATTGCTGACCATTTTGTGGCCAATATCAGTATGGGTGGTTTTCTTAATTCACTACTTGCCGCTTTCATCATTGTTTTTTTCAATCATCTATTCGTGGGTATGAATAAGAATCCTGCTAAATATTAATCAAAAACTTGAGGATATTATGACAAATATGACAAGGGGACGTTTCATAACATGTTTTTTAACACATGTCATGAAACGTCCCCTTATTATAATCACGCCATCTTTTTTTAAGTTGATTTCCAGACATTCATCCGGATTTTCTTCCTCAAAAAAACCGGATAAAATCTGAAACTGTCAGAAAATCGTCTTTAGTCATCTAATATCAATCATGGTTGGGGGGGCTGATCTGCGCGGCTGACTTTATCTGTATCACGCCTCGCTTCCACCCTCACCAATTGCAATTTTTTTATTAAAATATGTATGCCTGATATCTGCTGCCTGCTCAGCCCAATTGTCGACGCCGATTTTTTTCATCAGGCAAAGATTATACAATTTTATATTCTGCGGAAATTTTCCGGCACCGTCTGCCAGCGGCATCAGATATTTACACGGAAAATCAGCGCAATTGAAGCAGTAATCAACGCTCTTTTGATTAACACAATCCAGTGTTTTGCAATTTTTCCCCTGGATTTTCAAAAGAAGACATATATTCCCTTCAGTACAGCCTTTACAGGTTATTTTTTCTTTAGGTATCTTCGTTGACTCCGACAATCTTTTCTGAAATTCATCGGTAACATTATCCTCGTACATTTCACAGTTAAAACAATCAATTCCACATGGTGCAACAATTTTTTCTTTCATAGTAAACATCCTCCAAATAAATATTTCCGCAATTCTGTTAAAATTGCTCTATATTATCTTAGATACTTGTTTATAAAAAAGGTTACACAATATTAGCGGTAATTTTTTTAATTTTATCTGATATTTCTTTTTTGTCAGATTTTTGTTCGACGGTATATAGATAGTCTATCTTTTTAAGTAAAGTCAGATTTTTAAAATGCGCCTTTCGTAATTCATCTGTTTTCGGCTGATTATAGCCAGTCGGAAGCGGAAGACTGTGATCATCCATATATTTTACCCATAGCTGACATTTACATGGCTTCTGAGGATCAATCAAGCTGCATCGCATTTCAAACAACTCCTGAAGATGCTTTCTTCCTCTGAACAGCGTAACCTTAACATTTTCAACTGACATATCCAGGATCTCTGCTATTTCTTTGTTTTTGAGATCGGTACAGGTTTTTAGCAAAAAACATACCCGTTGCTTTTTGGGCAGGCATTTTAAAAAAGCTTGCAGACATTTTTCGCGCAGTTCATCCATAACCAAATCATCGTCAAAATCACAATTGTATTCGATGCTGTCAAAGAATTCTTTTTCGGTAACGCCTAAATTTTCGGTTATTCTGACCAGTGGCAGCTTATTTATATAGTTGAAATACTTGTAACACTCGTTTATGACAATCCGGTATAGCCAGGTGAATAGTTTTGCTTCACGTCTAAATTTACTTAAATTTTTATAGGCATTAAAAAACGCATTCTGAAGAACATCCTCCGTATCCTGATGATTCTCAACCATTCTGAATGCACAAGCATATAATTTATCATAATCCTGTATGATCAGGTTCTCTAGTTCCATCTGTAAATCGACGTAGTCAGAATTGTTACTCATCATTATCACCATGCTTCCCACCGGAAACAAACTTCCTATTTTTTATGAATGACCGGTGTTTGCGATACACCACAAACATATGACTCGGGGATGTTTCGTTTGTCATGCGCTTTCTTTCCATGACTCTGGCACGTTCCTGTATTTTTTTGTATTATACCTCAACTTGAATATTTCCGTCAAAAGAAATACAATATAGAAGCATTAAAGTTAAGGATGGTGATAATAAATGAAACATATATTTTTGGTTGAGGACGATCCGACCATTGCTAAAAATCTGACCCTGTTGCTCCACGCGGAAGGGTTTAAAGTCACCCACGCTCCGACCCGGAGTGACGCCCTGGCCGGCCTGGCCGGGAATAAATTTGACTTGGCACTGGTTGATATTTCTTTGCCTGACGGAAATGGCTTTACGGTTTGCACGGAAATCAAAGCAACCGGGGATATTCCGGTTATCTTTCTGACCGCTTCCGGCGATGAGGCCAGTGTTGTTACCGGGCTGAACATGGGTGCCGACGACTATATCACCAAGCCGTTTCGGCCCCGGGAATTGATTGCGCGCATTGGCACCGCCCTGCGAAAAAGCGGGCGTTCGCCAGCGGCTTTTGAAATTCGCGGGCTTCATGTTGATACAGCCAGCGGCCTGGTGAAAAAAAACGGCCACGAGGTTTTTCTGTCAGCACTTGAATATCGCTTGCTGCTAGTATTTATCAGCAATCCTAAAAATATAATCACGAGGGGTCAGCTGCTAGATGAATTGTGGGATGCGGCAGGGGAGTTTGTCAATGACAATACCTTGACCGTGTACATCAAACGCCTGCGGGAGAAGATCGAGACTGATCCCACCAACCCGCAAATCATTCTGACCGTGCGCGGGACGGGGTATCGATTGGGAGACGAGTATGCTTCGGAATAGAGAGTTTCGGCAGTTTGTCATTGTATTCGCCTTAATCGCTGCCGTCGCTGTGATGCTGGGATTTGTGATCAATACCGCGGCGGGAATTCTTACTATTGCTTCTGCCGCCGCCTTTGGCGCGGCATTTTTTGCATTTACCAAAGCCCGCTACCAGAGCATTGCGCAGATTTCAAATCAAATCGATCAGATCCTTCATAATACTGACAACCTGTATATTGGTGAAGCGGACGAGGGCGAACTTTCCATTTTGCACAGCGAGATAACCAAAATGACGCTGCGCATTCGGGAACAAAACGACGCCCTGAAAAAAGAAAAAACAAACCTTGCCGATTCGCTGGCCGACATCGCCCACCAACTTCGCACCCCACTGACATCTGTGAACCTCATTTTGTCATTGTTAGCCAACAACCCTGCTGAAAACGAGCGGAAAGCCTTGGTGCGGGAAACCGAAGAATTGCTGGTGCAGATGGATTGGCTGCTAACTTCGCTCCTAAAATTATCCCGCCTGGATGCGGGCATTGTGGTGTTCCAAAGCGAACCAATCGACGTTAGCAGCTTGATTTGCGCCGCACTGCGCCCGTTTTTAATCCCAATGGAACTGCACACTATTGATATACAAATAGATGTCCCGAAAAGGCTGATGATTCAGGGTGATTCCAGTTGGCTTTCAGAAGCACTTCAAAATATCCTTAAAAATTGCATTGATAGCATTGATCAAATTGAGAGCACTGGCAAAAGCGAGACGATTGAGATTGTCTGCACGGACAACCCACTGTTTACCGAGATTACCATCCATGACAGCGGTGTGGGCTTTAAAGAAGACGATTTACCCCGTCTGTTTGACCGCTTTTATCGTGGTAAAAACCAAAGCGCTACCGGATACGGGATTGGCCTGGCGCTCTGCAAGATGATTATCACCCGGCAGGGCGGGACGATTACCGCCAAAAATCACCCCAAGGGCGGCGCACTCTTTGCCCTTCGTTTCCCAAAGTGACGAATCTCTCACCGGAAAGTCACAACGATGTAAGTTGAAGCTGCTATTATATGGGTAAACCATCAGAAAGGAGACTCACATAATGGAGTTTTTAAAAATCGAAAATTTATGCAAGGTCTACGGCAAGGACGAAAACCAGGTTACCGCCTTGGATCATGTTTCGCTTACAATCGAAAAGGGGGA
The DNA here is from genome assembly GCF_963664135.1 of uncultured Acetobacterium sp. Taxonomy (NCBI): domain Bacteria; kingdom Bacillati; phylum Bacillota; class Clostridia; order Eubacteriales; family Eubacteriaceae; genus Acetobacterium; species uncultured Acetobacterium sp. The sequence continues at coordinate 2,464,214 of NZ_OY760905.1, read as the reverse complement.
GTTTACCGCAATCATCGGTTCCTCCGGCTCGGGCAAATCCACATTGCTGCATATCATCGGCGGTGTCGACGTGCCAACAAGCGGAAAGGTGTTTTTAGACGGCCAGGATGTCTATGCCCAAAACAATGAAAAACTGGCCATTTTCAGGCGGCGCCAGGTTGGACTGATTTACCAGTTTCACAACCTCATACCGACGCTGAATGTGGTCGAAAACATCACCCTACCAATCCTGATGGACAAGCGCAAGGTCAACGCTGAACGGCTGGATGACCTGCTGGAAATGCTGGGGCTTAAAGACCGCCAAACGCATTTACCCAATCAGCTTTCGGGCGGTCAGCAACAACGGGTTTCGATCGGACGGGCATTGATGAATGCCCCGGCGCTGATGCTGGCCGATGAACCCACCGGCAGTTTAGACAGCCGAAATGGCCATGAAATTATCAAACTGCTGAAAACAAGCAATCAAAAATATCGACAGACCCTGCTCCTCGTCACCCATGACGAAAATATCGCTCTGCAAGCCGACCGCATTATCGGCATCTCAGACGGCCAAGTCGTCCGCGACGAACGGGTGCGGCCATGAACATTTTTTCCAAAATCACCCTGCAAAGCATGATCAAAAGCCGTACCCGAACGCTTGTCACGATTATCGGTGTGGTTCTGTCTGCTGCCATGATCACCGCCGTTGCGACTTTTGGCGTTTCACTGCTGACCTATCTGACCAACGGCGCCGCCCAGAAATACGGCGATTGGCACATTGAGTTTGTGGACGTCCCGGCAACTTTTGTCCAGGAACGAAACCACGACGAGGGCGTCGCTAACACCGCGGCATTTGAAAATATCGGCTACGCCACCCTTGACGGCGGTAAAAACCCGGACAAACCGTATCTATTTATCGCCGGATTCAGTCCCGAAGCCTTTGATACCTTGTCCATCAACCTGATTTCCGGCCGGCTGCCGCAAAACAGCGGGGAGATTCTTGTTTCAGGGAGTGTCGCCGCCAATGGCGGTGTTAAATTTGCGGTGGGTGACACGCTTTCACTGGCTGTCGGCAACCGCATCAGTGGCAATGAAAGTCTCGGTCAGCACGACCCGTACACTGCCGGGGGCGAAACACTGGTACCCCAAGACGAACAAACCTACACGGTGGTCGGCATCTACCAACGGCCCGGCTTTGAGGAATCAACCGCCCCGGGATATACCTTGATAACAAAGGCCGCGGCCCAAGATCAAGCCGACAGTTTCAGCCTCTTTGTCACACTGACAAACCCCCGCAGTGTCCAGGCTTACATAAACAGCACCGCCGGAGCAGGGGTTTACGTCTTAAACGATAATGTGCTGCGCTTCATGGGTCTTTCCGACGATAATGTCTTCAACCTGTTTTTGTACGCAGTTGGCGGCATTTTGGTCGCCATTGTCATGATCGGCTCGATTTTTCTGATTTATAACGCCTTCAACATCTCGCTGAACGAACGCACCCGGCAGTTCGGAATTCTTTCATCGGTGGGCGCGACAGCAAAGCAACTACGAAATTCGGTGCTGTTTGAGGGGCTTTGTATCGGGGCGGTCGGCATCCCGATTGGCGTTTTGGTCGGCATCGGCAGTATCAGCCTGGTGATTTCCGTTGTCGCGGAGAATTTTGGCAACGTCATGTACAGTAACGTCCCATTAACCTTGACCGTGTCGATCCCCGTCATTGTCGTTGCGGCAGCGGTTAGCATGGTTACGATTTTGATTTCGGCCTATATTCCCGCCCGGAAAGCTGCAAACACGCCCGTAATGGAGAGCATTCGCCAGACCAACACGATCAAGGTTGAATCCAAAGCCGTGAAAACATCAAAACTGGCACAGCGACTTTACGGTTTGGAAGGAACCCTGGCGCTAAAGAATTTTAAGCGCAACAAGAAAGGCTATCGCAGCATTGTGCTGTCACTTGTTTTAAGCGTCGTGCTGTTTGTCTCGGCCAGTGCTTTTGTAACGGATATGAAACAAGCAGCCGAGCGATCAGTCGCCTTTACGACCTATGACATCGGCTTTGCCACACAGAGCATGGACGATCGCGAACTATTGCCGCTTTATGACAAACTAAAAACCGCCGACGGTGTTTATGAAAGCTCGTATCAAACACTGATGAAGTATGCATGTACTGCCAAAGCAAGCGATCTTTCCGACGATTACTGGGTAACCGCCGGTTCACATGCGCCGGACGAAACGGTTAATCTGCCCATGGACATCCAGTTTCTTGATAACAGTACCTATCTGAATATGCTAAGTGGCTTGGGCTTCCCGGCCGCGGATTATACCGGATCCAATGCGAAATTGATCGCCGTTGCCAAAATGCCGAGCCAGGCTAGTCAAATGGCTGAGGTTGGTCAGCTTCGTGATCTGTTCGCACGTACTTCCCTGAATCTTACCATTGCTCCCGAAACAAATGGAGAACCAACGACAGAACCGGGTCAAAATGTCAGCCTCACCTTTGTCGAAATCGTACCGCCAGATACACTCCCGATCCCGGGAAACATCGGTTCGAAGACTCCGTTCTTTTTTAAGGTGATGGCGCCTTATTCACTCAAAGCGCAGTTTGAAAATACCGATGCCGAGGTGGCTGTTAAGGGCTTAACCTTTCGCTCAACGAACCCCACCCAGTCAACGGCTGAAATGGAAACGATGATTCAGGGCGCCGGAATTACCGCCGATTACACCCTCTACAATACCTATAAGATGCTTGATGAAAGCCGCAATTACATCTTCATTGCCAACGTCTTCGCGTATACGTTTATCATGATGATTTCGCTGATTGCGGTTGCCAACGTGTTTAACACGATTTCCACCAATATCAAGCTGCGTCGACGAGAGCTTGCGATGCTCCGCTCGGTGGGGATGTCCGACCGCGATTTCCAGAAGATGATGAATTTTGAGTGTGCCTTTTATGGCCTGAGGGCGCTACTCTTCGGGCTTCCCATCGCGGCCATCGCTTCCTGGCTGATCTACAAAGGGATGGTTCTCGGCGGAACGGACAATATCGATTTTGTATTCCCCTGGGGCAGCATGGCCATCAGCGTGTTCAGCGTGCTTTTTGTGGTATTCATTACGATGCTGTATGCCATTAGCAAGATCAAAAAAGAAAATATCATTGATGCACTGCGGGATGATATGACGTGATTCAAATCAAAAAAAGCTGGTCAAGTGATCCACAATCGACAACTATCTAGCGTGATGTTGACACAATCAACCGTGCCGGTATTCCGATTTATGTTACAATCGGAAAAAATGGCGGCATCCTATTTTTCGACCTCAGTCTATAAAGCAAAAGATAATAGAAAAATACAAAGCCGCCATTAGATCGTTACAAGGAGTATAAGAAAATGAATATACGAGTAGAATTAGAAAAAGCAGTTGGAATTGCAGAAAATATCCAGTTAAATGATTTAGAGCTTGATCCCTTGAAGATAAAGACAATCATAAGGTATCTGTGTTAATTACGATTAACACGCGCCATCAGCTTATTCTATTCGTAAAGTTTGTTACCTCTAAACAACTCGCAGTACACCATTTGACTGTTATAAAAATTGTCGTGATTTCCGTCGGTGAACTGTGCCTTGATTTCATCACTTAGATTTGGATCAGTTGCGATGATCTGTGGAAGTGTATAGGCGTAGAAAAAAGCCCGTTTTTCCCACACAGCTTCCAAACTTTCTGGATAGGTAAACCCGTCTTTTTCACTAACAAAAATATCAGACTTATTGGTTAACGTCTTTCTTACAAAGCCATTCGTAATAAACCGTTCTGTCTGCTCATGAAAATGTCCAGAACCACAGACTATCAGAATTGTTGCTTCAGGCGGCAAATCATTCAATTTGAGGTTAATATTTTCAGATATTTTATCATCGCGTTTCTCATTGGTTGAATTTCCTTGGAAATCATTATCAACCACCCACCAATCCACCATTCCAACTTTGATGTCGTTATCAAGGCAATAACTATATACAACCGCCATATCAACAGGACCATCAACTACACCGTATTCATTATACATCTCTTCTCTGGCTTCAATTAGAACACGATCTGGTTTTATATTCGCAATCGCACTCGTAATATCTTCCATCGAATATCCCAAAAAATTATTAAAGTGTGATTCATGAAGGGTTCCTAATAGATACACGGTTTGATTCTGAGGTGTATTAAATGAAGCAACCAAACTATTTTTATTTAGATGTCGATTCCACAAAAATCCAAGTGTGCTAACAGCGAACAACAGTATTATCAACAGTCCGATTAGTATCCTATTTCTGAGTTTATGCTTCTTCTTTGCTGCATTCATTCTAAAGCCTCCACTATTATACAAATTTATTTGTGCCATTCTCCTGACGAGGGCATGACGCGAGGATCTTTCGTTTGTCATGCTACTCCCGCTCGTCAGTTCCCATCTAAGAGATGGTGAATCATTTTAAACTGACTATGAATTAGTTCAGCTTTAACCAGCTAAATTGTTATACCTTTACATCCAAACTTGCATTTTGCTGTATAGCTGTATCTACCACAGCAGATTTTTGCGTGTTTGAGACAGTCCCATTTTTCATTGCATGTCTGGCTTCAATATAAGCATCATAATAAATAAACTTTAATTCATCCGATTTAGTATTTTCAGTCTTTGATGAACGGGTCTGCCAGCCTACTTGTGGAGTATAGGTTGCGATTTCATCTCCATTTTCATCAAAAACATGAGCGCCAGTTCCTAATGGCCCTGTTTCGAATTGAGCCTTATATGGTAATCCCAGCAACATCCGGATCCACTTATAATCAGCAGCCTCCATTTTTTTTAGACTCTCTGCATTATTTTCCGAGTTCATAATTGATGTCGCCTTTGCCATGGCGGCAGCCCTGTTCGGTGCAACTTTTTTTACCTCACTCATTCGTAGCGTGCGAAATTGATCTCCCATATATACCCCATTTACGGCATCTTCCTTTGCCATAACCACAATGGTTTCTTTTAATGAATCGCTAGCTTCCTGCACTTTTGGGGTGGATGTTGTCTTGCTTTTTTCTGAAGACATGATGTTAAATCCAGAAGATATACTATTTATATTCATATAATTCCTCCTATTATTCCGGTATAGTATTAGAATTTCCATTTGTACCAAGATTTAAAGTAATCGACCGAGCTTTATTTGAAAATCACGTCCCACAATACGTTTTATAGGGCTGATTCGACGGTTCCGGTGGTGTCATATATTGCTGATTAAGCGAATTGTAATCGTATGGTGATTGAAGGACTTCTAATAATTGCTGCAAGGGCTTAAAATCATCCTGTTCGTTAGCTGCTTGTAAGACTTTTTCAACCTGATAATTTCTTGGGATGACCACCGGATTCGCTTGTTTCATTAACTTCTTGATGTCTTGATCGGTTTGCTCCTGTCTTTCCAAACAGGCCTTCCATCGTTCCAGCCAATTTTTAAAGGCATCACTTTCATACAATTCAGATGACTGGGTTTTATTAAGGATTTTATCGAGCGTTAAATCAACAAAGGTATTGGTATAATCGGCTTGATACTGCTTCATTAGTCCCAATAAATCGGCAATCAGCTTCTCATCTTCCGGCTCTTCATTGGTAATGCCCAGTTTTAAGCGCATTCCCTGGAGCCAGTCCACCTGAAACAATGAAGGAAAGTTTCGCAGTGAGTCTTCGACTAATTTAAGCGCCTGTTCCTGATTGTCATCGACTAACGGAATCAGGGTTTCGGCCAAGCGGGCCAAATTCCACAAGTCAATATTGGGTTGATTCCGATAGGCATACCGTCCCTGCAGATCAATGGAACTAAACACCGTTTCCGGATCATAGTGATCCATAAAGGCACAGGGACCATAATCGATTGTTTCGCCACTGATGAACACATTATCGGTATTCATGACCCCATGAATAAAGCCCACCAACTGCCATTTCGCAATGAGGGAAGCCTGAGCTTTGATGACTTCGTCCAATAACCCAAGATAAACGTTTTGTTCCGACTGAAGCCAGGGGAAATGGCGGTTAATGGTATAATCGGCCAGGGCTTTGACATCGGCGATAGTCCCCCACTGAGCTGCATATTCAAAGGTGCCGACCCGAATATGACTAGCCGCCACCCGCGTTAAAATCGCCCCTTGGAGAGTTTTTTCGCGATACACCGGATCGCCTGTTGTCACGACCGCCAAACTTCGGGAAGTCGGAATGCCCAGATAATACATCGCTTCACTGATCAGATATTCCCTGAGCATCGGTCCCAGCGCCGCTTTACCATCGCCACTGCGCGAATAAGGCGTTTTTCCTGATCCTTTGAGTTGGATATCAAAGCGCTCACCGGCTGGTGTGATCTGTTCGCCAATCAGCATTGCCCGACCATCACCGAGCATCGTAAAATAGCCAAATTGATGACCGGCATAAGCCTGGGCGATTGGTTTTGCATTTGCCGGTAAGGCCTGACCGGCTAAGATATTGATCCCGGCCTGACTAACTAGCGCTTCAGCATCCAAACCAAGATCTTTTGCTAAGCGCTGATTCAAAATAACCAGTTTCGGAGCGCTGACCGTTTCTAATTTAAGCGGGGTATAGAATAATTCCGGCAGTTCAGCGTAACTATTTTCCAAATTCCAACCAATATTATTTTTTTCCATCATTATCACCATTCCTTTCGTTTCACTCAAGGTCACAAGCGACCTGAAACGTCATGCTAATTCTGATTTCGTCTTGTGTTGTTTTTTTCAGTCTACCACATTTGTGATGACCTGACAAACGAAATGTCTCTCATGTCATAGAAATTAGCCTACAGGCAACCAGTAATTTAAAGAACCGGCATCGCAGCATTAAACAACCAATGACAGCCGTAAACACCACCAAGAAATGAGCCTGTCATAGCATAACAGCGGTTCTATTTGAAATTCTAGCAGCGTGTTTGGTTTCATGCAAAGAGAAAGACCGCTTAAACATTATGCTATATCATCATTCTCGAGTATGATATACTTTCATTACTATAGTATAATTTTTCAGCGAGTCCTCATCTCCTGGCGGTATGAGTAACAAGCAGAAAGGCAGAAAGAAGGTGATTCCGATACAACGAATTTTATTGGTGGAAGACGATCTGATGATTGCATCGGGGCTGGCTTATGCTTTGGAGCAGGAGCAGTATGCACCGTTCCACTGTAAGGATGTCAATACCGCCTGCCGCGCGATTGAAACAGAGCGATTTGATTTAGCGATACTGGATCTGCAATTGCCGGACGGGACAGGCTTCGAGATTAGTCAAAAGCTAAAAAATACCAATACGGCAATTATTTTTCTGACCATTGTGGACGACGAAAACAAAATTGTGCAGGCCTTTGAAAACGGCGCTGCGGATTATATCACAAAACCTTTCCGGCTACGTGAGCTGCTGGCTCGGGTGAAACGAACCCTCAATAGCGGCTCCGGGGCAAATCAATCGCAGTTGGTGACCCTTGGAAAAGCAAACATTGACACCGCGGCTGGAAAAGTGTTTATCGGAACGGCGCCGGTCGAGTTGACTGCGCTGGAATATCGCTTGCTTTTAACCTTTGCGGCAAATAAGTCGCAGCTTCTTACCCGGACGCAAATTTTGGAAAGCATCTGGGACAACGGCGGTAATTTCGTGGAGGACAACACACTAACTGTCTATATTAAGCGGCTGCGCCAAAAGCTGGGAGACGCCGTTTCCATCGAAACAGTCAGGGGGGTTGGATATCGTGCTGATTAAAAAGCAGGAAATCACAGCATTATCAGACGATATCCGCAAAGTCATCGATGGCAAAGAAGTCGATTTTCGGGACAACCGCGAGGGCCCATGGAGCATCTTGAAAAACGACATCAGCACCCTTGTGCGCATCAACAATGAACAGCGGAACACGGCGCAGCGTGATCGGGATTTACTGGTGGACTATCTTGCCGATATTTCGCACCAGCTGAAAACACCCCTTACCTCGATGCTGATTATGGTAGATTTACTGGAAAATGCACCTGCCGATAAGCAGGAGGAATTTGTCGCCAATATCAAAATTAGCCTCACCCGCATGGACTGGCTTGTTGCAACCCTACTGAAAATGACGCGGCTGGATTCCGGCGCAGTCGAATTTTCGATGGCGGAAATTTCGGCAGGCGACCTGTTAAAGAAAGCTAAACAGCCCTTGGAAGTCTTGCTCGATGTGAAAAATCAAACGGTCGAACTGGCCAATGATACCGCGCTGTTTTGTGATCGTCGCTGGACCGCAGAAGCCCTGACAAACCTGCTAAAAAACGCCTCGGAATATTCGCCGATGGACAGTAAGATCACCGTGAATAGCGGTATCAATCCCATTTACCGATGGATTTCCGTGACGGACTGTGGCAAAGGAATCTCGAAACAAAAGTATCCCGACCTTTTTAAGCGGTTTGAATATTCCCAAAACGAGAACGGGTATGGCATCGGACTGCCACTTGCGCTTTCCATAGTGCGCGGCCAAAACGGAGATATCGAAATTGACGGCGGCGGCAAGGAAACCGGTGCCACCTTCATCATAAAATTTTTCAAGTGAATAGATTGTCATTTTAAAATGTCCCGTAGTCACGCTGCAGTCACTTTTGTCTGCTACAATGTGGATATGAAAATTACAGGAGGACAAAAAAATGGCAATATTAGAGATCAACGGCCTTACCAAAACATACGGCATGGGCGACAACAGCGTGACTGCCTTGGATCATGTAAGCTTCAGCATGAATAAGGGGGAATTTGTTGCAATCATCGGAGCCTCCGGTTCGGGCAAATCCACGCTCATGAATTTGATCGGCGGAATTGACCAGCCCACCTCTGGAAGCGTGAAAATCGACGGCAACGAAATCTACAACCTCAATGAGAGCGAACTTGCGATCTTCCGGCGCCGAAACATTGGGATGATCTATCAGTTCTACAACCTGATCCCCACCCTGACGACAGCGGAAAACATTATGCTGCCGCGTCTGCTGGATCACCGCAAGCCAGATCCGGATAAGCTTTCTTCGATTCTCGAAACGATTGGCCTTGCGGAGCGCGCAACGCATCTGCCCAGCGAATTATCCGGCGGCCAGCAGCAGCGGGTGTCGGTGGGCAGAGCGCTGATTAACGACCCGGCTTTTATTCTTGCCGATGAGCCTACAGGCAATCTGGACAGCAAAGCAAGCCGCGAGATTATCGACCTTTTGAAGCTTGCGAACAAGCGCAGCAATCAGACGCTGCTGGTCATTACCCATGATGAAAAGATAGCCTTGCAGGCAGACCGAATCATCACCCTCGGAGACGGTCAAATTCTTTCGGACGAGGTGATGAAGGCATGAGGATCACGGCAAAGCTGGCATACAGCCAGCTGAAAATCAATCGTTCCCGCACCATCGGTGCCTTGATCGCCATCACCCTTGCGACGGCGCTGATTACCGCCGTATGCAGTTTTGTGGCCAGTGGCAATGCCATGCTGGTTAGCTTTTTAGGCGTGAATTATGGCGAATACGGCAACAGCTATGTGGCGCTGCTGCTTGTACCGGCAATTCTTTTCGGCATCATCATTCTTTCCATGGCGATCATCGTGATCTCCAATGTTTTCCGTGTCAGCGCCGGTGAGCGCGTGACGCAGTTTGGCGTTTTGAAATGCGTCGGTGCCACCAAAAAACAAATTACAAACACCGTTATGTACGAAAGTATTCTGCTTTCGGCAATTGGCATTCCTTTGGGCATCCTTGCGGGGTTGCTCTTAACCTTTGTTGGAATTGGTGTCGCAAATCATTTCCTGGATGATCTGAACCGTTTGGTTCACATCATGATGAACGAGATTACGCTGTCGCTTTCGTTTGTAGTATCCTGGAAAGCCCTGCTGCTAGCGGCGGCAGTTTGCTTTTTGACAGTGCTGCTTTCCGCATGGCTTCCGGCGCATAAGGCGGCGAAGGCTTCTGCCATTGATTGTATCCGCAGCACCGGAGAAATAAAAATTGACCACAAACAGGTGCGCACCAGTCCTTTGATCGAACGGCTTTTTGGTATTGAGGGAACGCTGGCCGCCAAAAATATCAAGCGTAACCGCCGAAATTTTCGTTCGACCGTGATTGCGCTGGCCGCCGGTGTCATATTATTCGTCAGCCTCGGGGAACTGAGCGGTCAGGCAAATGCCATCCAATCCTATATCCGGCTCGATATTGATCAAACCGTTTTGACAGAGTACACCTCTGCTTACGACAGGCGTATGAACGAAGCGACCGGTAAGAAGGAAACCGTTTATATCCATCCCATCAGCAGTGAACAGGGGAACACCATTGCCCAAAAGCTGGAAGAATTCGACCACACAGCGATTTTCGGCATGGGTAACGATCTTGACACCTATGAAACCATTTTGCCTGGAGAACTTATTTCTACACCGATGCAGAATGTATTAGCGGCTTCTGACCAGCTGAACAAACCGGAACTTCCGGTGGAGATGATCGTTTTGGATGATACCCATTATGCCGCGCTTTGCGAAAAGGCCGGTGTCCCTTTCGGCTCCACCATTTTGCTCAACCACTACAGCTATAACGACAACGGAACAAAGGTTGACCTGGTGCCGTTTTCGCCCCAAATGAACGCCATTACGCTTGTGAAAGCGGATGGAAGCAGCTATGAACTGTCGATACAGGGCGTCTTGACGCAGGCCGACATGCCAAAGGAGCTTTTTTATCCCAATACGAATCCGGTTCGTTTGATTGTGCCACAGGCCGAAGTTCGTGGCTACTCCTGGTATTCCGCCCCCTCTGATGTGGCGGGTTTTATCACGTATGCAAACGAAGTGATGGCACAGACATTCCCCGAAAATACGGATGCCTCTTATATGGAGTCCGGGTTTAATACACGGGTCTATCAAGTGGACGACTACATGAAGGTGATGAACATCGCCATTGTTCTGGCCTCGATCTTTATGTACAGCTTTGTTTTGCTTCTCATGCTAATCGGATTTACCAATGTGATCAGTACAATGTCCACCAATGTACGGATGCGCTCCCGTGAATTTGCCGTTTTACAGAGCGTAGGCATGACCGCGGCAGGATTGAAGCAGATGCTGAACCTCGAGAGTGTTTTATGTTCGCTGAAAGCGCTCATGTACGGCCTGCCCGTTGGAATTATCGTGAGCATTTTTATAAATTTACCGATTCGATCGATGTTTCCGATTCCGTATGCGTTGCCATGGCTTGCCATTGTGCTGTGCGTGTTAGCTGTATTTCTGATCACCTGGAGCACTACCCGCTATGCCGCCCATCGACTGCAAAAGCAGAATATCATTGAAACGATCCGGTCGGAAAGCGGGAGCTAAACCATCGGTCATACCTGATGGCACCAGTATTTTGCCAGATAATTCCGGTTTCCCGACAAACAATATGTCCTATTACAAAAACGAAAAATCCAATTTTCTTTACATTTCCCTCGTCACCCCTTATACTCAACATATGTCCATTTTACAGGTATTTAAAAATCTTATCTGGATGTAACCGCAAATTGATGATTGAGAGGTAAAAAACGTGGTTCGAATTTGGGGAAAAATCATGAAAAACAACAAATTTTTAGAAGAAAAAGTTATCGAAATTGATAACAAATCTTTGAATATATATGATAAAATCCAAGCTGCTTTAGAGACCTTCTGCCATGACTTTGATTTAGAAAAACCAATGTGGTTTGACAAAAATACAAAAGAACTTAATCAGATTTCCAAGACAACTTTTCGTCAAGACCAGTTTATCGAATCCATTTGGTTTGATTATTTAGAAATCGAAATTATCGACGATGGTAAAAAGAAAGCCTAACTGTGCCGAGGTGACATTTCGTTTTCTCTACATAAAGCTATAAGACCCTGCTCCCATCGTGGTTGCAGGGTCTTATAGCTTTATTTTCTTTTTATTGGAATCCAGATCTCCGCATAATAATTTTCATCCTGTGTTCCCTTGGGATATTTATCAGGCGCATCGTACATTTCAACACAGTAACCGGCGGCAAATTCATACTCCTTTAATGTGGGTAGCCATTCCGAAAATATTTTTGCATTCACATTTTGAATCGAAATCGGCATCGCTCCTTTACAGGGAAAAACTGCCCAGGTGAACGCCGGGATTGTTTTGGTAATAAAACCTTCAGGAATATCCATAAGAGGATTGTAAACATCGGCGATCAAATACTCAAATTTTTCATTGCCCATTTCCTCGTCGATGTTAATTCCAAACATGCCACAAACCGTCTGACCTTTCCCCGATGCATAATGCTCCTGCCAGAAAGCGGGAATTTCCTGTTTGGCATTCTCGTAAGAAAATTCTTTTGCCGAAGCCAGAATAATAAAACTGTCTTTTTTTGTAATCTTGTAATCCATAAGATAACCACCTTTCAAAGATATTGTTAATCTCAGCGGTGCAAAGGACTTAATCATATTACTGTCCTTTCGCACCTGAGAAGGTGTGCTGCCGTGAAAACGAGTAAAAGCTTTGGTAAAACTATCCGGTGAATCATATCCGTACATCATTGCAATATCAATGATTTTAGCATCACTATTCGTTAATGCGACTCCGGCCAGAGCCAGCCTGCGATTGCGGATATATTCCATTATTGAGTAACCACATAACATGCTAAATCCTTTTTGGAAATAGAAGCTCGATATACAAACATGATTTGCAACATCATCTGTCGTAATATCTTCGGTCATGTGACTTTCGATATAATCGACCGCTTCGCCAATAGCTTTCATCCATTCCATGCCTAACACCTCCTGCTGTAATAACAGTATATCCTGCGGCAACTACCGTTTCCCGACAATGCCTGCTTTGTTTTGTCTGATTTTTTATAAAAAATCAGACGCTCCTGAATGATTTTGTCATAAATCGGTACGAATCCCCGCTAACTCTAATATTCATCGGGAAATACCGATAACCTCTTAGTGCCATAAATACTAATGTTTTTTATGCGCATTTATCTTTTTATCCGCTTTACTTGAATGTTTTTTCGGAATTTTTGACAATTTCAAACAGGCTTTTATTCAGATAAATACGTTCACGTCCTATTTTTTCCGATGCTAAAAATCCCTCTGTTTCCAAATCCGATAAATACTTTGCGGCCGTCTTTCTTGAGATCTTTAGTCCTTCTTCAATATATGTAATTTTGGTGTAAAATTCATAAAAGATCAAATTCACCAGCTCTTTAGAATATACTTTTGGCAGTCTTTCCTTTAACGCTTCTGCTGTATTTTCCATCAGTTTATTGATTTCTTTCACTAATATCAGCGTTTCAATCGCTGTTTCTTCGATTCCTTTGAGGATAAATAAAATCCATTCTTCCCAGTTTTCTTTAACCCGTACTTCCTGGAGTAACCGATAGTAAGTTGCTTTATTTCGGATAATATATTTACTCAAATATAGAATCGGGCTATCTAAAAGTTTCTGCAACACTAAATACAAAACATTAATGATTCGGCCAGTCCTTCCATTTCCATCATAAAAAGGATGAATCGACTCAAATTGATAATGAATGACTGCCAGCTTGACAAGGGGATCAATGTGATCATCAGCCGCTACCATATTAATGTATTGTTCTAAATTAGATAAAAGACCTACAATTTCCTGTTCGCCCATCGGCGGCGTATAAACGATTTCACCAGTTGCTTCATTTTTTAGCACCGTACCTGGCAATTTCCGAATGCCGGCACGATTCAGTTCAATCAGCCCTTGCACTTCAATAATCATATTCGTTGACAAAAAACCGTTGTCTTTAACCAATTGGTACCCATGCCAAAGTGCCGACCGGTAATTTACAACTTCTTTTGCATCAGGATTCTGATCGTTTTCTCCACTCATTGCTCTAAATAATTCATCATGGGTGGTGATGATATTTTCTATTTCCGAGCTGTCTTTTGCTTCAATGATTGTCACTGCATTGATCAAAATATTCTTATTCGGTATCATCTCAGCAAAGCCTTTGAGTTCCGCCAGGGCTCGATGGGCACGGGTTAATTGCTTTAATACTATTTTAGTCTCAAGTTCAATAGCAGGCGGTAGTTTCTTTACCGAAACACTCATTTCTTCAACTCCTAAACCTTTAGTTATTCCTATTGTAAGCGTAGTTCTTCCCCATTGCAATAAACATGGGTAATTATTTCGATTTTTTGCCTATGTTTTTCAGATGTGGGTAACTTGTTCCTATGTTCATGCGGCAGAGCCTGTTCAACTACATAGCGTGGCTATGCCGTGGGGAGATTTCATGGTCCACACTTCATGATTATTCTAAATAGCGCCTTATTTGAAATCACGTCCCACAATACGTCTTATCGGGACTATTCGACGATTCCGGTGGTGTCATTGTCCTTATTAAGCAAATTGTAATCGTATGGTGATTGACGGACTTCTATATAATCGCTGTAAGGGCTTAAAATCATCCTGATTTAAGTATTCTCTTCAAATAGGCGACATCTAACAAATTCACGGTCTCAAATTTCCCTTTATAAAACACAGCCCAATTATTAAAAACACACGGCAGTTCCTTTGCTTTTTGGAGCGTATCCACTTGAATTAAAGATACCGGAACCTCATTTGTTTCACAATACTGTTTTATCTTCTCAATGTTTTGATAGATATAGGGGCATTGCATATCATAATAAATGGTGAGCTCTTTGCTCTCGATTGCTTGGGTTTTAACATTGTGTGCGAATTTTGGCGTTGTTCCGTCAAAAGAAAGCGCCAGCAATTCATATCCATTATCGGTGGTATCAACAACCTCAAAGCCGAACTTCTTCACAAATGATTGATCCGAAAGCCAAGCTTTTTGTTTTTTTGCTCCGAGCATACAAATACCGGATTTCCCCTTTTCTTTGGCATCAGCCAAACAATACTCCAAAAGCGATTTCCCATACCCTTTTCCTTTGTGACTACCAGAAATCCATAAACAATACAGATAATAATAGTTGTCACCCGTTATCGGCACCCAAGCGGTTTCCAGCGGCGCATATTCTATAAAAACCGTCGCTTTTTCATTTAACTTTCTAAAGACATGACCTTCATTGAGTCGCTCTGACAGCCATTGTCGCTTTGCGTCAATACCAGGATGGGCCTTTTTACTGCGGATAATACAGCATAAATGCTCACCCGCAAGATTTTCTGTTGTTAAGTTTATAAAATCAGTATTCATAGGTATCCTCGCTTTACATCTAAACTTGTATTATTATTTATTATTATTTTTTGCCTTAATCGCCAAAGCAGACAAAATATTGCCTGTCCATTGATAGGCTTGAAAGTTGGAACAGAATAAAAAGGACAAGACAACTCATTTGTCTTTTTCGTCTTTTTTCTCTTTTTCATCTTATTCCATGTATTAACTTTCGTATATGGCCGCGATATCATGTATTCGACGCTTCATTTCGGAGCGGATATGTAATGGTTCTAAACACTCGCATTTATCGCCAAAACTGAAAAGAATCATGTAATGGTATTCGTTCTCGATGAAAGGAAAACGAACAATGAAATGCGCATCACCGTCTGGCGAAAAGTCTTCATAAGGGCAATAATCAAGTACCCGATCCATGACAGATTTATGAATCCGAATTTTTATTTTTGTTTGCAGCGTTGCCAAAAGATCAACAAAATCTAACTGTGGTTTTTGATAATCTCGTGGCGTAAAAGATTCCGCTTGTATTTGTAGGTTTGATATGCGGGATAGTTTAAATAAGCGAAAATCATTTCTTTTATGGCAATACCCTTGCCAATACCAATGACTACTTTTCAAGACAAGCTGATACGGTTCGGCTGTTCGGGCGGTTTTATTTCCGTAGCGGTCGGCATATTCAAACGAAAGTAGCTTGCTTTCCTGCAAGGTTGTTTTAATCATTTCTAAATAGGGTTGTACGTTCCGGTTGCCCATCCACGGACTTAAATCGATACAGATTTGATTTGCTTTTAATTCAATGTCTTTCGCTCTGTCGGCGGGGATAAAACTCTTGACTTTCGCAAGGGCGTTTACCAGTTCATCACCGCGGATCATGTTAGAAAGACTGGAAAGCCCCATCAAGATCGCGGAAAGATCGGCTGTCGAAAAAACCTTTTTATCAATCTTGTATTCCGGCATGATTTCAAAGCCGCCGCCCACTCCCGATGCCCCGCGAACAGGAATACCCGCCATGTTGATCGTGCCGATATCGCGGTAGATTGTGCGGGGTGAAACTTCAAACTTATCTGCCAACTCCTGTGCGCAGATCCGCTTTTTATCAAGGAGTATCATAATAATGCTAACCAGCCTGTCAACTTTCATCGGATCGCCGCCTTCCCAAATTTGTTGTTTTCATTATAGATTGTTGCCATACTGTTGTCAATAATTGCACGATATAATAAAAACAAACAAATCGATCGACCGATCAGGAGGAAACACGATGCAGAAAAAAGCCTTGGTAATAATCGATATTCAAAATGACATCACAAAGAATTACAAAGATGTTATTGACCCAATCAATAAAGCGATTGATTGGGCCGTCAATCATACTATTCATGTTATTTATATCCGGCATGAAAATTTATCAGCCGGCACGAGGACTCTTAAACCCAATACACATGGGTCTGAATTAGCTTCAGACTTGAAAATAGTATCAAAAAATGTTTTTACAAAATGCAAAGGAAACGCATTAAGCTGTGAAGAATTTACAGACTTTATTAGTGAAAATGAAATATGTGATTTCTACATAGCAGGAGCAGATGCTGTTGCTTGTGTTAAATCAACCTGTTACAACTTACGCAAAGCAAATTATGGGGTTAATGTCCTATCCGATTGCGTTACCAGTTATGATAAAAGGAAAATTGACGAAATGTTACGTTATTATGAAAGTAAAGGCAGTAAAATTATTTGTTTGAATGACCTCTTAATTTAAGCTCTTTCCATATTAACCGCATCAGAAAATACGATACCTATAAACTTGTTTCCTTTTTTAATCTCTGTAATGCCCATGAAAAACTAATAAAGCACATAACCGCCAGTAAAAGAAAGACAAGGATAACATCACGGACAGCAATATTCCCCTGCAAAATCAAAGCTCGTACGGCGTTAATTACGTGCGTAAACGGGTTTAGATTAACCGCAATTGCCAATCCTCCGGATAATCTGTCCACCGGAAATAATGCTGTGCTTAGAAAGAAGAGCGGCAGGACAATTGCGTTCATCACTGTTTCGTAAATGACTTCATTTGGAAGGCAAAGACTAATCGCATAAGTAAGTCCTGCCATAAAGAACGCTGTCATAAATACCAGCAAAGCAATTAGGATCAATCCTACAAATCCGGATGCAATTTTCACAGAAAAGAATAGACTGACAATACACATAATAGCAACTTCAATGAAAGTACATAATACCGCTTCTAATACTTGTCCGAGTACAATCGAACTTCTTTGAACCGGAGCAATCAATACCCGGTAAAAACTACCATCCGTTTTCATCAAGTAATTCATAATGCCGCTGCTGCTGCAAGCTCCAAAGCTTACCAGTACAATAAGTCCAGGGAGAATAAAGGCAGAATAGTTCTTAATTCCAATACCCTGCATAGACTGCCCGGCAACGGCGCTATATAAAACCAGCCAAAGAATAGGTTGTAAAATTGTCATTATAATGGTGAATGCATTATGGAAGCGCCATTTAACATTGCGCTGGAGTAGAGTAAAAACTCCCATCAATTGACCGCCTTTCGATCTTCGCCAGTTAGCTTGATAAAAACATCTTCCAAGGTAGGCTGCATAATTTCTATGCCCCCAAAAGGAATATCATGCTCCAACAACCAGCAATTAACTTTTTTTAAATCGTAACGCCCGTTTTTTAAACTGGCAATAATTCTATCATGGCGTAAATCCGATTCTTTCAGATTAACAAAGCTTTTTAACGGTTCAAAACAGCTTTTGGCTTCTTCTTTTGATACAAAGCTGATTTTCAGCATATCCTGTCGCAAGTATTCTCGGAGAGCATGAGGCGTACCTTGAAGTATCTCTTTCCCATTTTTCATAATGCAGATGGTATCGCTTAACTGGTCGGCTTCCTCTAAGTAGTGGGTTGTCAAGAAAATCGTGGTTCCAAAATCGTTTCTGATTTTTTTCACCATATCCCACATCGCCATGCGGGATTGAACGTCCATCCCAACGGTCGGCTCGTCCAAAAATAGCACTTTTGGGTTTGACATCATATTGAGCGCAATATCGAGCCGTCTTTTTACCCCACCGGAATAGGACGAAACAGGGTACTTCAAATATCGTTCTAACCCAAAGCAGAAAATTAATGTTTCTATACGTTTTTGTGCTTCAGGTTTTGGCACCTTATAAAGCTTACTTTGAAACATCATGTTTTCCGTGAGAGATAGGTGTGTATCAATAGATGTCCGCTGTGCTACACAAGAAATTTTGGTTCTAATAGCAGCTGCTTCACGGTAAACATCTTTTCCAAACATGATTACGCTACCAGATGACGGGCGCAGATATGTGGTCAACACATTGATAAGAGTTGATTTTCCCGCACCGTTTTGCCCTAAGAGCGAGAAAATTTCTCCCTCATTTACAGTCAAAGTAAGACCATCTAATGCCTGCACCCCATTCCGATACTTTTTAACTAAATCTTTAACACATATGGCGTTCATATTATTCCTCCTTGATTGAGAACAAAATTTCTGTAATATATTTATCCGGATTCCCTTTCAAAAGCATCCCAGGCCCTTTGATGTAGACCTCCCTAAACGGTGGCTGCAATTGCAATTTATGTTCCGCAGCATATTGGTCGATTGCTCTATAAGCTTGATATAAGGTTTCATAAGAACCGGTATGTGTAGCGCAAATGGCCTTGATATGTGGCATTTCCTTTACTTCTATTCCATTCCCGACAGGAATTTTTTCAGTCGGTACGCATAAATCCATTTCTCCCATTTTCGTCTCCGGGTTCATCACATAATAACAGAAAAATGGTGCACCATTCGTTTTCCCCTGAATAGATTTGAAGACATTTGGAAAAAACTTATTTGCTCCGGTTGCAATCCCCTTGTAGTGTAGGAAAGCAACGCGAATTGGTTCAATGTCTCTGACTTCAATTTGGTATTCCATCGATTCAATTCTCCTTTTCTTTTTTTACCGCAATCCACACTTCGGAGTGCCCCTCCTGCGGTCTTTCTTTGCTAATCGGATAGACTTCTATGTCTGGCAACTCTGCGTAAGTATATCCCGAGAATGGAAGCCATTCCGTGAGGAAGCGTCTGAAAATACTTTGAATAGATTCTTTAAAACGCCCGTTACACTCGAAAATCACCCATGTAGCAGCAGGAATTTCATACTCGAACATTTCCGCTGGAACAGGTTTATCGGTTGCTGCCGCAATGTAATAATAAATTTCGCCAGATCCTTGGTATGCGGTAACTCCAAACACACCATTCGGTGATTGGTTTGATAGCTTGCAGATTTCAGGGAACTGGCTGCCTTGTAATGCCCCGTTCCAAAAAGGCGGGACACGTTTTAGATTTTCTTCCATATCCTCCGTTAAGGGAATACGGATACCCACCAATCGCATCGTTCCTTTTTCTTCAATTCGATATGGCATAGCACTACCTCCTGTAACTTTTACTAAAAACTTGATAGGAGGGTACGCATTAAGTACGCTCCCCTGTGCTTTTGTGGAAATCGGAGAGATTCCATGTACACTCTGAAATGCCCGGTTAAAGGATGTGGGGGAAGAATAGCCATATTTCAATGCAACATCCAAAACTCTCATGTCTGTCGTCTGTAGATCAAATGCTGCCTGCGTCATCCTCCGACGTCGGATATATTCAGATAACGAAATACCGGCCACATAAGTAAATATCCGTTGAAAATAATAGGTGGAACAACACGCAATTTTAGCGGCATCTTCATAGGAAATCTCACCGGCCAAGTTTTTTTCAATGTAATCTATGGCATTGCTCAAATTCTTTAGCCACTCCATTTCTTCACCTCCTTGAGCAAATTATACTACGGCATATAAATTTAATCCTCGCTTTTGATGTCCTCTTTTGTAAACTTTACTTTAGCGTAATAAAATTATTATATCAATATCTTTTTATTATCCCGTTGGGCGGTTTATGATTGAAAAACATATGACTTGGGGACGTTTCGTTCGCGATATTTATCTTCTCTCTGTTTTTCATCCTATTCTATCCTACAACGGTTGGTGTGACACTAACCGAGCTGCTGGCCGGGCTGAATTTTCAAAAAACACCTACGTCCTTATAAAATCCTTAAAAATGGCTGTTACCATGGCAGTAACAACTACAAGGAGGAACACACCCTATGGAACGGACATTATCCAAACCGGAATGTAAAATGGAGGACGTTATGACGTGCGAGTACATCATAAAAACCAATCATGTATCTAAAAAATTCAAAAAGGCATATGCAATAAAAGATTTATCAATGTCGGTGAGAAAAAATTCTGTCTATGGTTTATTGGGGCCTAATGGCGCTGGCAAATCAACCTTATTAAAGATGATTACCGGTATTATCCGACCGACTTCAGGTGAAATATTTTTCAACAATCACCCTTGGACTCGAAAAGATTTATTGACTATTGGTTCGTTGATCGAATCCCCGCCACTGTATGAAAATTTAACGGCATTTGAAAATTTAAACGTGCGAGCAACACTAATGGGGATTTCAACCAAAAGATGTCATGACGTTTTACGACAGATGGACTTAATGGATACTAAAAATAAAAAGACCGCCGATTTTTCCTTGGGAATGAAACAGCGATTGGGTATCGCATTGGCGCTGCTGAACAACCCCCGACTATTAGTCCTGGATGAACCGACAAACGGGTTAGACCCTTTTGGTATTGAAGAATTAAGAAGAATGCTTAAAACATTTGCGGAGTCAGGGATTTCTGTCGTCATATCAAGTCATATTTTAAGCGAAGTACAACAAGTTGCCGATGACATCGGAATCCTATCCAATGGATCGCTCCTGTATCAAGATAAAATTGATGCAACTGAGAACCTGGAACAATTGTTTATGGATATCATCAAAAAGGAGCGTGCATCCTGATGTTTGAAGCCTATTTAAAAGCAGAAAACTTGAAATTCAAACGCTCTCTATTTAGAAAACTGATGATATTTATTCCGGCCACTTTAGTTTTAATATCAATGGTATTTATCTTTGTTGGTATTGGGTTAGGTGGTTTTTCAAGCGCCATGGTTTGCAATTGGTGTATGCCGATTGCGTCTTTGTCCATTGTGTTTTTATGTCATTTAGTGAATGATAAGGATCAAAAGCACCAATACCGAACGCTTTATAGTTTGCCCATCGACTTGAAGCAGATATTTATTGCTAACACCTTATTGATAGCGCTTAATCTTTTGATCATCTCATTACTGTTATCATTTATCACGGTTATCTCTGAATGCATCGTATCAGGTGTTTCAGCTGCAATTGGTCATAGCGGTTATTATCTTTTAGGATACGGCTTATTGTGGCTCTCGTTATTATGGCAGATCCCGTTCTGTTCGTTTTTGGATCAAAAAGTCGGATTTGTTGGTTCGGTTATCATAAATTTGTTCGCCAGCGCATTCGGCGGTTTGTTTTTTTCCTTGACGCCTTTGTTCTGGTTCTTCCCATATAGCTGGCCGGCACGATTTATGGTGACCTTATTTGGCGTTTTGCCAAACGGCTTGTTGGTCGAAGCCGGTGCAAGATGGATTTTGACTTTAGGCGAAAGTGCGTTGCTAGCATTGATAAGCTTGCTAGCTGCGTTCGTTCTTACCGTTTTATTTTCACGCTGGTACAGCAAGCAGGTGGATCGCCAATGACGATTATCAGGGAGTTTTTTTCCAACTTTACCAAGATCAAACGAACGCCAATTGTTTTATTGCATCTGTTACCGCCGATTGTAGTTACAACATTATTCTTCGTTTATTACGCTTCTGGCGGATATCATCTTATTTCTGATGTGCGGTTTTTTTTTGTTATCTTACAACTATGTTATCCGATTTTTGTGAGTATTGTTGTGCCAATTTTTATTAATTTAGATCGAAATAACGCCAATGCGCTGGGTTTAGTGGCGTCGCGAAGTAGCGTATACCTGGGGAAAGTGTTCTTTCTACTATTTCTTTTCGCCATAAATATGATACTATATGAACTGTGTTTCTATGTTGGCATCAATTTTTTTCTGGATATCAGCACCGCACACTTTGGGTCATATTTCGCCCTATTTTATCTGTTTTTATTTAGCAACTTATTTTTATATTTATTACACATACCGTTTGCTTTTCGATTTGGTTCAAGTATTTCTGTTTTGTTAGGGATATCTGGCACAATTTTAGCCGGTTACTTTGAAAATGCGATTGGTGATAAAATTTGGCCGATCATTCCTTGGGAATGGGGTGTTCGGTTTTTGGAAAATTATTTTGACTTTTCCAGTACACCTGTTTTTCCAGGTATTCTTTCGCTGATTATGATTACTTCGACTGTTCTGGTTTTGTCACTGCGATGGTTTAGTCGATGGGAAGGTAACGTTATTCAAGAGTAAAATAGGAGGTGAGATGATGCCGAAACTGTTAGTGGTCGATGATGACCTTGATATGCTATCCCTGGTGCGTGCCGCCTTAGAAAAGGACGGCCACCAGATAGACACCGAAGCGGATGCCGCTACCGTGGAGCCCGCCCGGTGCCAGCTTTACGATCTGCTGCTGCTCGATGTGATGATGCCCGGCGAGGATGGCTTTTCCCTTTGCCGCCGGATCCGAGCCGAGGTGGATTGCCCCATCCTGTTTCTAACCGCCAAGGCGGAAGACGCGGCCCTTGTCCAGGGCTTTGGTCTGGGCGCCGATGATTACATTAAAAAGCCCTTCAGTGTTGCGGAACTGCGCGCACGGGTAAATGCCCATCTGCGGCGGGAGGTGCGTCAGCCGACCCACACCCTGAGCCGAGGCGGGGTGCGCTTTGATATGCAGGCAAAAGTGGCCATCGCGGGCGAACACGCACTGCCCTTTACCAGGGGCGAATACGCGATCTGTGAGCATCTGGCCCTGCATGCCGGCCAAGTGTTTACCAAAGAACAATTATATGAAGCGGTTTTCGGCTTTGAGGCCGAGGGCGATGCGTCGGCCGTTGCGGAGCACATCAAAAATATCCGGGCCAAGCTAAAAGCCGACGCCATCAGCCCCATCGAAACCGTTTGGGGGGTGGGCTACAAATGGCGAAAAAACAGCATTCTGTAAGCCTTTCCTTTGTGCTTTTGCGATTTGCCATCGTGATGCTTGGTTGTATGTTGTTATGTTGCCTGGTCTGGTATTGCTGCTTTGGGTGGCTTCAAAACACCGGCGTTATTTACCAGGGCTACGTCTCCAACCAACAGGTCGAGCAACTGCTGGCCGGAGAGCCAAAAACGTTTGTCTCTCCGGGTGACGATTTTCTGGCCGAGTACGCTTTGTTTGGCCAAAACGGCGACGTGTTGGCAGGCAATGTGGCGGGTAAGAAGCTGGAAAACCTGGCCGGGTTTTTACGAGAGGACACCGACAGCATCCATGTTTCGCGACACACCTATACGGATGGCAGCACCGCAATTTTTCACTGGTATTACCGGGCAGAGTTTTCCAACCCGATGCTACGCGACATGTTGCCACCATTTGAATACCTGTGGCTGGCCACACTTGGTGGGGCCTGGGTGCTTTGTCTGCTGTTTAACACCCTGTGGCTCCGGCGGCGTCTCGCCTCCAAGCTGAAGTTGTTTGGCGAGGTGAGTGAGAAGGTCGGCGCGCAGGAGCTCGATTTTGCAATTCCCCATGCAGGCATCCGGGAGTTTGACCAGGCGCTCGGTGCGATGGAACATATGAAGGAGGCCTTGCACCGCTCCCTGTCCGCCCAATGGGCGGCACAGCTAGAACGCGAGGCCGAAATAGCCGCCCTCACGCATGATTTAAAGACCCCGCTTACCTTGGTGGGCGGCAACGCCGAACTTCTCCTGGATGAAGAACTGTCTGAGAGCAGCCGCAAAATGGTGGAAACAATTGTGGCCAGCAACAACCGCGCCAAGCAGTATGTTGCCAGTCTGTTAGAAACCTCCGCCGGTGCGGATGAGGCATTTGAAAACACCAGCCTGCCCGCCATGTTTGACGAGCTTTGTCAGCGCACCATCGCCATTGCCGAAGCCCAGAGGATTGGCCTGCACACCCAAAACGGTCTGGAAGGTACTGCACGGATTCAGAAAGACCATTTACTTCGGGCCCTCGGTAATGTGGTGCAGAATGCCATCGAGCATACCCCAGCGGGTAAAAACGTGTATTTGGAAGGCCGCATGGTAGATGGTGGCTGGCAAGTCACTGTGTGTGATGAAGGCTCCGGTTTTAGCAAGGCGGCGCTACACCATGCAACCGAGCGCCTATGGCGTGGCGACGCAGCGCGTGGTGCCGATGGACACAATGGCCTTGGCCTTTGGTTTGCCGCACGCGTCGCGAAAACACACGCAGGACAACTTGAACTGCAAAACTGCGATTCTGGTGGGGTGGTTACAATCAAGTTTGGCTAAGCTGCTACATGTCATATTTTTGCAAAAGTTACTTGGAAGTAACTTTTGTTTAAGATTTTGTTTAAGCTAGTATAAAAAACCAGGGGATAAACCATAAGGAAACACAGGAAATATTGTGCGCAACAAAGGCTATTGAATATTGCTAAAATAGAATATCACTAAAGTAGCATATCAATAGCCTTTACTATGAACTTTTGTCGTTTTATTTTATTGTTTTTCTTACCTTTGTTCCCTAGCACTTTCCCGCCATGGATTTAAACCCTGATATCCATCGACTTAACGCCTAAAAAATCCGAACGTTCTACGATAAATATAGTATGACTACCTGCGCCAGCAGATAACGCGGCATTTTCATCCTTCTCCTTGTTAGCAACTGCCGATGTCTCAGTGGTATTGTTACTTTCCATCTTATCGGTACTTTCTTCTGTCTTGTCGGCCTTGTCGGTCTCTTCTGTCTTATCAGCTTCTGACATTTTACCATTGGCATCCGCAAGTACTTCTATCTGGGAAGAAGTTGCATTTTTAATATTTTCTTGTGTGTCTGCCAGCTCTGCTTCTTGCGAGGTTGTCGAAGCACCTCTAAGTTTGTTCAGCTTTATTTCACTTTCCAGAACGCCTACACGCCCATTCATGTTCGTCACAACACGTTCTTGCACCTGTGCCTGCTTCAGCACAGTATCTCCCGATATCACAGCCATCATACCAGCCCGAGACAGGCCTGTTCCCTTGAAGTTTTGGGTGGTACTGTTCGCTTTTGGTTGGCCGCCCTGAATCTCATCCGTTGATGAACCGGTTGGTTGTAGCTTCTCTTTTCTAAGATCACTCTGATGTTGTCTTAATTGTTTATTCAAATCACTAATTTGCTGATTGATTTCCTGACGCTTTTTCATCTTATCTTCAGGACTTAACTGGTCATTTTCAGCAAGCCCCTGTAATTGTTTCTGAGCATTTTCAATCTGCTTCTGGATATTTTTTGTTTGCGCATCCGTTCCCGCTGATACTCCTGCCGATCTTCCTGACAAATTAGTTGAACCACTACTTAACGCACTTCCTATCTGCATAATTATTGCCTCCTTAATAATTTGATAATCTTAGCGATTTTCTATATCTGTTTTCGGTTTCAAGGAGGGGTAGATTAGCAGGACGTTGTGAATCATCTTATTTTTGTAGTAAAGTCGTTTCGTATAGCCCACCTACCAATAAGTTCAGCTATTCTGAGAAAATTTATTACACTCATTATTTTTATTTAATCTTTATTCAATCATTATCATAATCGTTAAATGAAAGCTGTTTTTCGTTAGTTCTATTTCAATATCGCCATAATATTTTTTTGCCACTTCGCGCAAATTTGTCAGACCCATACCGTGGAAATTGGCATCATTTTTTGATGTCAGGGGCAGCCCACTGGTTTCATCCATTTCGATTGAACCACAATAGCTATTCTCCACCATCAGTAAATAGGTATTTTTCTTTCTGAACGATTCAATCGAGACAAAACCGTTCGCACCTTTTTCACTTGCTTCTATCGCATTTTCAAGCGCATTATTCAGGATAATACTCAAATCAAAGGCATCAATATTGGTGTCTATCGGAAACGCAAATTTTGATTGAAATTCAATGTTTTTCTTTACCGCTTCGTTGTATTTTCCATTAATAATGACATCTGTTATCGGATTGCCGGTTTTAAAATGATGATCCAAAATTTCCACGGCCTTATTCATGGAACTTAAATATTCGGTCGCTTCGTCATAGTTTTTCTGTTCCATCAGACTTTTGACTGTTGTGACATGATTTCTGATGTCATGTTTTAATCCTCGCATTTTCTGGTAAAGCGATTCAATTTCGCTAATATGTGATTGAATGTCTTTTATCTGACTCTGTAATAAATACTGCTTTTGCTCTTCTTGCTTTTTTTGCTCAAGATTTTGAAAAAGAACGATCACGACAACGATCGTCATGATCGAAATAAAGTCACTTAAGAACCTAAAAAGATAAAAATAAGGAGCTGCGCTATAAAGATCTATTCCCAACATATTTTCATAGACCTTATTATAACTCCGCATAATGACATAACTAAGCAGTCCTGATATTGCCGGCACTAATAAAAAGATGGTTTCCTTAAAGCTATATCTCACCTTTTTGTAAACAAATGTTTTAATAATAATGAGTACCGGAATGCCGACAAAAATACAATTGACAACGAAATCGAATAGTGTTAAACCTACATATAGGATGAAATTGTATTTCCACACTTCCGGAGAAGAAATATCAATCATGTTCTGTGCGGCATCAGAAATAGGAATATAAATACAGCTTCCCATCGATAATCCCAACCAACGTACCGCAAAAAAAGTAACGGCAACAAATAACTTAATCTGCGTATTTCCGCTGCATATACAAAGCATCGCTACAAATGAAATAATCATTCCAATAAAATATATAGCCGTATTTTCAAGTTCATAGGGAATAAAATACATCAGAACAACACTTGCAAAATACACGATACCGACGATCCACGGCTTACAATTTTTCTGTTTTAAAAATGCCTGGGTCATCTTATACAAAAAAAATGCTGTCATGGCTTGGATCCCGATTGTATATAAGATTGAAACAATCCGATAATACCCTTCGATCGTTTCAGCATTCATTTATAGCATCTTCCTTTTCGAATATTTCAAATATTGTTTTACAAATTCTCTGTATTTTTGTTTTGCCATCATGATATTCTCGCCATTTTCCAAGGTGACCGATGTCGCATTATACTTTAGGATATATCTCATGTTAACTAAAAACGACCGGTGTGTTCGTGCGAAATCATCGTCCAGAATTTGCTCTAGATCAGAAAGTTTCGCATAGAATTCTATCGTACTATCGGCTTTATGTAAAATCACCTTCCGATTATCAGATTCGATATAAATAATTTCTTTTCTATAAATCTTATTTGTTGTCGTTCCGATCTTGATATTGATACTTTTTTCTTCTGGCATTAACTGTTCTAATTTGCTTTGTTCATTCCATTTTGCAACTGCACATTTTAACACCTCAAAAAATTTAACTTTATCAATCGGTTTTACCAGATAATGAAATGCCCCAACATCAAATGCTTGAAAAATATATTCTTCCAACGCCGTAACAAAAATAATAATTGACTGGGAGCCGTTTTTTCTAAGCTGCCTGGCAATATCCATACCATTCCTACCACCCAAGTGGATATCAAGAAAAATTAAATCAAACACCTGTATATCATCCAACAATTCTTCCCCTGATCGATATAGCTTAACGAAACAATCTGGCGAAAATATTTTCACATATCTTGCGATCATATTTCTTATTTCATTTTCATCATCACAAATAGCAATTTGCATCAAAACTCACCTTCAAACATCTATTTTCAACATTTTCGCAAATAAATCAGGGTAAAAACCGGACATTATTTAGCCTGGTTTTTACCCATTTTCTGTTCCACAATATCTTATTGTAGCATATTGTTCCTAACATTCCTATTGACAAATCAGTATCTGCTATTTTGAAGTTCGAAACGGTATCATCATCTTTGATTTTTTTAATCTATTCAAGCAGCGCCGGATCCGCCGTCAGATCGGTCTCATTTTTGACCACCTTAACCAGCAGCGCCTCCAGTCGCAGGGAACTGCCGACCGTCCCCAGCTTCTCACCATCAGTACACCAGTTGGCGCTTTTTGTGGGCAGGTCGCCGATATTCTGGACATGGCCGCGATAGTAAACACTGTAACCCGGATACGGCTTGCCATCTTTGTCGGTCAGTACCAGTTTGACCGCTTCAATCCGCAGGCTTTCCCCGCGGGTGCCAGCGTAGGCGCCGTCTTTAGGCCAGTCAGCACAATCGTTCTCGTCATAAAGCCAGCCTTTGTTCTCGACATGGACGTTATAACGCAGTTCCATCTCAGCCGGAGCAGCTGCCCCAAGACGGATTTCAAAGCCCTCAATCCGCTTGCTCTGGCCGACCGTCCCAATTTTCTCGGGGCTGTTAACCCAACTGCCATCAAGCGGGTAGTCGCCAATATCCTGAATATGGCCGCGGTAGGCCACCGTCACTGGTGCTTCCATAACTGTAAAGCTCAGTGATATTGTAGCAGAAGCGCCATTTGTTCCGGCAATGCTGAAGCTTTCGTTATAGCTACCTGCCTCAAGTCCCGGTTTCGGCTGGATCGTAAAGGTAACTGTTTCATCTTTGTTCAAAATATTATGACTAAGCGCACCAATGGCATAATGCTCAGAAGTTGGCTGCGTCAGCGTCACGCTTTGATTGCCGGTATTTTTCACCGTCATGGTCTGTATCGGAGGGGTGGTGTAGCCTGCCGTCAAGCTCCCGAAACTAATGGCGCTCGATGTGGTGATGATGTGTGTAATGGGTGCTTCCGGATCTGGTGTGGGTGAACCTCCACCGGTGTTTCCCCCGTCACTACCGCTTGATGCTGAGCTTATGTAGATACTCAATGCCTTTGTATCGTCGCCTTCATTGTTGACCGCCTTGACGGTAAAGCTGAACGTACCAGTCGTTGTCGGCGTACCGCTGATGCAGCCAGTGTTCGCATCGAGTGTCAGACCGTAGGGCAGATCGCCGCTGTCGATACTCCAAGTGAAAGCCGAATCGCCGGTGGCCGTAAGGGACTTGCTGTAAGCTGTACCTACCACGCCGTTATCCAGTGAATTTGTGGTAATGGTCGGAGCTGTGCCCGTAGGCGGTGCCGGGTCGATTTCGATGGTAATACTCTTACTGTCGCTTGCGCTGCCTTTGGAGAGGGCGACGTTATAATGATTGCCGCTGCCATAAGTGACTGTTGCCGTAACTCCTGCGGCATCGGCGATTTTGTCGATCATACCTTTGACGTAAGTCTCCACCGCCGCGGTTTTGTCGGTTTGGGTAGCCCCAAAGGATACATCGACGGAGCCGTCAACAATAGCTGCCTTTGCCGCCGCTACCGCCTGTGCATTGGTAATGCCGATGAAAGGCTCCGCGGTTATGTCGATGTATTTCCAGCCGGTGTATAGGCTCTGCGAACCCTTAGATACAGTGACTTTAAATCCATAGCGGCCATTGGTGCCATTCGGATTATCCGCGTCGCTTGCTGTCGGCAGTACATAACCCGGCCAAACCTTGGTAACAATAACGGTAACACTGTTATTATTCACTGCCGTTTCCGCTGTGGTTTTCACTGCGTTTGCAACAACCTCTTCACTGATCGCCTCCGCCGGAGTCATGTTTTTGTAAGATGCGCCATCGACTGCGCTAAATGCCGTCGCCACAGTGGCAATGTCTGGGTCTGCCACTTCGTTCACCGTCATGGAAATACTCTTACTGTCGCTTGCACTGCCTTTGGAAAGGGCGACGTTATACTGATTGCCGCTGTCATGAGTGACTGTTGCCGTAACTCCTGCGGCATCGGCGATTTTGTCGATCATACCTTTAACGTAAGTCTCCACCGCCGCGGTTTTGTCGGCTTGGGTAGCGCCAAAGGATACATCGACGGAGCCGTCAACAATAGCTGCCTTTGCCGCCGCTACCGCCTGTGCATTGGTAATGCCGATGAAAGGCTCCGCGGTTATGTCGATGTATTTCCAGCCGGTGTATAGGCTCTGCGAACCCTTGGATACGGTGACTTTAAAGCCATAGCGGCCATTGGTGCCGTTCGGGTTGTCCGCGTCGCCTGTTATCGGCAGTACATAACCCGGCCAGACCTTGGTGACGATGACGGTGACGATGCTGTTATTCACCGCCGTTTCCGCTGTGGCTGTCACTGCGTTTGCAACAGCATCTTCACCGACCGCCTCCGCCGGAGTCATATTTTTATAAGATGCGCCATCGACTGCATTAAATGCTGCCATCACAATGGCAATGTCTGGGTCTGCCGCTTCGTTCACCATCATGGTAATGCTCTTACTGTCGCTTGCACTGCCTTTGGAAAGGGCAACATTGTACTGATCGCCGCTGTCATGGGTGACTGTTGCCATCACCCCTTCAGCATCGCCGGCAATCAGATTATTCACATAGCTCTGAACCGCCGCAGTTTTATCTGCTTGGTTTGCGCCAAAGGCCATATTAACAGAGCCATCCACAATAGCTGCCTTTGCCGCAGCCACAATGGCAATGTCCGGGTCTTGCTTCACTGTCAGCGTAAAATTCTGTGTCGCGTTCGGTGAAGTACCGTTTTGGGCTGTCAGAACAACCGGATAACTGCCCGCAGTAAGACCTGCCGCAATATCAAGCTTCTTGTTTGTGTCATCCCATAGAATCTTGTCATCACCGGAAGTTTTGCTCACGGTTACCGGAGCCGTACCCGTTATGGTGTACCCACCGGTAGCGGTGGCACTGTATCCCTCCGTCAGGCTCATCTCAGTTGGGCCAGTGATCACGGGAGCAACAGGAGCAATAGGAGCTGTATTTACTCTGAAGGACAGCCCTACAGTTATAATAAGTCCGTTATCTCCCGTGATTTTAAGGGTATCTGTGTGAACCCCGACGGAAAGTTCCGTTTTGGGCCGTACTTTTACTGCGGCTGTTTCGCCTATAAGAATGGTATCGCTGGTCAACGGATCGCTAATCTCAAACTTGCTTCCATTGATCAAAGTGGCTTTAAGAGCGGTAATCGTACCTGTGCCGGTACTCAAAATGATGAAGTTTTTCGCCTCCTGCTCAACGTATCCTTCTGTCACCGCATTAAAGATGTTGCTGTTCGGGGTAATTTCCGCCGTATAGCTTGGTTTCACCGTCAACGTGAATTTCAGAGATGTATTCACCAGCGTACTGTTTTGGGCTGTCAGAACAACCGGATAACTGCCTGCCGTAAGACCTGCCGCAATATCCAGCTTCTTGTTTGTATCATCCCATGTGATCTTGGCATCACCTGAAGTTTTGCTCACTGTTACCGGAGCCGTACCCGTTATGGTGTATCCACCTGTAGCGGTGGCACTGTATCCCTCCGTCAGGCTCATCTCAGTTGGGCCGGTGATGGTCGGGGCGGCACCAGATACACCGAAGCTCAAATTGACCGATGCAGAAATCCCGTTATCACCCGTGATGTTAAGGGTGGTGTCGTAGTACTTGATGTTGAGGCCAGGCCCTTTCGAAAGTCCGCTCTTAGGCCGCGCCTTCACTGTGGCTGTGCCGCCCGGAGGAATGGTATCGCTTGTCAGCGACTCGCTGATTTCATACCCGCGCCCCTCCGGCACTGATGCTTTCAGACCGGTAATGGTACCGGATCCGGTATTGCGAATGATGAAGTTCTGCGCCGGCAGTTCACCGTAACCTTCTTTCTCCGTATTGAAGAACTTGTAGTTCGGGGTAACTTCTAACTTATAGGTTAATACCACCGTCAGCGTGAAATTCAGCGTCGTGTCTGGCGAAATACCATTGCTGGCTGTCAACGTAACCGGATAGTTGCCCACCTCAAGCCCGGCGGCAATGTCCAGCTTCTTTGTACTACTATTCCAAGTAATTCTGTCATCACCGAAAGTTTTGCTCACTGTTACTGAATCCGTACCCGTTATGGTGTACCCACCTGTAGAGGTAGCGCTGTATCCCTTACTCAGGCTCATCGCAGTTGGCCCGGTGACGGACGGAGCAATGCTGTATCCCGGTGTCAAGACCGTACCCATAGCGAGGGTGGTTGTTGTTCCTGGTTTATAAAACTGGCTTCCGACGTACCAACCGAGTGTGCCTGTGCCTGAAGGCCCCGAATAGTTAAACCCGTTAGCTTCGGTAATTGCCGGTAGGGTCAGGCTGTCACGATATACCACTTTAGCTGAGGTCAGCGTTTTTTTGTCACCGATCGTGCCCAGGCTACCCATATTAAAGGTGATATATTTTAGTCCGTCTATTCCCAGTGTTTCAGGATTCTGGATTTCAAGAACCGGGCGGAAGCCACAGGTATCAATCTTAACCGAGGTAGGGTACGTCCACACTCCGCGGGGCGAGCTTTGGTACCCACGGAGGTAACGTTCCCACCCGTTACTAAGATTTGTATCCTGCCCCCAGGAATACATTTCGGAGGTGTTCTTAATATAGCCCCTATCCTTATTTAGGATTTGATCCCACTCATTGGTACTCGGTAGCCCCCGCAGGCTTTCTCCGGTTCCCGTGATGTTGCTTCCCGCAGACAGGGAACGGAGCAGGTAATTAGCGCCGTCTTTGCTGAAGGCTTTGCCGAAGATGAGACCGGCGTTGTTCAGTTCGTCCCAGGAAACCACTTTTGTCACATTGTAATCGGCCACAAACAGGCTGCGCTTATTGACCGATACATTTAGATCCGTGCTAGCGCCCGTCGATGTACGGGAATAGGCATTCACCGTTCCGGCATAGGTGAAGGGTACCCATTTCAGGCTGGAATCGGGCTGGGCGGTGTTCTTTGTACCGGGAATGTTCTGGGTCGACAAATCGAAATAATACGTGCCTATCGGAAGATTTAATTGCTCGCTGCCGACTTTGCATCCTACCCTTAATACCGCACCGGTAGGAAGGCTGATTTGTGTTTCCGGTTCATAAAATGTACCCTCGTAATACCAGCCGGGCTTGCCTGGTCCTGTATAGTTAAAACCGTTGGCTTCGGTAATTGCGGGCAGGGTCACCGTGTCTTCATAGCCGTTAACGATCACGGTGGCCGAGGTAAGGGATTTGCTGCCCAGCGTGCCGTTGCCATTCATATCGTAAGTGATGGCTTTAAGGCCGTAAGTGCCTGCATTAATACGTTTTGTTACCATCAGAGCGGGGCGAAAGCCGTTCTCATCTTCACTACCGCTATAAAAGCTGCGATCATAAGAGCGGGTCGAGACTCCCCCCCGCTGAGAACGATAGTCCGTTCTGTATGTTGAGGTATCCTGACCCCATGAAACTGTTCCTGAATTTTTTATATAGCTTATATTCTTATTCAGTATTTGATCCCACTCATTGGTTGCCGGTGATCCTTGACCATCAACGTAGCTGTTACCGGTACTGAGGGAGCGAATGTCGTAGGAAAGACCACGAGAGTCGTATTGTTTTCCAAATATGAGACCTGCCTGGGCATACTCTATCCAGGCAGCATATGTTGACACATTGTAATCAGCTACAAACAGGGTTCGAGGAGTCGCGACGGCAGAAGAAGAAGCTCCTGCATTGCCGTTGGAGGTTCCATCCAGAGAATAGGCACGCACCGTGCCCGCATAGGTAAACGGCACCCATTTCAGGCTGGTATCTGGCAGATTTGGGTTTATCTTCCCCGGAATACCCTGCGCCGACAGGTCAAAATAATAGGTACCTCCCGGATTAAGGCTGTAGTATACGTCTTCTGGCCCTTTTTCATCGGCAAAAGCAACCGACATCGGTAGCAGTATTAGTATTAGTATCAGGGTCAATAGCATGGCTGCAATAATGAATATTACCCGGATCTTTTTTATAATCGTCATCTGAATTTTCTCCTATTCATCTATCGGAGCCTTTCATAAAGCTCCTTTTTCACAAAGTTCTACCGCAACGCAAATAAAATGTTGTCTACGGTCATCCGTAACGGCATCACTTCTGGCTTTCCATCTGGAGAGTCCCAGCAAACCGCTTTGTCCTCAAATTTAACATCTTTGAATACTTCCAGATCCCTCAGCCTTAAGAAAGGAATGGTTTCAACCATTCGCTGCATATTAAAGTTAACCTGATTGCCTTCTTCAAAGTCGATCAAAAGCTTATAATCATCCGTCGCATGGACGTTCGTTATTTTCATTTTTTTCTGCCTTTCTTTAGCTAAATATAATAAAAACGGTGTTATATTATATTTTAAAGTGGATTTCAGAATAAAAACATCTCCCAAAAGGGGTATTTTTTCCTGCCAGTTGTGTGCTTTTTAAAAAGGGGTCTGAACCTCTGTCAGCTCAAGCCCCTTTGCTAGGACGGACATACCCACAACATATCTTCCCGGCTAAAAGGATGGTTTATAAAACTAATCCTGGCATATTTAGGGTCACATATTTCTACTCGGAACTTGATTTTTGACGCATTGTGTGTGTTATAATATGAAAATGTTTGAAAGAATATAAAAACGGTTGAAGAACTTCAAATCTGAGATAAAATAATTTGGCAATGGAGATAAGCGATTGAAAAATAAGAAGATTTTAAACAGGGATCGGATTGACACTGTGTTGTCCGCTGTTTATGACTATCCGCTCACCATTCTGGAAGCCCCCATGGGATACGGAAAGACGACAGCGGTAAAAAGATTTATTGATAAGAAAGCCATTCACACCTTCTGGTTTACCTTTTCTGATTTCAGTAATTCGGAGACGGCCTTTTGGGATAGCTTTACCAACGCGATCATAAAAATAGACGCACAAGCAGGAGCCATCCTGAAATCACTGGGACTCCCTACGGACGCTCCGCAAATGGGTAGGGTCTTGCAGACACTCGATGATGTGGAATTCGATGGTACCTTTTTAATGGTTCTGGATGATTACCATCTGGCGCGAGAT
This sequence comes from uncultured Acetobacterium sp., assembly GCF_963664135.1. Taxonomy (NCBI): domain Bacteria; kingdom Bacillati; phylum Bacillota; class Clostridia; order Eubacteriales; family Eubacteriaceae; genus Acetobacterium; species uncultured Acetobacterium sp. The sequence continues at coordinate 2,429,202 of NZ_OY760905.1, read as the reverse complement.
ATACGGCTGAACCGACTGTTTTTGCGACTTGCCCAAGAGGAGCTGGACGGATTTTCGATCTTGTTGGTCACCAGAGATACTACCGATCTCGACTTCATGGAACTTCTTTCAAAGGGGCAGTGCTGCCTGCTGCCAAAGCAACTGCTGCAATTTACCCAAGACGAGCTTCAGGACTATTGCCGGATGATGTTAGCAGATATCACGGATACGGATCAGCAGCTGATCTGGCAGTACACTGACGGATGGATTTCCTTTGCCTATATCATCCTTTTAGGGCTTGACAACGGTATCCCCATTGGAATGAGCACTACCCTGGAGAACATGATCGAGCGCGCGCTGTTTGCCCGCTATGATGAAAAGACGCAAGGTTTTCTGCTGCGGCTTTCAGTCATGGAAGACTTCACGGCCGAACAGGCCGCGTTTGTGACGCAACAGGAAGACGCCCCGCAGCTCTTAAAACGGCTGGACATGGAGAATGCCTTTATCTATTATGAGGAAAAGACGGGAATCTATAAAATACATACGGTGCTGCAAAACTTCTTGCGGATAAAGCGGCAACTCTCTGAGGAGGAACTGCAGAATTTGTATGGGCGGCTGGGCGACTGGTTGATGAACCAGCAGGATCTTCTTGCCGCCTACAGTTATCTGAACCGGGCCGGACGGTCAGAGGATATCCTTGCCCATTTGAATAATCCTAAAAATATCCGCAATGACTGGCTTGATTTTGAAGGCGCGGATGAACTATTTAACAGTTTGCCGCGCGAGTTGTTGTTCCACTATCCTTTCGCCTACCTGTTGAATATGTTCTATTCGATCGTGCTGGGAAAGGAAAATGAAATCCTCGGGTGGGACGAAAGACTTGATGAGTTGGAGCACTATTACAAAAACATGGAGAGCCTGGAGGAAACCTACCGGAACCGGATTCTCGGGGAAATCTTAATCGTCCGGAAGTTTACACGATTTAATGATGTCGCTGCCATGTGCGCTACGGATGCAGAAATCGTCAATCTACTAAATGGCCAGAATTCCTACATTACCTTACAAGAAAATGAATTTACATTTGCCTCTCCCCACTATCTGTATCTTTATTACCGGGACAAGGGCAGCTTTCGTAAATTGGCAGATCTGCTTTCAGCGGATGTGGGCTACGCCAAATTTTCGGGTGGCTGCGGGACGGGAAGCGACGCCCTTGCTTTAGCAGAATACGCACTTGAGACAGGCGATTTGAAAAATGTCGCATCACAATGCCGCAAAGCGATTGCTAAAGCAGAAGTAATGTCTCAGATCGGCATTGTCATTTGCGCTAAATTCACTTTGATTCGCCTGCGCCTGGTGGAAGGTAAAGTTTCCGAGGTACTTCATCTCCTGACCGAGTTGGAGCATCATGTGGAAAAGATGAACAACGCCATCTACAACACGACCATTGATCTGTGTAAGGGATATGTGTTCGCCTGCCTCGGCCAGCCGGAACAGATTCCCACATGGCTGCAGACTGGGGAAATTAAGGCGGCCGACTTCTACGATCAGGGCATCGCTTTTAATTATATCGTATATGGGAAAACCCTCCTTGCTTTGGGAAAATACGACGAGCTTGAGCTCCGCATCGAACAGTTTGATGAGTATTTCTCCGTCTTTAGCAACCGTTTGGGACTGATCCACAACCGGATCTTTGAAGCGGTAGTTCGCTACCGTTTGTACGGACTGGAAGATGGCGCATCCGTTCTTGAGGCTGCGCTCGACGAAGCACAGGCCGACAATCTGGTGCTTCCCTTTGCGGAAAACACACTCCACATTATGGGGATGCTCAAAATAATTGTTCAGGAAAATTCCGGTAATGCGTTTTTTAATCATATTCTGATGCTGTGCCGCAGATATGAAAGCGCAGTAATAGGTCTTTCCCATCCTGTGGCGACGCTCTCCCGGCGCGAAATCAATATTCTATCCCTCGCCGCCGTAGGTCTGAGCCGAAAAGAAATAGCCGCTCGATTGTACATCGCCGAGGGAACGGTAAAAACGCATTTTAAAAATATCTACCAGAAGCTTGGTGTTAACAGTAAGATGGCGGCCATCAAGATGGCACAGAACCGCGGTTATCTGAGCATGACTGAAAGTTAAGCGATTATTCTTTGAATTATTTATAGGAGATAGTAAATGGAGATTTTGAAAATTAATGATAGCGATAAAATGAAATATATGGAGTTATTACTTATTGCCGATGAGCAGATCAGTATGATCGAAAAATATTTGTACCGTGGCGATATGTTTGCCTTGCATGATGATGATATTAGGGCAATTTGCGTTATTACACAAGAGCAACCTGGCATTTTTGAACTTAAGAATATTGTTACCGTGCCTAAATATCAACGCAAAGGATATGGACAAAATCTAATTGCATTTATTGTTGATTACTATAAGCAGTTTGGTAGTGAGTTATCTGTTGGAACGGGCGATAGCCCGACGATCCTACGTTTCTATGAAAGGTGTGGATTTGTAAAATCACACGTTGTTAAAAACTTTTTTATCGATAATTACGACCATCCTATGTATGAAGATGATCAGCAGTTAGTTGATATGATTTATTTGAAAAGAAATCTGTGAAATGGAGGTTGCGTCGCCTCATGACAAGGCGACTTTTCCATAACATGACTGACAAAACGTTACGTCAATATACTGCGCAAAGCGGCTTCCATACGACCATACGTTGATTCTATTGATTGTTTAGTGTGTTATTCAGCGCTTTAATCGCTTCTGCCAATTCGACATCTTCGCCATTGGCGATGCGAATGGCATTTTGGGAAGTCATTGGCAACCTAATATCGGGGCTGACACCACCAATCCCATTCTGGCTATCCAACTGGATTGTTTTATTCTCGTTTAACGATTGTCCCGATGGCCAGTGAACGGTCAGACCTCCGGGCATCTTTGCTTCAGAACCGACTAAACCAAAAGAACTCTATCCAGTTGTTTTTATTTTATCACAGAAATTTCAGTGAATTCAATCATCGGCATTAGATTCGTATTGCATTTTTTCCGCTAGAGTTTTTATACGCTCCAGAGCTCTGGGAAACCTGATATTAAATGTTTCTTCTTGTTCTTGTGGAACATCGGTTTTAACAATTAATGTCGTAACTCCATTTTTTTCGGCTAGGGAATAACTCTCTGTCCCCCCAGTCCATTCTTTTTCGCGTTCCTGCTGTCCACTTTCTTTTGTATCTGCACCATGCTTGAATAATACAAACTCATTTGGATTAAGTTTCTCTATCCGATCTGTCACACCGAAACCGCTTACCGATGAGATAAACTGAATTTCATTTCCTTCTTTCATTACGCCCTTCATATAAGTGCCTTCATCAATAATATTTGCCCAGTCACGGAATGTTATATCTTCCCACAGCGTTTCCCATATTCTTTCTTTAGATGTATTTATTTCGATCGAGAACTGTAATCTTTTCATATTTCCCACCTTAAAATCAAAATTTTGCACATTATAAAGATCTCTTCATTTCCATAAATCGTTTTCTCAATGACGCACATAATGAAGGGACGTTTTGCTTGTCATGTATAGTTATGATGCAAAAATCGCTACACAAAAAATAAAAAATGCTAATGATCAAAAAATATCAATAATGAACCCCTCTGTCTGGCCAAGGTATCAGCTTTGAATGCTTTGGCAGACTTGTGTATAGGCAAACGCATTTGTTGAATTACGCTGTAAAAATATATTAAAACCAAACGGCGCAAGAAGATTTTTTACTTCTTTTCCTCATGGCTCGTACGCTGCTTATTCTTCGCCTAAAGGAAAGGTACCCTGCCTATTGGCGTAAAAAACTATGCCTGCGTTTTCCAATTCATGATAAGTTCTGCTTCCCGGGTGTTTTCATCCACCTGCGCCTTGGACGCAACAAATGATTCTCTTTGATAAAACCGAACCGCACGTGCATTTTTTTCATAGACTTGTAGGAATAATTCGGCATATTGGTTCTTAATATGGTCAAGCAAGGCTTTTCCGATACCATGCGACTGACAGTCCTGGCTGACAAAAATTCCGGCGATGTAATTTTCCATTAAACCTACAAATCCCTGAATTGTGCCATTATCTTCATAAACGAAGATTTCCGCATCAGGTAGCATGCTTTTCACGGAATCATAGTTTTTCAGCCAGTAGCTGTCCGCAATAAAATCGTGGGCTTCCACATTGGTTCTAAGCCATATTTCCATAATTGCATCTAAGTCATCTGTTTTAAATTCTCTTATCATCGTTTCTCCTCGGGTGTGACACCGGTTGATCGACGTCCAGCCACATCGATAGGCACAATCCATCAAAACCGCTCTGCTTAATTTTTGATAGCCTTACAATTTTTAATATGTGCTTTGATTTTTTTCATCGCCCAATCATAATGACTTGCTGTCGCACTTACAAAATATGAACCCAAGGTGCTTCCGCCAACCCATTTATAGGTCCCTTTTGTAAACAGTTCTTCATTTGTAAAGGTGTCCGCTAACTTTAGAACATCCTGATGTGATTTTTCAAACATTTCTTTGGATTGATCCAGTGAGGTGTTCTGGTGCTTGTCAAAAAAAGCCACATTCATCGCTCCATATGTTTTCCAGTTGTACGGGGCCGGCAAAAAAGGTTTATCGTCTCCATTCATATTGGAATCCACCCAATTCAAAACAAGTTGATGCCATTCATATAGATGTACCAGAACGTCTCGAAGATTCTGATCTCTTCCCCAATGGGCTTCTTTTTTTCGATCATCATCTGAAAAATCAAATGCGATCGATAACTCTTTTTCGGTCATTGAATCAATCAGCCGATTCAGTTTTTCATAATTACTAGCTGCGTCCGCCATCAAGCTGGGCTTCGTTGTTGGTCTGGCCATCTTTATTTCTCCCTTACCTGCATTTTTAATTAATTGTACCATCTTTAATATGACAGCATAACGTCATATTATAAATAATATTGCTTAAAAACCTTAATCCGATTTCTAAAACCGCTTTCCATAATGACCCGTTTATTGAATCCATCTGGTTTGATTATCTGGAAATCGAAATTATCGACGCTGGTAAAAAGAAACCCTAACGATGTGACACAGCGACTTTTCGTCATAAGCATTCATTTCTCACGTGTTTAGTTGATCAGCCGTAACTTCATCAATCTCGCCACCAAAATATTTATCCAGCACTGCCTTAAACGTCGGATTACCATCGACCAGATAAAACAAAGTCATTGATGATTTCAGCTTCAAATCATCGGGTCGGCCAAATACCGCATTGGCATCACTCAACTCAAGCTTCAACAGTTCCCCGGAAATCTCCAGTAACCGCGAACCCAGCACCGGATGCGCCATGTACGCCTTTGCTTCTTGCCGATTCTCTATGCCATAATACCTGGCCGTTTCACTCCTGCCCAGCCCTTTAAGCTGGGGAAAAATATACCACATCCAATGGCTGCGCTTGCGACCATTTTTAATTTCCTGGAGTGCCTGCACATAGCTTTCTTCCTGAGCTTTGACAAAACGCTCAACTGTGTCCATCGGTTGTTCCTCTCCTTCGTTTTAATTAGCCGAGTTTGATGACAAAGAGACGTCACGTTTGTCATCAAAAGTCGCTTCCATGTTTGTTTTTAAATCGCGATTCATTTGAAAATCACGTTCCACAAGATGTATTTATAGGGATCATGATCGATTGTTTCGCGACTGAAGGTCACATTATCAGTATTCATGGCCCCGTGAATAAAGTCGACCGCGGTCAGAACATAAGACAGCGACCAGCAACCAATCGTGATTAACGCGTAGCGATGATATTCTTCCTTGAATCGTATCTTTTCCCCCTTTCCATTTTTGTCCAATTTAACAGTTCCAGTTGATTTTCGCCGGGTTCGGTTCATTCTCCACTGCGATGCTACGCAAAGCGGCTTCGATCCGACCACATTCTGCGGCGGCGCATTGTTCAATTTCTTCCCAGCTTGCCGCTGTCCCGAACTGATCATAGGCGACTGCCAAGGCCCCATAGAAAGCCAAACCAATACAATGCTGGGCTGAATGAATGGTCGATGCCGATTGACCGATCGCCCTCGCCGCCGCTTGAGCCACCGGATTTCCTTCGGCGTCACGGGCCGCGCCATGGCAGGCAAGGATTTCCTTTTTTGCCTGGGGCAGTTTGATTGTCCCTGCCAGCCATTCTCGGGCTGCCTCTAAAGCCTGTTGTGGTCGCAAATCATCCGGGTAGTCCCGCTCCCACAAGGGCTGCATCACCGCTTCGCAATAAGCAATTGCCCAGTTTGCAAGGGTTTCTTTACTCTGTGTTTCAATCAACATCATCAGCGATTGAATGTAAGGTGCTTTCCAGTCACTGAGCATCTTTCTCATTTTCGGCATGTTCATTCCCCTTCTATATCATGCATAGGCAACCTAGATTTTTTATTACAAGTGCTTGATTATCGCGGAAACAAATTTTTCGACACCTTGATCAATCGTGTTTATCAACTGAGCCTGATCTTCAAAATCTGCTATGCGTGTCAATACACATTCTACGATAGCATCCTGATTATTACTATCATGAAATACATTTATTTCATCTGAAAGACTATCAAATATCGTTTGATGGGTCTTGGCAATATCTCGGTTCCGAGCAGAAAGCCATACTTCAAAGCTCCCTTTTTCGTGTAAATACACGATCGCAATTTTTAAACCTTTATCTTTTAATGGCTTTGTACTCAAAGAAAAATAGGACATATCCAGATATCCTTGATAGATGTTGCTTACATCGTAATGGGGGTATTTTTTGATAAAAGCGGCTCTTAATTGACCCATAAACTCTAATATCCCTCTGTACGCAATTTGGATTTCACCAAGCTGCAACTGGTTCGTATACTCTTCGATTAGTATATTTAAAGTTTTCATCCTTTTGCCTCCAACAAATTTAATTTATCTGTTTTGAACCTATGACAAACTCACTGTATAGTAGAATGGCTGTGAATAAAAAATTCTTCCTGGCTTGGCTGGTATTTTTTCTCCATACTTTCCAAACCCTCGTCAAAACGCTCGGCTTCTTGTTCATCGATCTCAAGTACAGGACTTTGATGGTAAACCCATTTTCTTCCGTCTAAAACATCTGGTTTGAGTTCTTTTACCATCATTGCCGATGGATAGGTGCCATTTTCAAGGCAGATATTATGCTTTTTGCAACTCTTAAAGCCGCGGCTTACATAATTATTCGGATTCCCAAATATTACAATCACATCATAACCAAGTGCGACAGCCTGTTCAAAGGAATACTCTAATAGTGTCTTTCCGTAGCTTTTTCTCTGATACTCTGGCAAAATGCAAACTGGCCCGAACGTAAGGATGTCTTTTCCTTCCCCAGACTCATCAATTAGTTTTGCTTTCGTATACATGATATTCCCAATAATCTGATTATCAACTTCAATCACCAGATCCAACTCCGGCAGAAAGTCTTCGTGAGATCGCATAACATGAACTAAATAGTGTTCATTGCACCCTGGAATATATAAATTCCAAAAAGATTTCCTCGTGTTTCTTCTACTCTCTCATAATCTGCTTCTTCTTCATTCCTGATCTTAATCAATTTGTTCATTTCTATAACCATTCCTTTCTTTTCGCTCAAGGCACAAAACGTCCGGGATCTGTGTCACAAGATTTTTCAGCCGATCAACACTGTTTATACTCACACGACAATAAATACCGACCCGCTTTCACGCATTTGAAGCAATGGTGGTATGAAATGAATAGTTTTATTATCAACCATGGCAATACCTCCATAATTACTAGGTTCATTTAAAAATTGGGGTTTCTCGAGTTCAGATTGAATTACGACTTCGGACTCACAATCTCCAGAGCAAAGTCGGTTGCTTCTTTTAAATCCTTAGCGTTTGGATGCGTTAAAGCTACAAATAATATGGCGCCCTTACAAACAAACTCGTCCATTACTCTAATCCCCTTTTCTTCGAGGATTCTACGCACTGCGTCCTGTCGTTGCTTACCTGAGGCGCAGCTGGTTACTAGCACCGAGTGTTTGAGTTCGGGCACTTCCATCTCCTTAATATATGCCAGTAATTCCGGCATACTGGCTCCGCCATAAATGCCACCCACTATGAAAAGTAAGTCGATATCCTGTAAGGACGGATTCTCCGTTATGTTTCTGGCTTTAACTTTTAAAGCCGAGCCGATTACTTCCGCAAGCTTTTTTGAGTGGTTTGTTTTGGTTGCATATAAGATCGCAATTCTCTCCATTCTCAATACCTCCTGCAATTAAAATGACCCATTATTGTATTCGCTCATACCATTTCAAATTTTAATTTGCGTTACCAAACAACGCAAATTAGAATTTTTATAAAGTACTCAGCCCAATCGAATTTTAGCTCTTTATTTATTTGTAAGCTCTTCGATGATGGATTTTAGTTTATCCTTAGAATCACCAAGGTTTTTTACATTCTCATCGATCAACGCCGATGCTTCTTCTGTCGACATTTTAAACTGCTCATCACCATTATTAACTTCGACATAATCCAAATTCTTGATTAAACCCAGTAACTGAATCGCCGATGGCACAAAATCACTTTCATTAAAAGATCCATCCTTTTCAGCGATATTTATGATCAGCCCATAGGGTTCCTGGCTGGTTTCCAGCTGGATGGTATAATCTTTTATTTTTCCCAAGCCAGTCTTTTCGATTAATGCATAAACGGCGGCATTGTCTCCCACAAACTCCACCTTGGCAGCATAGAGATCGTCCGCTGTTTGTTTGACTTCCTGAGATAATTGACTACATCCAGTCGCACCAAAAAGCAATAATGTCATACATATTAAACTAATCGCCACTCGTTTCATTGTTTTCTCCCGGTTTATTAATAATAGATTTCCAGTGCATTTCCACCGGTTTGCCCCATTTCATTGATTTTTCTAAATGATCGCTCCTCATGATAAGGTACCGCGAACTTCCTTTTCCTTGGCAATCATCTTTAGGAAGCTAAATCTTTATTAAAGCTTCCGCCCAATTTCTGATGATAACGTTGCTAGAATAATTTCAACCGCTTTTTCATATTTTTTAATCCGTTCCTGGTCTTTCTCTGTTGGCTTTTCAATACGTGTTAAATCCATATTGTCAGATATATCTGCCAGCTTCACCCGACATGCAGTTTCATTTTTTATTACTCTGCCAATAAATGCATCGTAGCATTCGCCATCGCGCTTAGTCAGGCAATCCAATACATCAATGACTTCTTCTGAAAACCTCTGTTTACGTAAATCTTCAAAGGTAAACTCCGAATCCTCTACAACATCATGCAGTACAGCACATATTCGTTCAAGATCATTATCTCTTGAAAGCATCACTCGAAGTGGATGCAATATATAGGGGGCTCCCGCTTTATCAACTTGCCCAGTATGAGCAATTGCAGCAATTTCGATTGCTTTATTTAACATTTTAAACCTCCATTCCGCCGCTATCGCTTGCGGCACAAGATGATGTCAAAGATTCCAAATGGATTGGTGATTTATTCCGACTTGGGATCGCTCCCAGCAGTTTTATTCCTGAAAAAATATCCGTATTCGAATGATGAGAGGACGTTTCGTTTGATGCCTTGCTCAGTGCTTCGACTTCTTCAATCACAAGCATCTCTTATTTAGGGGAAACTGGTTATCAAATAACTTTACTCTATTAAGAGGTTCTTGTTTCCACGTTCATAATAGTTCTGTTTTTTTCGCCCCATTCGTACATTTGTTCAATGATCGGGATGAAATCCTCACCGACAGGTGTCAGTGAGTACTCTACCTTTGGAGGTACCTCTCGATAAACTTCCCGGTGAATAAAACCATCCTTTTCCAGTTCTCGGAGCTGCTTCGTGAGCATCGCCTGTGTGATGCTCGGAAACAACCGTTGAATCGTCGAGTCTGTATGCTCAAAGCCCATAAAATACTAATCTTCCATTTTCCCCCGATGACATGCTGCACAGACTCCAATGGACATATGTTTTCCTGTTTAATGACAAGGGGACGTTTTGTTTGTCATATTCACCGCTTCAATGCCTGTTCCACTATCATCTTACCCATTCCCAATACCCGACTCAATTGACGGATACTGCTGTTCGTTTCCTGCTGAATCTGTCGGATCAGCTGATTCCGTTTTTCAACAGACAGTTCCCCCAGATTCCGGTATTCGCTGTTCTGTCTCAGTATATCAGTAAGCTGTGCATCACTCAATTTAGTTTTTTGATTGATTTCCAGGCATTCATCCTGATTTTCTTCCTCCGAAAAACGAACAAAATCTACCACCGTCGGAAAATAGTCTTTGAGGATCTCACTATCAAGTGCAGTCGAATTTCCCTGATAGCCCTGGATAACTTTATCATAACTACTCCATGGATATTCTTCCAATCGGGCAATCATTCCGGCTTTTAAGGGATTGCGGTGAATGTACCGAATTACCTTCATTAGATAATGTTCCTCTTCGACTGCTTCACTGCTAAAACGATTCTGAAAAAGATGGCCGGTTCTTCCGTATTTATTGTTGTGCAATTGAACATAACCAACGGTAATCCGTTTGATGCTGGTGCCTAATTCTTCGCCTTCTTTAATCAGCAGATGAACATGGTTATCCATCAGACAATAGGCATATAACTGAAACCCACCCGTTTCTCTGGCTTTATTGAGCTTTTCCATAAAAACTGATCGATCCGAGTCATCCAAAAAAATATTTCGTCCATCCAGACCTTTCAGTATTACATGATAAATGCCGGTTGTGCTTTTAAACCGTGCCTGTCTTGCCATTTCAACGTTCACCTTCTGTTATTTTTTGCAGTATAACATGTTTTTGTCAATATGACAAACGAAACGTCCCCATGTCATTCCCATGTCATTAAATCGATAAATTGAACACCTAGCCTTCTACTTCAACTTGAAAACCACCATACGCCATTCGCTTCATGTCAAAAGGCATCGACATGTCTTCCTTTCCTTCCATTTGTTTGCCCATTTCTTCCATCATCTTCGCATTGACCTCATCTCGGTGTTCTTTAGATTTAAAAACGATAAAAGAAAACCATACGGTCTCACCACTCTCTGCTCTGGCCATTTCAGTAAAGTCACGTGCTTTTTCACCACCCATTTCTTGTGGAACCAGATCATTTCCACGGCATTCATAATATTCTAATGCACCAAGCTTCATCCATATATCACGACCCTCTTCTGCCATTTTCTTGTATTCTTCTGTTTTATCATTTGACACAACCAATACAAATCCGTCTACATATTTTGCCATAATATTCATCACCTTTCTTCTAAAACTAGACTAGCTATTCGTATAGCATAAGCTTCGATTTTCCTATTCGGGCGGGGTAACACAAAATTGAGGCTAAAAATCAATTGCTCCTCATTCCTGAGCTTACATGAACTATTTCACGCATACTCAAGGTAATGGCTCAACCATCTCCAGGTCTTAGCATAAATGCAAAAATAGTCGAGAAGACCACAGGCTTTTCCGTAACAGCTCTGCTCAGATTAACAAACACAGCGTTTCCTCCTTTCTAAAATAAATGCATATGACATTTGCAATTATTATTCGAAATGCCTAAATGGAAGCGAAGCCTGTACATTCTAGTTCAATATTGTTGTAATTACAGGTGTATTTCAAGGACACAGCTGTACAATTGAGACAATTTTTAGACCTCATAACCTTTTCAAGCACTTCGTTGCATATGTACCCTTTTGAGGCAAAAAACCATCTATTGATAAAAAAATTTTTATCAATAGATGGTTTTACTTTTGGTTACGGCAAGGGGAGAATAACGCAGGGTCGTTTCGTTTGTCATATGATAGACTCACTTTATAATAGAATGGCTGAGAATAAAAAATTCTTCCTGACTTGGCTGGTATTTTTTCTCCAGGCTTTCCAAACCCTCGTCAAAGCGCTCGGCTTTTTGTTCATCGATCTCAAATGCCGGACTTTGATGGTATACCCATTTTCTTCCGTCCAAGACCTCTGGTTTGAGTTCTTTTACCATCATTGCTGCTGGATAGGTACCATTTTCAAGACAGACATTGTACTTTTTGCAACTCTTAAAACCGCGACTTACATAATTATTCGGATTTCCAAAAATTACAATTACATCATAACCAAGTGCGGCCGCCTGTTCAAAGGAATACTCCAATAGTATCTTTCCATACCCCTTTCTCTGATATTCCGGCAAAATGCAAACTGGACCGAACGTAAGGATGTCTTTTTCTTCTCCAGTCTCGTCAATTAGTGTTGTTTTCGTATACATGATATTCCCGATGATCTGATTATCAACTTCAATCACCAGATCCAACTCCGGTAGAAAGTCTTTGTGGGATCGCATGACATGGACTAAATAGTGCTCATTACACCCTGGTATATATAAATTCCAAAAGGATTTCCTGGTGATTTCTTCTACTCTTTCATAATCTGTTTCTTCTTCATTCCTAATCTTAATCATTTTGTTCATTTATTTAACCATTCCTTGTATAATATATTTGTCAGAGTCGTGGTACACTGACATTTATTTCGTTTAATCCCTCATACCACAAAACGTGATCCCGAAACGTCTCTGTGTCATTCATCATAGCTGTAATCCAACTCTTATTTACTACAACTTATATGGTATCGTCAAAGCTTCTTCCAAACTCCAACCATCTTTTATTCGATCTTTAAAGATATAGCTTTTCATTCCCCAATAAGCACACATATCTTTCTCGGTGTCATACTTCTTACCCAAATGATCAGCTACAGTATTAGGATTTTTACCTTCTAAGGCTTCTTCTAATGACCACCCATCCTTTATCCGATCATTAAAAACATACTCCTTAACACCCCAATGTAAACACATTGCAGACTTTGTTTTAAAACCTCTGTCTTGATGATCCATAATACTATCCGGTTGTTTACCTTCCAAAGCCTCTTCTAATGTCCAATTTTCAGAAAGTCTATCTTTAAACACATAATACTTAACACCCCAATAGTTACACATATCTTCTTCTGATTTATAGCCTCTGCCGTTATGGTCTACTACTATAACTGTTAAACAATCTTCTAAAGACCAACTTAGGCTTCTTCTATCAAGAAAAACTGCATAACTGATATTGTATGCTGAACACATCTCTTTAATACTCTTATAACTCTTTCCTAAATGATCCTTAACCATCTTTAAACCCTTCCTTACGTAAAGCAACTTACTATTAATAAGTAAGTATTATGTCGCAATCCTAAATGCAATTAAATCACTATCTGTGAATATATTCAATCTTCGTCTTTGCGACTATGTATTCATAATTTTGAAATAGCAATTATACCATAGCAAGTCATGTCATTTTAATCAAGCACTCATTCGTTAAATATATAATCATCATGATTAGGTATGACAAACGAAATGTCCCGATGTCATATGGCTCAAAAGGAAGTCTTAAATCCGATTGTATTTCGAAGACTTGTTTTGAAATATTATTTTCCATATGTCACTCCTCAAATCAAATAAAAATTTCGTTCAAGGCACAAAACATCCTGAAACGTCTTCATTCGAATAGGCATGTTTTACCAAATTAGATTTTGCCATTCTAAAACCATGCTTCATAATAAAACCAGTTCTCTATAATTCTTATTGTTCGACCACCATTATCTGTACCGTCCTCTGACCATTTCCATTCATTATCCGATACATAAGCAAGGTTGAAATTCGTATTTTGATATGCTGCCGGAACGTCATCTGGCGAATAATAAAAACCATAATATTTAGAAGCTGGAGCAATTCCTTTCCCATCGTAAAAAAACTGCACAATTTCATTTTTCCCGCTAAAAACTGGCTCAACTTTTACGCCCTTATATGTTTCTATTGTTGTATCAGAATTTAGATGTGATTCCGCAATAGTCACCAATTCTTTACTATTTTCACTTACAAATTTTTTTATTTGACGTTCCGGATTTGAAATATAATTTATAGTGTAAATAGCTAAGATAATAAGTACAGCTGAAATTATAATGCTAATGTATTTCTTCATAACAGCACAGCCCCTTCTTTTTTCGTATAAACTTTTGACGCGGGGACGTTTTTTTCGTCATGTTCACCCCTTCAATGCCTGTTCCACCATCATCTTACCCAGTCTCAGTACCCGACTCAATTGACGAATACTGCTGCCAGTTTCCTGCTGAATCTGTTTGATCAACCGATTTCGCTTTTCAACCGACAGTTCGCCCAGATTCTGATATTCGCTGTTCTGTTTCAGCATATCTGAAAGCTGTGCATCACACCATCTGGTTTTTTGATTGATTTCCAGACATTCATCCTGATTTTCTTCCTCCGTAAAACGAACAAAATCTGCAGCCGTCGGAAAATAATCTTTGAGGATCTCACTATCAAGTGTAGTCGAATTTTCCTGATAGGCTTGGATAACTTTTTCATAACTGCTCCATGGATATTCTTCCAATCGAGCAATCATTCCGGCGTTTAAGGGATTACGGTGAATGTACCGAACCACCGCCATTAGATACTGTTCCTCTTCGACGGCTTCACTGCTAAAACGATTCTGAAAAAGATGACCGGTTCGTCCGTATTTATTGTTGTGCAATTGAACATAACCTACTGTAATCCGTTTGATACTGGTACCTAATTCTTCGCCTTCTTTGATTAACAGATGAATATGGTTATCCATGAGACAATAGGCATATAACTGAAACCCACCAGTTTCCCTGGCTTTATTGAGCTTTTCCATAAAAATTGATCGATCCGAGTCATCCAAAAAAATATTTCGTCCATCCAGGCCTTTCAGTATTACATGGTAAATTCCTGATGTACTTTTAACTCGTGCCTGTCTTGCCATTTCTGATTTCACCTCCTGTTGTTATTTTGCAGTATACCATGGTTTTATAGAGATGACAAACGAAACGTCCCCGTGTCATTCCCGTGTCATTCAAAAACAGTATTTGATTCATTGGTCATTTGCTGCTTCTTTAAATGCACATATTTCATCCATCCCAACTCCTTTCTATTTTGGGTATAAAAATAGAACAGTTTTATGACTTATTCAGGTCAATTTCCCTCCATACAGGGACGGTGGGGGTAATAACTACTTTTTCACTTTAAACATTTTGACTTGGTTCGTTCCAAAAATTTATATATAAATTTTGCCTATACTGGCGACTGTAACATTATGTTACTTTTTTCAATAATATAAAAAGCCCGGACAACAGGTTTCCCTACCATTCAGGCTCTTATTTACATTATTCATTATTTGAAATTACGACATTGAAACATCATTTTACACCTATGCATTAATGATGTTCAACAATTCAATTAATTCAGGTCTGTTCCCCGGTTCTTCATCCAGCATCTCCATCAAAACAATTTTTAAATCATCATCGACTTCAAGACTATCCATAGTATCTATACATTCATTTCCATCAATCATCTCTCCTGAAAGAATATATAGTATTGTCTTAGCAAGTGAATAAATGTCTGCTTTTTCCCAGTCTACGCCCTGTCCAATGCTCGCTTTAAGAACTTCTGGCGGAAAAAAATGATTTATATTCTGATTAAAAACTTTCTTTTCAATATTTTGGAAAACCGTGAATGCTGAATCAGCTGAATCCTTTGTACAATCAAACTTAGCCAGTAATGGCTTGTATTTTCCTCGAATGCTAAAAATATAAAATACATCTGGGTTAATATTTCTATGATACAGCGGAGTTTCATAATTATGTATTGATTCTACTCCTCTACATAACCCAGTCACTATATCCATTTTTTCAACTAATGAAATAGACTTCAGAAAAGTGTCTGTTAATCTTAATGGTTTATTAGGCAACGAATACACTTGGAACCTATAATCTCTATTACTTCCACTTATATTTTCAGTTTGCCTTATAACATTTGACGGGTCATTAAAATTATCTTCCCATAATTTACTGATTACATCAATATCTCTTCTTTGCCCCTGACTAATTCCATCAATATCACTTGAAAAAATGTAATATGAAATTTTCCCTTTGCATTCTTTCAAATAGAGTGACTTCCCCACTTCTAACACCAACCCCATTTTATCAACAACTTGTTTTGGTACAGGAACATAATCCCGAATCGGTACTATTGTACTATCGTATTTTTTCGACACTCCGTAATAGACACACAGGAAGTCATGAAATGAGCCCACTACTCTTAAACAATTTTCCCTATTTGCCAAATATTTAGCATCCGTAGATACATTTTCATGAGAACTTTCACTACCAAATGCATATAGGAAGCGTATAAAAGTTTTGAATTTTCTTCTTACATCTTCTTCATATGAAGTATTTCTAATGAATGAATACTTCAAAAGTATTTTAGAAAATCCCATTTCTCTTCCATCGCAAAGGGCAATTATTATATTCTTGTAGTTTAAAACGGATGCTGGCTGCTTAATCTCAGCGATAATACTCTCTTTAATCTCATAAAATTCAACATCAGAATAAACTTCTAGTTCTTTCCTCTTTTGAGCTTCCTCATACAGTGCAAACGCTTCAAATGCCATCCTAATCTTATGAGCAAAGTCCATATAATCTACCTTTAGATTTTTTTCTGCTTCATAAAATTTTTCAAACAATTCTTCGTTTCCTGTAATATCATAAACGAATGAGAAGTTACCGACAGGAATTTTGTCTTCATCCAATTGAATATATACCATCAAATCCCCCTCTTTACAACTTAATCCCCATTCTGTTTGAAAGATTTTCTTTCATTTGTTTCATTGCTTCCTTAGATTCTGTGTAATAACCAGTTTCCTGTCTAAAACCTTTATTAGGGTCTCCTTTAAACGATAACCAGTTGAAACTTGTAATAACCATATACTCATTATCTTTTATAAGAACTTTTTCATGCGTATTACTCAATCTAACGAGTTTAAGGTATTGACCATACCGTTTCTTTTGCAAATCAGCCAAACGACTCAATATCCATTTATCATTGTCCTCTTTTTCGCTAATTCCATATCCTAGAATCACCTGTGTTTTACGTTGCAAAGCTTTTTCTATACGTCCAAGAATCTCATTATTAAGTCCACCTGATTTTATCCATGGTGATACTATAACAACCGAATTCTTAGCGTTTTCAAGAGTATCAAGCAACAAAGGTCTATGGTCATATGTGGACAGCACCCTATCTGCTCCCTTACGCTCATTTTTCATTTCGTCTATCTTCTTTTCAAGGAAACGAATTCTTTCAGTTGCTGATTCTTTTTCCGCTTCATCATCCTCATTGTTTTCTTTAATAGCATCAAGCTGAATGGTTAAATTTGATATTTCTCTTTCTAACGTTGAATCTTTATAAGAAAATGATTTAGCACTTTCAATTATTCCCTGAGGTAATACACTAATCAGCGAATTAGTATCTTCCTGACCAGTTTCTTCTTTACTATCGAAATCAAAAACTTTCGAATTATTATTGTACTGTTTTTGAAGTTCAATACTATACTCATCGTTTCTTGTTGTCCCATCGTACACTTGGAACTCAATCTCATCGAACTTGTTCATAAAAACTAAAACAAATACTTTTTTATATTCGACATATGTTTTATTTACACAAGAAGCTTCCTGTAAATCTCCTTCTAATCTATCCTGCTCATATGCATGATTTTTTTTGAATAAATTTACAGCTCTCTTAACTTCTTCATAAACCAAATAATCAATTGTTGGTGTATCAATCGTTGAATTAATTGGCTTAATTTCAAAGTTTCGCAATTCTTTTGCCGAATACAATTTTCTAGTATCGAGATAAATATTTCCCAAAAGTCCATCTACATATAATGGATATTCAATATCTTCTGGAACAATTGTTGCAGCTTCCTTTAGAGCTTCTTCGCCCTTCTCTGTAAGCTTTAACTTAGAATGAAAAATATCTACGGAAATGAGGCTTGCCTTTTGTAGCAGTGCAACAGCATTATTAACCGCTGATGCATTTATTCCTAGAAATCTACATATATCAGAAACATCATCTATTCCAGCAGAAACAAATTTCAAAATAAATTCCTGTAATACAGACAGTTTCTTTGGCTTTAGCATCGTTAATACAGTTTCCATATGCCATTGTGGTATTCCAGCTTCATAATATTTCACTAAAGTTGAATTCGGTACTGAGTTGGCTTTCATTTTGGCAAGTTCTTCTATTGTCATTTCTCTATACCTCCTTCATCAAGCAGTCATCTGGATTATTTCGCAAATATCTTATAATTCTTACGAATGGATTTTCCTGACCTGCTACTTCAATCTGCTTTTGAGCACAGTGATGGTCTCCTACGACAACCAATAATTCTTTAGCTCTAGAAAAAGCAACATTTAATCTTCGAACATCTTTCAAAAATCCTAGCTTTCCTTCTTCATTACTTCTTACGACGCTGTAAAAGACGATATCCGTTTCTCTTCCTTGGAATGCATCGACTGTGTTGATTTCCACAGTCATATTATGGAATTTAACTTTATAATTACTCTCATAAAGTCTATTCAGCTTATCTCTCTGTCCACGGTATCCAGCAATAATCGCTGTTTCCTTTTTAAATTTTTGCTCACCCAATTCTTCATCTATCAGCAATAACTGTTCAAAAATGATTTTCGCTTCACATGAATTTCCATAAGAATCCGATATTCGTTCTTCTCTTCTATCTGCATTCTCAGATGTAGTGAGCCAAACTAACGGTTTCTCCTCATACATTTTAAGCGGTATTGTTTTCTCTTCTCTAGATGTTTTAGATACCAATTGTCCATCATAAAAGAGTTCACTGATTAAATCTCCAATTACAGGATTCATTCTGTACTGTTCATCTAATATGCTCTTGCAATCGCCATTTAATCTATTTTCCAGATATTCAAATAAGCTTTGCTCCAAGTCTTCCTTACGAATGCTCATTCGTTCCTTATCCTGTAATTTAAGTAATGCTTCATCAACTACTGGTGGCAACTGCTTATGGTCACCAACAAGAACAACCTTTTTTCCTAAACAAATTGGGACTAATATTTCTGGAGGTGTAGCCTTTCCTGCCTCATCCACAATAACCCAATCATAATTAAACTCTATAGCATCACTCAAGCTTGCAATTCCAAGACATGTAGCACCTACAAGAGTCGCATCAGCTAAGCTCTCCTGCATAAGTCCATCTCCCAGTGTCACTCTCTTCTGCCATTCTTTACAAAGACTTTCGACTTTGGAATATGTAGCATATTTCTTCTTATTCTCTTTAAGTGAATTCTGAATATCATCTTTTACTTGTAAATATTCTTCCTGAGAAGTCACCCCTAAAAGCTCTTTCCATTCATTTACTTCTCGGCCTTTAACACCCATGTTTTCATTTATTGCAGCGTATCTTTCTTCCAACGTTATTTTTTGTTCTGATAATTCAATAGACTCGTCTATAATCGATGCCAATTTATCATTTAATCCTGACAAACTATCTGTAAATTCATCAATTATCCTAGATAAATGTTCCTCTGTGATTCCTGATGTTTTAATCGATACCTTCTTCTTCATAGATGAAATTTTATCATTTACAAATTTCCATTTTGCATCAAGTACATTAACCTTCTCAAGTTCAGTTTCAACATCTTTTAATTCTTCCATCAGGTTCGAGATTTCTTGTGTAATACTTTCAATCTCAGAAATCATTCCATTCTTTTCCTGCAATGAATCATCAATCCCTATTTCCTCTTTATACTTTGTAAGAGCTATTTTACAATTTTCAATTACTTTCTGCGTCCATTCCTTGCAGAAAATATCCAATGTATAATCCCTTGATGCCTCTGCCATTTTATCAATGATACCAACTCGTATCATTTTAATATCAGGAATAAGCTTTTTAATTTTTGAAAGAGAATGGTCAACTGCCACATGTGACTGAGATGCAATCAAAATTTTTGCATCAGGATTCCCTCTGAATTTATCATTACTATGTAATATCTGATATACAAGTTCAGCAATGAATGTTGTTTTTCCAGTACCAGGAGGTCCCTGCAGCAGAAACATGTTATCTGATGATAATGCTTTTTCCAAACTTAACAATTTTGACCTGTCAATTTCTGTAGATTTACAATCTTCCTCAGTCAAAATCAAATTATTTTTTGAACTTGCCTTTTCAGGATTAAAAATAATTTCGCTTATCTCTGGATTGACATTTTCTTTATATTGAACACTCTTCAATGCCTTACTTTGTCTTTGAAGAGCTATTTCTGCCATTCTCATACTTATTGATATTTCGCCAGAAGAAGCAATATTTGAATAGTCAACCTGTGGTGTCAAATCAATTACCATATGCCCATCAGAGCATTCTCTCATGCGACCAACATCTATATAATGATGTATATTCTTTTTGGTTGTCATTTGAAGCATATCATCAGAAGTGTAATTCAATTCATATGTTCTATTGGTATCAATATCTATTTCCAGAGAAGCATCTTGCTCATTGATTTTACAGTTATTATATTTTAGCGTGAATTTCTCCTGGCTCAACCGTTTTTTCTCCAGTTCAAGAATATCTCTCCATTTTCTTGTAATATCTTTTAGGTGCATATCATCACTTCGCTGACTATTAAATTCAGCTTCATGATTAAGCACTTCTTCACATACTGTTTGAGCATCAATTTCAGATTTTGTTTTTATTCTCGCTGAGCCACCACTTACCTTTATTCCATAAGGAATCTCATATCCACATTCCTTTCTCATCATTAATCTATCCGCCGGAATAAACACCATACTGATAATGGTAAATCTTGAAGAATCTCTTTGGTCAAATTTTAATATAGAAAGAAATCTACGACCATATAATTCAAATGAGCCCTCAAATTCACCTGTTTCACGATTTTTTGCTGGCCACATATAGCACTTACCCGAGTATTCCTCTTCAAGTACATTCATTGCCAAAGTATTTTCTTCTTTTTCAATATATCCATCATTTAATAGTCGCTTTGTTACTGTATTCGTAAAACCAAGACTCATAAATTTTTCTTGAACAAGAATACTATGCTCTTTTTCAAGGTCACGTTTAAGTTCAGAAATTGTTGCATACCTTAGCTTAGGTTCTTCCTGCGTTATATTTATAAGTATTCGTTGCATACCTGCTGGAAGGCTTCCTACATCCATAGACTCCCTAGTTGTTATGCACGAACAGATAAATATCTCGTAAAAAATAAGTCCCAATGAATAAATATCACTCTGATTCGTTATTGTTTTTCTAGCCATTTGTTCTGGTGAACTATAGTTTTTCGTAACAAATCCAGCTAGAGTATAATCACTATAAAAGGTATCCTTCAATTTACTAATTCCGAAATCAATAATTTTCACCGTTCCATCCTTATCAAACATAATGTTAGATGGTTTTAAGTCACGGTGGATGATATTTTTCTTGTGCAAATATTCAATTCCATCTACTACTTGCTCCATAAGTTCAAGCTTTTGGGCATAGTCATACCTGCAAATGTCTTCAAATGCTTCCTTGAATGTTTTCCCTTGAACATATTCAAGTACAATAAAGAAAGCCTTAAATCCTTCATCATAGCCACGGTCTAAAATCTTAACAACATTTTTATGATTAAGCTTATCTAATGATTCTACCTCACGATTAAAAACCTGCTTTTGTAAATCCTCATCACCTATATTAAGTTTATTAAACATCTTGATGATGACGGAGCTATCCACTTCGTCATCATCAACATCTGTATCTTCACACAGATGAATAGACGCCATATTTCCACCACCAATATCTTTTTTCTTAAGTCTATATCTATCTGCAATATATGTTGCCATATTCCTCTCCTCTCCTTATTCAGAAAGAATACTTTTCAATGCTTCCAGTGAACTTTCTGCCTCATCTCTTCTGTCAAAGGCTTTCTCAGCAGGATAGATAAATATCCTTCTGAAATTCCCATTCTTGAAATTATTATCATAACGTTTTGATTCTCTGTAGAATTATCAGCAATATATAAATCACTGTGTGACATTCTGTCCGACTCCTTCATCTAGTGCACATAGTAGTATCCCGAATAATTCTACTATATTCTTTTATCTGAACAATATCAACCAAAAATCAAATTGTTATT
Organism: uncultured Acetobacterium sp.; assembly: GCF_963664135.1. Lineage (NCBI taxonomy): Bacteria > Bacillati > Bacillota > Clostridia > Eubacteriales > Eubacteriaceae > Acetobacterium > uncultured Acetobacterium sp. The sequence continues at coordinate 2,407,122 of NZ_OY760905.1, read as the reverse complement.
AACTATTATTCAATAATTATTTAATTTTACTAACATATCTATAATATGTCGATTTATGTATGCCTAATTCTTTCATCAGTTGAAATGGTCTTAGCTCACCATCTGTTACCTTCCTATACTCTCGAGAAAATGCATCTAACGACATAACAGCCGGTCTTCCATAATTATCCCAATCTCCTCTGTCCTTCTTTGCCTGAATACTCTCCTTTTGACGTTTTTCTTTCTTTTCAACTTCTGCCTGCGCCATTGCTGCATATAATTCAATCATCATATTATTAATGGTTTCCATTATCATCTGAGCGATTGAATTATCCATCTTTGATACATCTATCAACGTTGTTGGCAGTTCCAGAATCTTCACACGGATTCCATTATCTCTATAATGCTGCAATTCTTTTAAGGTATCCTGTTTATTCCTTCCTAACCGGTCAACTTCTGAAATAATCAATTCATCACCGCTCCTCAACACATCTTCCTTTAAGACTTGGTACCTCGGTCGATTAAAGTTTTTTCCAGTCTGTTGGTCAGTATAAATCTTTTCTAATTCCAGATTGTTACTATTGCAGTAATTCTCAATTTCTTTAATACCTCTGTCCAGATGCTGTTCCTTTGTAGATGTTCTGTGATATCCATATCGTTTCATAAAAAACTCTCCTTTCATATTCTGTACCAAAATGTATACTTTTTGAAACCACTAAAAAGGACTGTTATCCAGTCCCATAAACTATAGACATTCACTTATGGAACGTCCCATTATATGTGTATGCTTTTTGGCACCACCTCCTTAAAAATTCGCAAAAAAAAAAGAAGGTATTTCTACCTTCCAGTTACTATATTTATAAACCTAAGTTATGACACCCACCAAACCCTTGATTTATAGGGATTTATAAATCGATATCAATCCTTAAGTTTTGGGTATTCCATTTCTAAAACATATTATTCATTGTCTTTTTAAAATAAAAAAGCTATAGCATAATTATCTTTGCCACAGCCTGTCCATTTCTTTTTAGTATATAAAGGAAATAATCTATATAACCCTAGTAGCTAAGCTGGAGCAATCTCCAGCCTAACGACAGCACCTCGCACTCCGACAGAACCGGAGTCTAGGGAGTTGCCATTAGTAAATATGACGTAAACAGTCTGCTTGTTTCATTGCTCCATCTGCAATTTTTCTTGTATCACCATCGCATATTTCAAACAACTCATTACGCCATTCAACTTTATCAAATGAAGAACCTTTAGGAATCTCCATTCCAAGAAAATATCTCTTGCCTTTGTACAAAATACCATAGCTCATGCCTCCTGTAAATGGTTTTCTATACAAACCAACTAATTGAGGTGCTCCCCCACAAAAAGGATCCTTGATATTTTCAAGCGTATCCATAAAGCAATGAAAAACATTTCTACTAGTTGATTTGTTTATTCCACCCTGATATCTATTATAATTTTCATGAAATTCCCTACGCCCAGAACCCAAGACCTCTAAGACCCCTAAGACCCCCGATTCTGCTGGAAGTTTAACATTTTCCCAAGAAAATGCAGAAGATTTTGTCCAAGTTAATATATATTCATAAAACATAGGATACTTTTCAAAACATGTATCTCTCGTTATATGCATTATCTGAACCACGCCATTACCAAGAATATCCTGATATTTTAAAAGCGAATTACAAATCCTTTCAAAAATGATACTGTTTTTTTCTTCACATCTCATTTTTTCATTTAATAGTATACCACTATCTATCATTTCTACAATTTGTGAGAGAACAACCGATGGAAACAATACATCACCTGCATAACCAAACAATTCTGGGAAACTTTTAGAAGCAAATACCTTTTTTCCAAAATCGAAATTCACAGAACTTGAAGTACTAAATCTACTATCTGCGACAATATATGCGGATGTTGGTCCATGTGTATCATGACAAATCCACGATGCTAGCATTGTCATTATTTTCATACCTCCTTTGCAAGTTTTAAGGAATCATTCTCTATCTTTTTTTGCTTCTCGATAATTGTTCTCTATACATCTTTTGAGTCTGTCAAAGCAAACATCTCTCATCAATAAGTTACTTGATGCAGTCTTCATGGGTGGCAATTTCTTATTTCTTCGATTAAATTTTATTGCACTTTCTAATGCTTTATCCTTTAACTGCATTAACTCTTCTTCACTAAAGCATCCTGATACCTCAGCCATCCAAAAATATAGTTCACCGCATTTTATCGTTTTACTAAATTCGATATTAGATGCAGTTCTATTACAATACGACTCTATCAGGTGCCACCACTGAGACGGCTTTGCCTTAGTATAATCTACCTCCACGCCCTTTTCATGAGCAAAATCTATATATCCACCTCTTTCTTGCTGGTATCCTTCCTTGATTAATGCTTCAGTTAGTGGACACGAAATGTTTTTCTTATCTTTGTAAAAAAAATATATTTCCACAGTTGTCATACTTCTTCTCCATAAATTCATTTCATTATAATGAAATTTTTCATCATCTATGCGTACAAATTGTACCCTACACCATTAACATACATCATTTGGCGTAAGATTAGCGTAAATACTGTACTCGTATACTCCAAACCCTTGATTTCCTAGCTTTATTTCTCCAAGCTCTTCATTGTCGGGAAAACGATGGTTATTAAGGCACATTATTAACACCTGATTCAACAGGCTAAGTGAACGGCAATATTGACTGAGCGAATTAAATCTTTACAAGCATAATTCATCAACTTTACAATCAAGAACAACCTTCCCCCATATATCCATACATTCTGAATAATCAGGGCAATAACAGCAAAAATCAAAATTTCATTCTTCTGTCATATTACCACCTATGGCAATGGGAATGCAAGTGTTTAAGTATAGCGAACATTCTCGGCAGCAGGAACAGTATTGTCCGACTGGTTTTCTCCGAAATTTACACATAACAACACAACCTTTCTTGATTTTGGGCAAAAAAAATAAAGCCTTTCGGCTATCTCCAACTCTTATCAACAGTTTCCCAATCAAAGCAATTACCATAATACCGCCACTGACCGTCACATTTAGCAAAGGTCATATAAATGGCTCTTAATCTTTTGTCAATGTCATAAACATGGTCGTATGCTTCGCCTAATTGAAGATATCCATGTGACATGGCTCTTGGTGGTAACATATCCCTAAAATTATCCACGATATCCTCTGACACAATATCCCCCAAATTCAAATAATCATAAATGCTTTCTTTTCCGGTGCGGTCTGCAAATTCACACCAACCGTCTAGTGTTTTGATTTCTGTACTCATTTTTTCTCGTTCCTTTCTTAGTTCAATTTGCACTGCTTTAATTGACTGTTTCCTTTCTTCTGCCTAAAAACGGGCATAAAAATAAGACCTTTTAGCGACTTGTCTAGGTCGTGATGATACCGCTTGTACAATGACCGTTGGGTATCAATCTAGGAACTAATTTTAAATAATAGTAACTGGGTGGCTCTCAAAATTTATATATAATTTCCTTCTATACTGACGATTTTGAGCATAAAAAAAGCACTATCAGACTTTCTACAGCCAATAGTGCAATTTATCCAGTAATCACGCCATTTGAGGACATGTCTACCACGACGAGTTCTATTCCCACACTTACATGGATTTCATTTTGAACACTCTTTTCAAGCACATTTCCCCCATTTGGAGTGAACACCATATGCTTGAAAAAGTGCGTAAAATCAAGGATTTCTAGGTATCTTTGCGACATATCAACACAACGGTCTCGACATGCCCAGTATGCGGAAACATATCCACACACTTCACCTTCTTCACCTCATACCCCGCCGCCACAAAAAACGGCAGATCTCGAGCCAGCGATGTCGCCTTACAGGACACATACACAAACACCTTGGGTTTAAAATCCAAAATTTTAAAGATCGCCTTGGGGTGGATACCATCCCGGGGTGGGTCTAAAATAATTACATCGGCTTGATCGTGCAGATTGGCCACCTCTACCATCACGTCACCGGCGATAAACTGACAGTTATCCAGGCCGTTCTTGGTGGCATTGGCTTTGGCAGCTTCAACGGCTTCGGCAACCAGTTCAATGCCGACCACCTTTTTAGAAACCGGCGCCAGCACTTGGGCAATGGTGCCGGTGCCGCAGTATAAATCATAAATGACCTCATTCTGATCCTGACCGACAAAATCCCGGACGACGGCGTAGAGTTTTTCTGCTCCTAAGGTATTGGTCTGGAAAAAGGAAAAGCTGGTGATTTCAAAGGTCAGTCCCAAAATCTTGTCTTCAATTTTATCTTCGCCGTGTAGAATTTTCGCAGTTTCGGCTTTGACCACATCGGCGATGCCATCATTTTGGGTATGGAGAATTCCCCGGATCTGGCCGATAAGCGATAGATCCAACAGGCATTTGACAAAGGCCGCTTCATCCAGATTTCCCTGGGTGGTCGTCGCCAGATTAATCAGTAAATCGCCGGTGTGTTTGCCCTTGCGCACTACCAGATGTCGTAAAAAACCTTCGTGGCTGCGTTTATGAAAATAGGTATCCCCGGTTTGGGCAAAATATCCCAGCACCGCCGTTTGAATCGCATTAAAATCGTCGTCAGTAATCTTACAGCCATCGGTTTTGACGATATTATAGAAGCTGCCCTGTTCGTGAAGCCCCAGCATCAGGGGCCCATCTTTTTCGTTATCGCCGAAGGAATACTCCATCTTGTTCCGGTAACCAAAAACTTCCGGACTGGGGACAATCCCCTCATAGGCATAGCCCGCTATCCCGGCCTGCTCCAGCAGGTTTAAGACATAGCTTTCTTTAAGCTTGAGCTGTTCTTCATAGAGCAGGTTCTGATAGGTACAGCCCCCGCATTTGGCAAACACATCGCAGGCGGCTTCAATTTCATTGGGAGCTTTTTCCAGTACTTCGAGGATCCGGCCTTCAAATTTCTTACGTTTCTTGGCTATGTTGACCGATACCTTTTGACCGGGCAGGCCGTTTTTCATGACGACTTTTTTTTCGCCATGCATTCCCCAGGATTTGCCGGGGAAATTAAATCCCTCTATCGTTAATTCAATCACTTCATTCTTTTTCAATTTGGACTCCTTAAATTTTCTTGTTAATTATTTGAAGCTGTTTATCCAGCCGGTATTCACAATTATGCTTTGGTCAGTTCCTGAAAATAGCGGGAAACGGCAAACATCCGGGCGCCGTTGATAATATCTTTGATGCTGACGGTGATTTCTTCTGGGGATTGTGTCATTCCATTTTGCGCCCAGGAGATAATCATCCCGACCACCCCGTGGGATAAAAATTCAGCGGTAAAGATTTTCTTCTGCTGAGTCATAACACGAACTACTTCCTGGTTCATTTTGCGATCACTGGCCAGGTGTTCGATCATCTCCTGAAAGATTTCTTTGGTTACCGTAAATAAATAATTCTGAAATTCGGTGCCGTCAATATCTTTTAAGGTGGTTTGATAAAAATGTTCATCTTTTTTCATGGTCGTTAAGAGTTCCAGCACCTTGGTATCCCAGTTTTCAATGGTGAGATCTTTTCTGATGACTAAGATGGCCTCCTGATAAACGATCCAGTTGATAAGATCATATTTATCCTGAAAATGGTAATAAAAGGTTTGACGATTCAGACCGCACTCTGCGGTAATTTCGGCAATAGTAATTTTTTCAAAGTTTTTATTTTCTAAAATATGTTTAAAGCCTTTGGCGATTGCTTTTTTGGTAATTGACACATCTGACATGCAGGTACTCCTTGTGACGTTTTTGAAGATAATTATATCATTTCAGCCCCTGATGTCAAAGCTATCCCCGCCAATAAAAAAGAACCCTGCAGATTACTGCAAGGTTCCGGTTACTTAAACGATTGAATGATTTAGGCTAGATCTGGTCGGAGTTCAGTTCTGCTTTGACGGTTACGTCTTCTTTTTCGGCCTTTCTTTTCTTGAATGTTGTCAGGAAAATGGTGGCGGCAAAGAAAACGACCAGATAAATGACTAGAATCAGGAAGCTATGCCAGAAATCGCCGGAGATCGCACCGGTAATGGTGTCCTTAAATACGACCACCGAATAGGTCATCGGCATAAAGGGGTAAAGCACCTGGAAGAACTTCGGCACCGTTTCGATTGGGAAGGTTCCGCCGCAGGACGTCAGCTGCAGAATCAGCAACGTTAGTGCCACAAATTTTCCGGCATCGCCCATGTGAATAATACAGAATTGGACAATCGCCAGGAAGGTCATCGATACCAGACAAACCGAAACGAAGTAAAGTCCGGTATGGGCAATTTCTAAACCTAACGCATATTTAATAATAACACCCAGCAGGATCGCCTGAGCCAGTCCTAAGCCCAGATAAATGAAGCTTCTGGCCATTTTGTGATTGCTTTCCCGGGATAAGATTTTGAATTTCTGATCGGCATCAAAATAGATCCCGAAGAAGATAATCAGGGCACCTACCCACAGGGACAGAGACATAAAGTAGGGTGAAAAGTAGGTTCCGTAGTTGGCAATCGGGTCGATCACCTCATCGTCCACGGTTACCGGCTCGCTGACATAGGTGCCCAAGCCGTTTAATTTTGCGGTATCGGCATTAGCATCATTAACTGCAGTGGTGACGCCATTTTGAGCGGTGGTAATGCCGCTATTAAGCTGCTTCTGGCCGTCGACCAGGGTGGTGGCACCATTAGCCAGGGTAGTAGCGCCGTCGGCCAGCGTATAGACTCCATTGGTCAGGGTGGTGGCGCCGTTTGATACGGCTGTCGCTCCATTTGTCAGTGATGAGGCGCCGCTGGACACGGCTGAGGCTCCCGATGAAATACTGTCAGCGGCATTGTTTAATTGTCCGGCGGCGGCACTAACGGTGGCTACCCCACTATCCAGATTGCTGGTGCCGGCGGCTAAGGCCTGGGTGCCAGCGGCGATTGAATCCGATGCTGCACTGAGTTGACTGCCTGCTGCTTCCAGTTGGGCAATACTCTCGGCATTATCACTGGATGCCATATTTGAAATGAAGGCCGCAAATTGGGGATCGGCCATCAATTCCGGATGGGCTCCCACAAAGGCTGAAATAAAGGCTGAGGTCTGGTTGACGTTGCCAATCAGTGTATCAACCCCAGCGGTATAGGCCTGAATCCCCTGATTTAACTGATCGGTTCCGGCGGCCAGGGTATTGGCGCCATCACTTACCTGGGCTGAACCGCTTTTTAAGGTACTGATGCCATCATTAAAATCCGAGAATTTTGAGGCAAATTCTGAGGTTCCGGCGGCCAGGGTCTGGGTTCCGTCAGCCAAAGTCTGGCTGCCAGCGGCCAGTGCCTGCGTTCCGTCTGCCAGGGTCGCAGATCCAGAAGCTAATTCCCGGGAACCACTTTCCAGCGAATAGGTTCCGTTAGCTAAAGTCTGAGAACCGGTCAGCAATTGGGATGAGCCACTGGAAAGCTGGGTTAAACCATCATTTAGGGTTCCCAACTGACCGGGAACCTTGGCGACCTGATCGGTCAGATTATTGACGATCTCGCCGGAAATACTTTCCCGTAAGCTGGTTTCCATTTTCATCTCAGCTTTTCCTAAAATCTGACTGGCCAGATAATTTCTTTTTTCATTGGGAGAAAAGATAATGCTGGCAGTCTGTTTGTTAACGGTCGCGGCTGATGCAATATCGTTGGAAAAATTCTTTGGAACAACAATCATGGCATAGTAATCATCCGTTTCGGTCCCGGCTTTGCCGGTGGCCTCATCGGTTATTACATACTTAAAGGTTCCATCCTTGATCAGTTCATCCAGGAATTCGTCCCCCAGATTTCGCTGCTGATTATTGATGGTGGCTCCCGTGTCGTTATTGACGAGGGCGACCGGTAGGTTGTCCAATTTTGAGTAAGGATCCCAGAAGGCACTGAGATAGAAAAAACTATACATAAGGGGAATAATAATGACTCCAATAATGACGATAATTCGTACTGAGTTTGCTTTGTTAACTATTTTCTTATTCATTTTTTGCTCCTTTCGCTTGCTTTAAGGAGTATAGCACTCATAAATAGGGTTGTAATTATACGATTATTCGAAGTTGTCGGGAATTTAGACAAACAGAGCTATTTGTCTTAAAATGAAAACGGTCTCCTTATTTTTTTTAAGGTTTGACCGCTAAATAAAAAAAAGATTCCCTATTAAAATCAGGAATCTTTTTTCATATCACGTTAATTAACCGGCATAATAGCTCAATTTATCCAATAAAACGCCTTTTGACTGAAGTCCGACAATGGTCTCAACCACTTCACCATTTTTGAAAATCTTCATGGTTGGGACACTCATTACCCGGTATTCCTGAGCAAGGGTCTGACTTTGATCGATATCAACCTTATAAATGACGGCCTTGTCCTTTAGCTCATCTGCTACTTCTTCCAAAATAGGTGCCAGTGCCTTACAAGGTCCGCACCATGTCGCAAAAAAATCTACCAACACAACGCCTTTGCCTTCTGAAACCAGGGTTTTAAATTCTGTCTGTTCAATAATCTTTGCCATCTTTTTATCTCCTTCTTACTAATTGACTTTCGCACTCAGTGTATTTATTTTTTCGGCAATTTCTGCCAATTCTTCCAAACACTTTTTATTTTCAAGCGCCGGCAATTCATCGGTATGAGAGAACTGTACAAAACCGACTTCATCACAGCTAAGGGTTTTTTGGTACCATTCCAGCGTGTTATCCATCGCCTGGAACTGACGGGGATAGTGTGGCGCCCCACCAACACCGATAATCAGAATTTTTTTCTTTTTGATCACTGATTTATCTTTAAGATTATAAATCATTTGGGTCCGGTCAATCAGTGCCTTTATCTTTGATGGAAACGCACTAAAATAAACGGGACTGGCCACAATCAATAAATCACAGGACTCCATTTTTTTATAAATTTCTGTCATATCATCTTCAATGACACATTCCCCCTGATGCGGGATACAATAATCACAGGCAATGCATGCCTTAACGTCTATTTTATTGACATTATAAACAAATAGTTCATGTTCTATTTCAACTTTGTTCAAAAAGTAATCTAAGGCCTTCTGTGTATGATGACCATTCCGATGACTTCCCATAATTGCTACAATTTCCATTGGCTTTCCTTTCCTTCCTTTCCTGATGGTTTTGTATTTATTTAGGAGTATTATACCCGATTTATGATCATATTAACAATACCTAATCTTATGGGTGTCATTCATAAATTTATTTTCAAAAAAGAAAAAAACCGAAGCCGTGTGAAAAGCGTTCGGTTTTTTCTAAAAACTTTGAAAGAGGGTAACTTGTTATAACCAAATAATACTCTAAATTCCTTAAGTTATCCTTAAAGCTATTATATTTTGACCTGTTTTTTTAAAGAATCATAGAATTTCCCTGTACATTGGATCTTCGCACAACAAATTTTTCCCTGTGCTTCGTATTGAATGACATATTTTCGTTTACCATCCATATTTGTCAGCGTAAAGTTGCGCATTTGCCCTTCGATTTTTTTTGCTTCTTCCGCCGGCAGGACTTTTTTGATGTCATTAATATTTATTTCCAATACCGTTTTGTTCCAGAAAAAAATTTTTCGATTAATCGTCAATCCTTCGTGAGTCAGGATCATTTCATAAGCGGTTGTGATAAATCGCAGGGAAAGAATAAATCCGCCCATCATAACCACCAAACTAAAAACGCCAAAAATCGTTTTTAACTGATAATCGTCCAACCGGCTAGCAAACTGATTGTACAGAATTGTATACCCAACAATCACGATCATCAGGATGATCAGGGTCGTGATACTGATTTGTTTACTTTCAAGTGTTTCCCGTGCTTTAACTGCCATATTTCCTCCATGTTTTTGTACTGTTTTTTTATTATAACTCATTGATCTCATAAAAAAAAGAGCTTTAGCTCTTTTTCGAGTGTCATTTCTTATTCTTCTGGTGAAAAATCTTCTTTTCCGACTCCACATAATGGACAAACCCAGTCTTCGGGAATATCTTCAAAGGCAGTGCCCGGAGCAACGCCGCTATCTGGATCACCCAGTTCCGGATCATAAACATAGCCACAAATATCACATACGTATTTTTGCATTTTTTCCTCCTGTAGACATCAATTGATATCAAATTCTTTCTTGAGTACTTATTTACCCATGAGAATCATCTTTTAACATAAAATTTCCAAAATAATAAATGAGTTTACTTAAATGACCTATTTAGCTTGAGACATGTTAAAGGCACCTCCCAGATTTTCTGAAAAGTGCCTTTTCTCAATACTTCTAACTAGTCTTGAACGATCGCTTCTACTGGACATTGTTCTGCACAAGAACCACAGTCAGTACAAAGAGCTGCATCAATAACGTAGATATCGCCTTCAGAAATTGCTTCTACTGGACATTCGTCAGCACAAGAACCACAAGCGATACATTCATCTGTAATTTTATAAGCCATTTAAAAACCCTCCTTTTAGCATTAACAACATATTTATTATATCCTTTTTTGTTATGAAATCAAGATGATTATTTGTCTTTTTTGACTTTTTCGTATTTTTTTACTTCAATTTCTTCCAGAAGATATTTTTTCACCTCGGTTTCGTCTTTATTCACTTGGATTTTAACGAAAACGGTTTCTTCCAGAATGCTTAACTTGAATACTTCACCTTCACCGTCGGCGGTAATGACTCTTTGTCCCACCTTCGGCAATTTTTTTGAAACTTCTTCGTAAAACTCTTGTTCATAGGTCAGACAACATAGCAATCGACCACAGATCCCAGATATCTTTGTCGAATTTAAGGAAAGATTCTGTTCTTTGGCCATTTTTATCGATACCGGGGTAAAATCTCCCAGCCATTGGGCACAACAGGTTGTTCGCCCACAGACGCCCAGCCCTTTGAATATTTTTGCTTCATCCCGAACGCCGATTTGTCTGAGCTCAATTCGCACCTTAAAGATCGATGCCAGATCTTTGACCAATTCTCTGAAATCCACTCTGCCTTCGGCGGTAAAATAAAAGATGGCCTTTTTCTGGTCGAAAGTGTACTCCACATCGATCAGCTTCATCTCCAGCTTGTGTTTTTTTGCCTTGGTGGTAAAAATCTCTTTGGCATCTTTCTCATTTTGCTTGAGCTTATTATATTCCAGGGTGTCATTTTCGGTAGCCTTACGGATAACCGGTTTTACCGGCGCCACCATCTCTTCTTCATCCACAACTCTGGAGGTTAAGGCAATTTCACCATACTCAATGCCTCTGACGGTTTCCACTATAACCGGATCAAACTGGTCAAACTCAATATCTAAGGGATCAAAATAATATATTTTACCCACTTTTTTAAATCGTACACCGACGACTGATTTTCCCATTGGATTTATCCTTTCTGAATTTTCATTATCTTAATGAAACACTTTTCCCATTGTAATCTTAAATTAACATTATATTGTATTGTCGCCATCATTTCAAATAAAGTTTTAAGAATGGCTTGATTTTTTTCGTTTCCCAGCAATCGATGATAGGCTTGATGAGCCGGGTTTGGCTGACCGCCATTGGGTAAGGGGTGTCCTGCCAACAACAGATCCACCTCATAGAACCAGTGAATAAAAAACTCCAGCATCTCCTGGCTGATCAGCTTTTCTTTGGATAAGGCCTCGGCCAGGGTAAACACCTTGATTTCATCCCCTTTTAACAGGCTGTAAACTTCCCGGAGATAATGGGTTCGCTCTTTTTGGATCTCACTGTTATTTAAGAGATACAAGGCCATTCCCGGGGAGCCACCTGACGCCATCAATGCCTCGGCGATGGCTTTTTGATCAAATTCACCTTGATCAGAAATTATTTTTTCGATATCCGGAAAGTTCAGCGGTTGGAAGTGATAGCTTTGACACCGGGATCGGATCGTCGGTAAAATCGTTTGGTCGTGGCTGGTGACGAGAATAAAGATATTATAGCTCAGTGGCTCTTCCAATGATTTCAGCAGACTGTTCTGAGCCTCTGGGGTCATTCGTTCGGCCCCATCAATAATGTTGATCCGCCAGTTGCCGGAATAAGGTTTGATCGACAACTCACTGATCATCGCCCGAACCTGACTGATCTTAATGCTGGTCTCCCCAGGTTTTGGCCCGATGATTTTTACGTCCGGGTAATTTTCATGTTCGATCTGGGTACAGACCGTGCAATGACCGCAACCTTTGTTGGTTTCATCCCGACATAACAGTGCCTTGGCAAATTCCCGGGCGGTTTTCTTTTTACCAATGCCATCCATTCCAGAAAAAAGGTAAGCATGGCTTACCTCGTTGGTATTTATTTCTTTGCTCAGATGATTTGTAATGGTTTGATGACCCTGTATCTTTTCAAACATCGTTTTCCCTCTCAGATGGCCCCATTAAAAATTTAATTCGGCTTTGATTTATTTTCCTCATCGTCATCGTCGCCCATGGCCATTTCCAGTTCTTCATCCAGTTCGGCACTGAATTCCTCATAATCCAATAGCCTTACGGCATCATCATAATCGCTCTCTCTAACGTAAACTTCGATGTGGGCAGGCATAAAATTACCCATAAAGATGCTACGAATCGGGCCGCCAAAGCCTTTTTCCCGGGTGATTACGGGAATGCCATTGGCACTGAGATAATTTTTAAGCAGGATAAACTCCATATCCGTGTCGGCCATAGTTAAATAGGTATATTGATCTTCAATCATTTACTTTACTCTCCTTTATGCATTCCCAGATTTGCTCATGGATGCTTTCGATGCTTCTTAGCCGATTATCTTGGACGCAATTTATTTCAGTCCAGCCATATTCCTCAACCAGTGCCAGCGCACTATGGTAGGAATCCAGGAGATGTTCTGGACTATTTTCATGGATATCTTTTTCTTGTTTGCCGGTTATTTTATTATGCCGGTTTTTAATCAACTGCTGGTTGATCGCTGGCGGAATGTTAAGGAAAAATACCTGATCGGGAATCGGCAATCCATAAAGATTGAATTCAAAATCCCACAACCAGTCAAGAAAACGTTTCCGTTCCTCGGAATCCTTTATTTTTCCGGCCTGATGCACCATATTAGAGGTGGTATAACGATCCACCAAGACCAGACCACCCTGATTAAGAAAGTCCTCGTAATCTTCCTTATAGGAGGCATAACGATCGGCGGCATAAAAGGTGGAGGCAATATACGGGCTGATGGTGCCGGGGTCTTTTCCAAATGCCCCTTCCAGATATAATTTTACCATGGCTGAGGATTTTTTGTCATATCGGGGATAAGAAATTTTCATCACTTTTTCACCCTGTTTTAATAATCGGTCGTAAAGTAATTGGGTTTGGGTTTGTTTTCCGCTGCCATCCACGCCCTCAATGACGATCAACTGACCGTTATGTTTTTTATCCATGTTGAATGGCTCCTTTTTTATTAACGTGAGTTCTCTTTTTTCATCAATCCCCACCACCGCCACATCGTAATCCAGCAGATGATTTAAATAGCCTGCCATTTCCGGAGTCATGCGACTGCCGGGCAGCAAGACCGGAATTCCCGGAGGATAGGGGATAATAAAATCGCCGACGATTGCTCCGACGCTCTGATTCAGGCTCTTTTTCTCTTTCACAGCCGAGTGCAGCGCTTCCCAGAGTGGCATTTCAGTTTTAACCGCAGCGGCCAAGTTCATGGTTTTCCACCGATGGGTGTGGGTCGGTACGGCTATTTTTTGGGATTGATTGATTTTCACCTTTTTATTTATATCACAGATAGCTTGGGTTAAGCTTACTAAATCTTCCCGGGTGGTACCCATGCCGGTCATCGCCAGCACGTGGTTGTCACCGGACATTTCGCATTGGATGCCATATTGGCTTAACAACAGGGTTTCCACTTCTGCCCCGGTTATTCCCCGGGTCTGAAACAACCACTTGCTGCGGTCATAATCACAATCCGTCCCGTCCTCTTCATAAAGGACGATGGGGGCGTTTTTATGCTGATTCTGATAGTAATCTTTATGGGCTTCGACGATGGTTTCAAAGATTGCTTCACCTTTTTCGAAGGCCGCGTCGACGGCTTCTTCCACCGAGATCATCAGCGGATAGCTGGGGGATGAGCTTTGCAGCAGTGCCAGAAAGGATCGGATCTTCTGGCGGTCGACCCGCTCGCCCTGAAAATGAATCAGCGAGCTTTGGGTAAGCGACCCCAGTATTTTGTGGGTGCTTTGAATCACCACATCAGCACCGGCTGACAGGGCATCCATTGGTAAGTTATCATTAAATTTAAGATGGGCCCCATGAGCCTCATCGACAATTAAAAATTTCCCCTGGGCATGAAGGGTTTCAGCAATTTTCTTGACATCGCTGGTGGTGCCATAATAGCTGGGGTTGGTCAGGATCATTCCATTGATGTCCGGGTGTTCGGTAAGCGCCTTGTGGACACTGCCAACGCTGACAGCTGTGGCAAAGCCCATTTCTGGCTGCATTTCCGGCGCGATAAAAACCCCTTCAATGCGGCCTAAAGCCAAGGCGCCAAAAACCGCCCGATGACAATTAATCGGCACCAGCAGTTTTTTTCCCGGGACGCTGGTTCCTAAGATGGCACTATGAATCCCGGTGGTGGTACCATTAACCAGAATGGCGGCTTCGTCGCTATGATAGATTGCGGCCAGTTTTTGCTGCGCTTGAGCAATAACGCCCTGGGCATCGTGGAGATTATCGGCCCCGGGTATTTCGGTGATGTCATAGTCATATAAAGCAAAGGCTTCACCCCGGCCCTTATGTCCGGGCATATGAAAGCGATGCTGGCTTTTTTTGTTTAGTTTATTCAATTCTTTTTTTATGATACTCTTTTTTAAATCCATCTTTTTCATGCCTATATTTTAACACAACGGCTCCGCTTTAATATCAGAAATTTAACTTTTATCCTTTAATCTTGTCGGAAATTATTATATAATGTTTGAGCAAATATATTTATGAGGTGAAGAGAACATGTCCAGTGAAAAAATTATTAATATCAATATGGAAAATTTTGAAACCGAGATTTTATCCTATAACGGAGCGGTCATGGTGGATTTTTGGGCAGAATGGTGCGGACCTTGTAAAGCACTGGCCCCGACAATAGACGAAATATCTCAGGAATTGGGCGACAATATGAAGGTTTGTAAAATCAATGTGGATGAAAACCAAAGCCTGGCCCAACAATTCCGAGTCATGAGTATTCCCACCGTGGTTTTCTTTAAAAACGGTGAAGCAGTGAACCGCTTTGTCGGTGTTCGTGAAAAAGACGAATATATCGATGCCATGAAAACCCTTTAATACCAGCATATTTTAAAAGTCTAAACGGGACGCACACCCCCGTTTAGACTTTTTTATTTGCCTTTAATTTTTAGTGATCAATTAAGAAACCTTGCCGCCGGAGGGGATGCCGTCGACGGTAACCAGGGATAATTTTTTGCCTTTGGTGGCGGCCAGAATCATCCCGTTGGATTCCAGGCCCCGGAGGTTAACTGGTTTCAGGTTGGCGACGAGAATTACGGTTTTGCCGACCAGGTCTTCCGGGGCATAATATTTGGCAATACCCGAGACCACTTGTCGTTTTTCCTGACCAACCATCAGTTGTAATACCAGCAGACGATCCGCATCAGGATGGGGTTCACAGGCAACGACTTCGGCCACCCGCAGCTGCACCTTGGCAAAGTCATCAATGGTGATCAATCCTTCCGGCAGTTCTTCCTGACTTTCACTATCTGGTTTATTTTCTTTTATATTTTTTTCAGTTTTAGGTTTCGCTTCTTTAACCGGTTTTTCTTCCTTTTTCTCCAGCTCAATTCGCGGGAAGAGGGCGTCACAGCGTTCAATCTGGAGTCCTTCGGGATAGCCGCCAAACTGCTGGATGCTGTCCCAGGTTAAACAGTTTTCGGGACATTTTAATTGTTCGCCGATTTTTCGGGCGGTTTCTGGCATCGCGGCTGAAATCAGCACGGTGACAATCCGCAGACATTCGGTCAGGTTATACATTACCTGGGCCAGTCGGGCCTGTTTTTCCGGGGTTTTTCCCAGTACCCAGGGTTGAGTTTCGTCGATGTATTTATTGGAGCGGGAAACCAACTTCCAGATTTCCTCCAAAGCCCGGCTGAAGTCCAGCTTGTCCATATAGTCGCTGACAATCCCGGGCGTTTTTTCAGCCAGTTCGATAATCTCGTTGTCGATTGCTTCTTTTTCCCGTTCTTTGGGAATAATTCCGCCGAAATATTTTTCGGTCATCGCCAGGGTCCGGCTGAGCAGGTTGCCCAGGTCATTGGCCAGGTCTGAATTGATGTGGCTGACCAGCAGGTCTTCGTTATACACCCCATCGGAACCATAGCTCATCTCCCGCAGCACATGATAACGCAGGGCATCGACGCCGTATTTATCCACTAATACCACAGGATCCACAACGTTACCCACAGATTTGGACATTTTTCCGCCTTTTAGCAGGATCCAGCCGTGGCCGTAAACCTGTTTGGGCAGCGGTAATTCTAACGCCATCAGGATAATCGGCCAGTAAATGGTATGGAAACGGATAATATCTTTTCCGACCAGATGGACATCGGCCGGCCAGTAGCGGTCCATCAGATCCGGCTTGTCATTGAGATAACCCAGGGCTGAAATGTAGTTAGGCAGGGCGTCAATCCACACGTAAACCACATGTCCGGGGTCAAAGTCCACTGGTACGCCCCAGGTAAAGGAGGTTCGGGAGACACATAAATCCTGGAGTCCGGGTTTGATGAAATTGTTGATCATTTCATTTTTGCGGGACTCGGGCTGAATAAAATCAGGGTTGGCTTCGATGTGTTTGAGCAGATCATCGGCATATTTTGACATTTTAAAGAAGTAGGCCTCTTCCGAGGCTTTTTCCACAGGTCGTCCACAATCCGGGCAATTCCCATCGACTAATTGACTTTCGGTCCAGAAAGATTCACAAGGGGTACAATACCAACCCTCATAGTTGGATTTGTAAATGTCACCCTGATCGTAGAGCTTTTTAAAAATCCGCTGGATGGTTTTTTCATGCTCAGGATCGGTGGTTCTGATAAACTGATCATAGTTGATGTTCATGGTATCCCAGAGGTTTTTAATCCCGGTAACAATCCCATCGACATAATCCTGGGGTGCGACGCCAGCTTCAGCGGCTATTTTTTCAATCTTCTGGCCATGTTCATCAGTTCCGGTTAAAAAATAGGTATCATAGCCCTTCAGTTTTTTAAACCGGGTAATTGTATCGGCGGCTACCGTGGTGTAGGTATGGCCAATATGCAGGTTCCCGCTGGGATAGTAAATGGGGGTGGTGATATAAAACGTTTTTTCTGACATAATTTCTCCTTTAAATATAGTATTGAGACCAATAATCAAGTACCACGCGCTTCAATGTCTGTTTATAATTTCAAACAATTTTTACACTAGGGCGTACAGGCTATCGCCAGTTCGCCTACACGTTACAAAATTCTTTATATAAACTGACATCTACGCAATTAACAATCTTTCTTTGTATCTTCTTTTTTAAAACATTGTTTTTATTGGACATTCTTTAATACATGCAGTTGATCCGCAAAAAAAACCTCCGTCCCGTTAAGGGCGAAGGTTTCGCGTTACCACCTTAGTTCGCATCATTCTCACAAATAATGCCTTCATAAGTTTTATAAACTTTCAGTTTTATCGCTATCAAGCGGTCGGGCTAAAATCTTCACCCGAACAGACTCCAAGGCCATCTTCAATGCTTTTTCTGTCACCGGCTTTCACCTTACCCGGCTCTCTCTTCACAGCTTTCCCATTTACTCTTCTCTTCATCGTCATTTGTCATATATTTTTATCTAAATTTTTTAACTATCCCTATTATACTTTAATTCCAGATAATTTCAAGGGATTTATCGTTTTACTGTGTTATAGACGTCCCGGCGGGAAATGTTCCGGTCTTTGGCAACGGCCTTCATGGCCTCTTTTTCCGGCAGTCCGGTATTCAGATAATGAGCCAGATGTTCTTCCAGACTGAGGGTTTCCAGCTCCAGACCGGCGGCAGTGTTACCTTCATCCGGGGTTCGACCTTCAATACAAAGCACATATTCACCCCGGGGGTTATGCTCCTGATAATAGTGAAGATGTTCGCCGATGGTGCCATAACGGGTTTCTTCGTAGCGCTTGGTTATTTCTCTAGAAATGCTCATCTGCCGATGACCCAAGCCGTGCTGATCAAGAATTTCCAGCGTTTTTGGTAAGCGGTGGGGTGATTCGTAGAGGACAATGGTGAACTCCGACGCTTCAATCCGTTTCAGTCCTTCTTTAATCGCTTTGTTTTCTTTACCTAAGAAGCCCAGAAACAAAAACGAGCGGGTATCCAGTCCCGATAACACCAGACCACAAAGCCCGGCATTGGGGCCAGGCACCACTTCCAGGCTAATGTCATTGGCCACGCAATTTTTAACCAGCACTGATCCCGGATCGGAGATCAGCGGCATCCCGGCATCGGAGATCAGGGCGATATTCTGGCCCTGCTTCAGCAGTTCAATCAGGCCCTCGCTGGACTGCTGTTCATTATGCTGATGATAGGCGACCATCTTTTTGGAAATCTCAAAATGGTTGAGCAGCTTAATGGAATGGCGGGTGTCCTCCGCAGCGATCAGATCGACCGCCTGCAAAACCCTTAATCCCCGGATGCTCATATCATCCAGATTGCCGATGGGGGTGCCGACGATATATAGTTTTCCGGACATCTAATCGTTGTACAGGTTTCTGGCTACAAACACGCCGTTGGCAGAAGCTTGCATCAGTCCCCTAGTTACCCCGGCGCCGTCACCCAGCACATAAAGATTTTCAATGCTGGACTGGAAGTTTTTATCGACCGTTACCTTGTTGGAATAAAACTTGACCTCGACCCCATAAAGCAGGGTTTCGTCACTGGCCAGACCCGGTGAGATATGATCTAAGGCCTGAATCATTTCATCGATATCTTTCATAATCCGGTAGGGTAGCACTAAACAGAGATCGCCGGGGACGGCATCGATTAGCGTTGGTCGGATATTATTGCGGTTAAGTCGTTCTTCGGTAGTACGTCGGCCTCTTAAAAAATCGCCGTACCGCTGAACCATGATCTTATTGCCAGTCAGCATGTTTCCTAAACTGGCGATGTGCTTGCCATACGCCACCGCTTCCCGGAAGGGTTCGGTAAAACTTTTGGAAACCAGTAAGGCAAAATTGGTATTATTGGTTTTTAAGGCATCGGATTTATAACTGTGGCCATTAACTACCGCCAGTTGATTATCGTAATATTCGGTGGAAACAACGCCACCGGGGTTGGAACAGAAGGTTCGGACGCTGTCATCAAAGGTTGGGGTGTAATAAACCAGTTTCCCCTCATAAAGGGCATCGTTGATTTCCTGCATCACCTCGTTACGGGTTTCCAGCCGGATGCCGATATCGA
The DNA here is from genome assembly GCF_963664135.1 of uncultured Acetobacterium sp. Classification (NCBI taxonomy): domain Bacteria; kingdom Bacillati; phylum Bacillota; class Clostridia; order Eubacteriales; family Eubacteriaceae; genus Acetobacterium; species uncultured Acetobacterium sp. The sequence continues at coordinate 2,387,722 of NZ_OY760905.1, read as the reverse complement.
TTTTGCCAACCTTGGTTTCAACATTGTACTCTTCGCACATGCTGGTAAACCACTCCGAGCCATCTCGACCAACTGCCACCAGCACCTTGTCGGCTCGTAAGATTTCGTCTTTTGTCCGGACGCCGACCACGGTATTGTCTTCCACTACCAGGCTTTGCACCGGGGTGCGGAATTTAATCTCAATGCCTAAATCATTGATTAAATAGTTCTGAATCCGCTGATAAATGGTGTAGCCCACTTCAGTGCCCATATGACGCACCGGACATTCAATCAGTTTTAAATTGCTTTGAATCGCTTTGGTGCGGATATCCCGGATTTTTTCCGGATTATCCAGTCCATGAACCCGTTTGTCGGCGCCAAATTCAATATAGAGATCATCCACATATTTGATCAAATCAACCGTGGTTTTATAGCCGATGTATTCGGGCAATTCGCCGCCGACATCGGGTGAGAGGGACAGCTTGCCATCTGAATAGGCCCCGGCCCCGGCAAAGCCGGTGGTGATATTGCAGGGCTTGCAGCCGACACATTTATTGGTGGTTCGTTTGGGACAGATCCGTTTTTCAATGGAGTTCCCTTTTTCCAGCATTAAGATCTTTAACTCGCTATTCTTTTTTGCCAATTCCATGGCGGCAAAAATACCGCCGGGTCCGGCACCTATGATAATGACATCATATTTCATTTCGTTCTTCCTTTTTATGCAAACGCATCCGGGCCGTAGTCATCTTCATTATACCCCACCGCCAGATCGTTGAATTTTGTATATTCGGGAATCCATGCCAATCGCACTGTTCCGGTTGGACCGTTACGTTGCTTGGCAATGATTACCTCTGAGAGATTTTTTAATTCAGGATTTTTATCATAGTAAAATTCCCGGTACAACAGCATAATGACATCGGCATCCTGCTCGATGGAACCCGATTCACGCAGATCCGACATCACCGGATGATGATCGGTTCGGGCATCCGGGGCACGGCTGAGCTGCGATAAAGCAATCACTGGCGCTTCCATTTCTCTGGCCAGGGCTTTTAACCCCCGGGACATTTCCGAAATTTCATTCTGCCGGTTTTCACTGCGATTACCGCCACTCATCAGCTGCAAATAGTCAATGACAATCAGATCCAGCGACTTTTCAGTTTTTAACCGCCGACATTTAGAGCGCACTTCCGACACGGTAATCCCCGGTGTGTCATCAATAAAAATACTGGCGCCGTAAAGGGTGTTGTAACCTACCACCATCCGCTCCCAGTCTTCTTTGCTGAGGTTACCGGTTCGGACGTTGTTGCTGTCCACCAGCGAGGCGGCGCAGAGCATACGCTGAACCAGCTGTTCCTTGGACATTTCCAGACTAAAGATGGCCACCGAACGATTGTCCTTAATCGCCGCATTTTGGGCGATATTTAAAGCAAAGGCGGTTTTACCCATGGATGGTCGGGCCGCCACGATAATCAGGTCTGAGGGCTGTAAACCCGAGGTGATATGGTTCAGCTCAGTAAAACCGGTTTCGATCCCTGTTAGCTTGCCTTTTTTGCTTTCAATGGCTTCAATTTGGGCCAGCGTGGTCGCCAGAGTTTCCTGAATACTTTGAAAATCTCCGGTGCGGCGTCCCTGAGACACCTTGAAAATTTCCTGTTCCGCCCGATCAATCACATCACCAATGTTATCATACTGGCCATAGCTGTCTTCCAGAATTTGGGTGGCGGTATGGATAAGATTGCGGATAACCGCCTTCTCATGAACAATTTGACAGTATTCCAGATAATTCCGGTTGATTGGCACCATTTCAATCAGTTCACTGAGATAGCCAATACCCCCAATTTTTTCCAGTACGCCCCGATTTCTCAGGGCGTTGATCAGCGTTACAGTATCGATGGGTTTTCTTTCATTATGAAGATCCAACATCGCTTCATAAATTTCTTTATGAGCCCCCCGATAAAAATCATTGGGTGATAACAGTTCTTCCGCCCGGGCAATGTTTGACTCATCCATCAGGATCGCGCCTAAAACAGATTGCTCCGCTTCAATATTATGTGGGGGAACTTTGGGATTCATCACCGCTGATGCTCCTAAGCTTCGCCTTTGATGATAACGGTCAGCTTCCCGATCACGCCCTGATAGGTTTTGATTTTAACTTCAGCGCGACCGATATTGCGAATTGGCATTTCCAGTTCAACCTTGCGTTTATCAACTTTGATGCCTTTTTGTTTTTCCAATGCTTCGGTAATATCTTTACTGGTAACCGAACCGAACAGCTTGCCATCTTCTCCGGCACGTTCGGTAATGATAATTTCGGTTTCATCGATTGTTTTTGCCAGTTCCACCGCTGCCTGTCGTTCTGCTTCGGTTTTCTTGGCTTCGTCAGCCTTGGTTTGTTCGGCCATAGCAATGTTTTCTTTATTGCCAATGACGCCCTTACCGGTTTTGATCAAGAAGTTACGGCCATAACCGTCCTTCACTTCGACAATTTCACCTTTATTTCCAACACTTTTTACATTCTCTAATAAAACTACTTTCATGACTCATTCTCCTTTTTATATTTATTGATGGCGGTGAGTAATAATTCTTTCCCGGTTTCGAGATTTTTTTCGCCCGGGAATTGAGCTCCAGCAATGGCCAAATGACCACCTCCGCCTAATTTTTCCAAGATCACTTGAACATTGACTTCACCCATGGAGCGGGCACTAATCGCCAGCCCCTCGTCATTTTTCAGAATGATAAATGACGCCACAATGCCTTTAATATTCAGGAGTTCATCGGCCGCCTGGGCCGCAATCACCTTACCATAATCAGTATTATTCTCAAAAGTTGAAATGGCAATGTTGTCATAATAAATTTTGGCATTCTTCACTGCATCGGATTTGGCCGTATAGGTGTTTAGATCATCCTGCAGCAAAATTTTACTGATCAGTGTATCGGCACCTTTTCGTCTTAAATAGGAGGCCGCTTCAAAGGTTCGCACTCCGGTTTTAAGGGTAAACATCTTGGTATCCATGCACATCCCCGCCATTAGGGCATTGGCCTCGATAACATTGAGCTGATTTTTCTCATCAAAATACTGCAGCAGCTCGGTTACCAGTTCACAGGTGGACGAGGCATAAGCTTCCGTATAGGTTAACAGGGTATCCTTAATGGCCTTACCGGAACGTCGATGATGATCAATGACCACAATTTTGGGGATTTGATCGACCAGGTCTGGCATTTCCAGATAATTAACGGTTTGGGTATCCAGAATAATCAGCAGGGTATTTTTAGTCGCATAATTTTCAGCTTCTTTAGGCGTAATAAAGGCATCCTGATAGGCTTCATTCTCCAGTAGATATTCAAACAGCGATTTAATCGAATAGTTGATCTCGCGAATGACTATTTTCCCCTCTTTACCCAGTGATTTTATCGCTCCCAATAAACCCACGGCTGAGCCCAGACAATCCATATCCGGGTTTTGATGTCCCATCAGCAGGACGTGATCGGACTCTTTAATCAGTTCTTTCAGACCATAGGCTTTAACCCGCGCCTTGACCTTGGTTCTTTTTTCAGTGGCTTCAGTTTTACCGCCGTAGAATGACATTTTTTCATCCTGACGCACCACTGCCTGGTCCCCTCCCCGAGCCAGCGCAATGTCCAGGGCGGAATGGGATAATTCCTGGGATTCAATAATCCCCAAAATACTCTCTGAGATCCCAATCCCGATACTCAGCGTGATGGGAACCTTTTCGTCATTTTCAATTTCCCGGACTTCATCCAGAATTTTGAAGTTTTCTTTTTGCAAGGCACAGATTTTTCCCCGCTCAAAAATCATTAAGTAACGATCACTTTCGTACTCGATAATAACACTGCCAATCTGTTTAGCCCATTCATTAAGTTTAAGGTCCACCTTACCCAAAATAGCTGAGCGTTTGTGACTGGGAATCTGTTCGATGATATCGTCATAGTTGTCAATAACAATGTAACAAAACAGCGGCGAGTTTTTGCGGTAGAGCTGTCGTTGCTTGCTTTGTTCGGTAATATCAAAGAAATGCAGGAGTTCAAAACTGTGGACGCTGTCAGAAAAGGCATTGGTGACCACGCCATAGTCCTGTTCCTCATGATGAAAGGTAAATTCATCAGCCTTAACGGCCTCGTTCAGGTTAAAGTCCAGTTCTTCAGTGATATTCTTCTTAAACAAACCTTCTTTGTCTTTTTTAAACGCTTTTCCAAAGGCCTGATTATACCAGTAAATAATCCCTTCATTGTCAACAATGGCCATGGCAATGGGCATTTCATACATCCGCTCCTGATTAATCTTATCCAGATCGCTGTATATTTCATCGATGGCTTTATCGATTTTGATCTCATCGATGGTGGTATTTTTGGTATAAAAAACAACCAGTATGATAAAGACCAAAACTCCGGCAATCCCCAGGAAGATATTATAAAAGCCCAGAACCACAGATACCACCAGCTGGGCTGCGATGGCGATCCGAACAATTTCTTTCTTGGATTCTTTCATTTTATCTGGGACTCCCTTCGAAAAATTCGACGAATTCCGATGTACGTATCAGCTACACCGACAAGAGTTATGATTGAAATGATGATCAAACTCAGAAAAACAACTAACACCTTTAAGCCTTTATTTTTAACTTCCTTGTATTCCATATAGTTAAAAATCAGCGAAAGTCCCATAATATAGAAAATGATATTGACAAAATTCATGACGGTTATGATGTAAATTTGTGGGATAGCGGTCACTTGAAAGATGCTGACAATAAAATCGCCGAATAAAAGAATCATTAAAAAATACTTTAAGGACGCTGGCATTTCCCATTGTCCTAAGGGTTTAAAGCTTTTTACCTCATACCCAATTCGTTTTAAAATAAAATCTGAAATCAGGACATTGACCATGCCAAACATCATCGGTAACAGTAAAAAAGCACTGGGTAAAGCCAACTTCATCATTTGAATATTAGCTGTCATGGCGTCTTTAGCTGTCGTTAATTGGGTGGCATCCATTATGTTGGCGGATTCGTAAAAGCTCAGGACTTCCTTGGTACTTATTTCCAATGACTCGAAAATCATTGCGGTAAAGCTGATCCCCATCACAAATTCGTAGACAGCCACTACTGCAACCATCAGCACCGCAAATCCAGCAACCCCGATAATGACTTTTCTAACCGGCGACAAATTTTTATTATAGGCATATCCCAGACTGCACCCGACCAGGAGCAGCAGGGCGCCAAAAGTGATGGCCGCGATCGGTCCCATAAACAGACCAATCAGAACGGTAGCCGCCACACTGGAAAGAATGCTGACTTTCAAACCTTGCCGTTTTCCCAGTACCACCATCGGTATTGGTATAAAAAATACCAGAATCGTTAAAAACGGTATATAATTGCAGACTAAAGTAAGAATTACCCCCAGTGCGCAAAACATGGCACCTTCTGTTATTCCACGTGTTTTCATTTATCCTCCAAATCGGCAACTTAAATGTTCCCGGACGCAGTCTATTTATGCGTCAAAAGTTACTGATACATTATATCACAATAAAACAAAATGCCTATTATTTTTGTTCGTGTTTGGATTAAAATAACAAACAGCCCGAAGCTGAAAAACTCCATTGGTTTTGCCGATTTTTGTTTGCTCATGTGAAGCTTGATCGGGCCTGCCAATTAATTATTTTTTGCAAAGAAAAAGCTGCTTATCCCAGGCTCTTTCCTGAGACAAACAGCTTTATACATTTTTAGTTATTTGAGCTATATGGTAAAAGGGCAACATTTCGCGCACGTTTAATTGCTTCTGTTACCTTTCTCTGATGTTTAGCACAGGTGCCGGTGGCTCGTCTTGGTAAAATTTTTCCACGTTCGGAAACGAATTTCTTCAGTGTGATCACATCTTTATAATCAACATTTTCAACTTTTCGTTCGCAGAACTCACAAACTTTTCTTCTCTTTTTAAATGGTTTTGGCATTGTCTTTTCCTCCTATCTTAAAAAGGTATATCGTCATCGTCGGCCATTAAATGAAAATCTTCATCCAGACCCATTACTGACATATTATTGTTGTTATCTGATCGTGGCGCTGAAGTTTGTTGGAATCCGGCTGTGGAATCTTTCCGGCTGGAAGACAGAAAATTAATTTCGTCTGCAACAACTTCCGTCACATAACGTCGTTGGCCATCCTGTGCGTCGTAACTTCTTACTTGTAGTCGTCCTGATACACCAATTTGGCTACCCTTTGACAGATATTGACCTGCAAATTCTGCCTGTTTTCCCCACACTACAATCGGCACAAAATCGGCTTCTTTTTGACCATCTTTATTTTTAAAACGACGATCCACAGCTAAGGTAAACGTAGCTACAGCCTTGCCTGTTGTTGTGTTTTTTACCTCAGGATCTCGGGTTAGTCTTCCTACTAAAATTACTTTATTCACAGAACTGCCCCCTATTTCTCTTTTTTAATAACGATGCTTCGAATAAACTGTTCGTTAATTTTGTATAAATGATCCAATGCATCAAGTACTGAATTGTCAGCTTTGAAGTCTATTAATACATAGAAGCCTTCTTGATACTTTTTATCGATTTCGTAGGCTAATTTTCTTTTGCCCCATTCGTCGACTTTTTCAATTTCTCCGGCTGCTTCAATCACGGCCTTTACTTTAGCAACTGATTCTTCAATTACTTCTTTTTCAAGATCCGGTTTTAAAACAAATAATGTTTCATACTTTCTCATTCCATTTCACCTCCTCATGGACTATGGCTCACTTTTCCAGCGAGCAAGGATTACAGCTTTTAATTATATCATATCTCGCAATTCTTGCAAGTGTTAATTTTTTTATTTTTACTGACCTTATTTTAAACAACGGCATTGAATAAAATCGGAGTCATAAAGGTTTCAATAAAGGCGGCAATAAAAAACAGGGGGATCATCCATAATATATAAATCCGCATACATCCGATGACCGCCTGTTTTAATTCGCCTTTGAAACTCCTTCTTAAAATTGTTTTCACCAGTTTTAAGCAAATATGAACTCCCAGTGTTATCCCCAGGATCAGAGCGGGGATTTCAATCACCCCATGAGGTAGAATCCCGATTAAAAAGGGCATCCAGCCGACGCCATTGATTTGATATACGGCTCCCATCAGACCAATAATAATGGCATTGGAAGCCAGCGAAAACATCGGCAAAAACAAAAACGGAATCACTCCGAGAAGGATACTGATGGCACTGGCGAGCAGATTATTGAAAAAAATACCAAACCATAATTCGACTCCTGAGCCATCCAGAAATTGTTTTTCCTTAAATAATGACTGTAATTCATTAAAATAGGTTTGACTCATCTGTGGGTCGCTAAGAAATACCATGGTATTTAAAACAATCATAATAACAAAAAAGGCCAGACAAAAATAAAACGTCGGTTTAAGGTTCTTTTCGAAGTAAGTTTCGGCACCTTTCCATTGTCGCATCAAATAAGTTTTCATTGTTCTACCTTGTCCTCAATTAATACTTTCTTTATCTGTTTATTGAATTTGGACCGCTGTAGCATGACAATGTGACCACAACCTAAGCATTTTATTTTAATATCGGCACCCAGTCGAATGATTTCCCACTCAAAACTGCCACAGGGATGCTTTTTTTTCATTTCTACCCGATCACCTAAATTATATTCTTTAATTTCCAAGTTTCACCTCTGGTTCGTTTTTCGCTCCCGCATTGATCGCCGGGTCACGCGTATAGACGATTGATTTGGCGTAGGGAATTTCAATTTTTTGTTCCTGAAAAACTTCTTTAATTCGTTGACGTAATACCGTTTCGGCGGTAAATTTTGACGATGCATCTTCATCACAGCTAATCCGGATATTCACCGCCGATGGATCAAGCCGGGTCACCCCCTGAACCTCGGGTCTTATTTTAAATAAGTCTTCGTGGTTTAAATAAAGATCCTCACAGATTTCTTCCAGCAGGTCAAGCACCTTGTTGATGTCTTCCTCATAGGCAATACTTACGTCCACAACGGCTTTAATATGCCCTTTTGAATAATTGACCAGCTGATCGATCTTGCCATTGTGAATAATAAATAAACCTCCATCAAATTCCCGGACGCTAGTGGTTCGGATCCCGATATTTTCAACAATCCCGTAATGATCGTCATCAATGATTACGTAGTCACCGACGCTGAACTGGTTTTCAAAAACAATCACAAAACCACTCATGACATCTTCAACAATTCCTTTTGCACCAAAACCAATGGCCAAAGTCCCCACCCCTGCTACTGCTAGAAGCGACCCAATATCCATAAATTGACCCAGAATAATCAAGGCTGCGGCTGTCCAAATACCGGCTCTGATTGCTGTTTTGGTAACATTGTTCAGGGTAATGACGCGTCGTACGTCCCTTGGTTCAAAATTAGCGCGATTTTCATCAAAAACCCGATCAATCACGCGAAAGATAATTTTAAAACTAATAAAAACGACTACCAGTATTAAAACTGAAATAATGCATTTTTGCATCAGATTATTAAAATCAAATTGTGCTAAAAAACTTTGAAAATTACTCGCTAAATATTCCATTCTGCCTCCCTATTGAATTCCCATATATTTATTCACATACGGTGTTCCAATCTCAATCAGGTAGCTATTTTGATATGATGGCAGATTCGCTGCCCCACCCGTAGAAAGATTAATAATTGAAAATACCCAGAGCATTACCGCAACCACAGCCACTCCCAAAATCAAACCCAGGAGCAAGCCAGTTAGCCGATTAACGGTTCCAATGACTGGCAGTTTTGTGATTCCTATAAAAATAATCTGCAGGATCCAGCAAAGCACCGATACGCCAATAACAATGATTCCAAAGCTGATGCTTTGGGCAATGCCTTGCTTAATCAGATCAGCAATGGCAGTTACGCCTTGATCCAATACTGATTGTCCCCCATTGGTAATGGCGGCACCTAACGCCGAGTTTATTAAATCATTTTGTTGGGTTCCGGCTGCTATCAGCGATTGGGCAATGCCATCGACATTGATGGTCGCAAAAAGACTATTAAAAACGCCAGCATTAATGAGCCACTCCCCCAAAGTGGCAGAAAAAAGCCATGCTATTACAAAAGATGCAATAAATCCCCCGAAACTAATCAGGGTATTTATTGCACCTCGTTTGTATCCTAATATTCCTGAAAACAAGCAAATCAGGATGCAAATAAAATCAAGTGATGTCAATGCTGAAAAACTCATTTTTTATTCCTATAATATTCTTCAATATCTTCTTCTTTAATAATTCGCACGGCACTGGTTTCCATCAGGAAGGATTTATCATCTGTCTCTTCATGTTTATTCATTCCGCGACTGAGGTCTTCCACCCCGATCGGATGGCTCAATTGCCAATCGTCAATGGTTTCTGCCTGTTCATTGACTACTGTTTGATCCGTCTTAATTTCCGGCATTGCGGCTGGCTTTATCTCGGTTTCAAAGTTCTGATTGCCCTTTTCTGAATTAAATAAAGTGCTCTCATCTACTTTTTCAAATAATCCGGTTTCTGATTTTCCTCTTCTTTGTTTATTGTAGTTTGTGCGTTCTGGTGCAACATAGGTATCTTCAATAATCACCTCTGTCATGTTCATGGTTTCCGGTTCCATTGGGGTGAAGCCTTCATTGATCTGTTCATTTGAAAGGCCTTCCATTCCGATGCTTTCGCGTTTGGGCATTCTTGGTTTTTTACGGGTTTTCTTCTTTTCTTTTTTAACTTCCCGATCATATTCCAAATCACGTTCATCTTCAGCTCGGGTCTCTTCGTAATACTTGCGCCCCAGAATTCGGCCGGCAATAATGCCGATCACCTGAAATGCGACGGTAAAAATCAAAGCAATTCCGAAGAACGCAAAAATTGATATCTGACTGCCAATCAACTGATAAATTAATCCAAAGGGTAAATACCAAAAAATTGTTGGCGCTGCAATAAATGCAAACTGATTCCAAATACTACTTGTGTCCTGACCGGGCATCACAGTCGATACAAGTGTCAAGGCTACTGTTAAGGTCACAATCGGAATCAGACTAAATATGATATATTTAAAAGCTTTAGGTTTTTCATTTGCACTAATGCTTTTAAAACAGATGGCAAACAAGGTTATCCAAAAAGCTCCGACGGTGATGAACTGTATGGTATTAAACAAGTAATTGAAATCGCTTGTTCTGATCGCATCAAATACATTTTTGTATATCAGAACAATAACAATATAGAGAATATTCCCTAATACTGCTGCCTCCAGGGCCGACAATCGCCTCTTTCTTTTGATTTGATTCATTATTTTCTCCATTTCATAATTAAATTGTCAAATTTCTCTTGATCTTCTTTCTCTTTATGTTTTAGTTTGTTTTCTGATATCCCAACTGTTCCAGAAGACGATCCAATTCTTCCAGCGAGGAATAAACAAACTCGATTTTCCCCTTTTTCCCACGGCTGCTTAAATTCACCTTGATGGCATATTTTTTTTCCAGCACTTCCTGGATTTCGATAATATAACCATTGTTGTTTTCCTTTTGCTTCTGAAGTGGTTTTGCTAAACCCTCGTTTTGCATTTTTTTAATGCGGTTTTCCGCATCTCTAACACTTAAGCCATTTTCGATAATTTCGTTGGTAAATGCTTCCATCTTTACTGGATCTTCAAGAATCAGAATTGCTCTGGCATGACCGGAGCTGATATTTCCCTCTGCCAATTCATTTTGAATGGTTTTCGGTAATTTTAGCAGTCTTAGGGTATTAGCAATCGCAGTTCGACTTTTGCCGATCCGAATACCGATTTCTCCCTGAGTCAGATTAAAGTTTTCCATTAACGCTTCAAAAGCCATTGCTTCTTCAATGCTATTCAGGTTCTCACGCTGGACATTTTCAATAATCGCAATTTCCAACACTTCTTCCGGCGGCAGATCTTTAACAATTACCGGCACTTCTTTTAACCCGATCATATTGGCCGCCCGCCAGCGCCGTTCACCGGCAATAATGGTATAACCCTTGGTTTCTGGTTTTACCACCAACGGTTGGACGATGCCATGCTCTTTGATGGATGCGCCCAACTCTTCAAGCTTTCCACGATCAAAGGTTTTTCGAGGTTGTTTTGGATTTGGTCGAACATTATTGGTTTTGACGTAGAAAACCAGTTTCTCCACATCAACTTCTAACGGTTCATCTTCTTTGGAAGTGATGATTGCCTCATCGGGAAATAACGCTCTAAGACCTTTTCCTAAACCTGTGTTTTTTCCCATAATTACTCCTGTCTTTGTATAAACTCTTTTGCAAGGGCGAGATATGCTTTGGATCCTTTTGATGAGCTGGCATATTCAAAAATCGTCTGGCCATAGCTGGGAGCCTCAGCCAAACGGATATTTCTGGGAATCATGGTCTCATAGACCTTGTCTTTAAAATAATCAACCACTTCATCGACCACCTGGTTGGATAGATTGGTGCGGCTATCAAACATGGTCATCAGCACACCTTCGATTTCCAATTTGGGATTTAAACCCTGTTTTACCAGACTAATGGTATTCATCAGCTGACTGACGCCTTCCAAGGCATAAAACTCGCATTGGATCGGTATCAACACGGTATCTGTCATGGCCAGTGCATTAATGGTTAATAAACCTAATGAAGGTGGACAATCAATGAAGATATAATCATAGAATTGTTTGACCTCTTCAATACTGTTTTTAAGGCGAAGCTCTCTTTGTGATAAATTCGTCAATTCAATTTCAGCCCCTGCCAAATCTGGATGGGACGGAAGAATGTTAAGATTTTCATAATCGGTGGTTAAGATGATTTCTTTTAAATTATCGCCATGGATAATCCCATTATAAACACTCTTTTCCAGATTATTCTTTTCAATTCCGAATCCGCTGCTGGTATTCCCCTGAGGATCAATGTCAATAACCAGAATTCGGTATCCTTCCAAACTGAGGGCAGTGGTTAAGTTAATATTTGTGGTCGTTTTACCAACGCCACCTTTTTGATTAAATACTGCCACGATTTTCGCCATCTTTTCACTCCTTAAATTTTACAACATACACATTAATGAACGTATCTATCCCCAATTAAGAATCTTTTGTCTTAATCCGCTGATTTTTGTTTTTGATGACACTTCCTCATGTTTCACGTGAAACATTTTCACTCATCACGTTTTTGCATAATCAATTTTCATAGAGATGTTTCACGTGAAACATCTCTTGAAAATCAGATCAAATCGTATCATATAAGCCTTTATTTCTTCTTGTTGTTTGCGAAATTATAACGGAAATGCTTCTTTTTTTATCTTCCCGTTAATTCTTGGAAATTGGTTTGGTGTCGATTTTGTTTTTTCCACATTTATTATAACATGAACATAATCACTTTGCAGTAACAAACCTTTTTCAATATCAACTATTTTCCCACCTAAAACAGCAATTGGTTTTCTGGCTGCTTCCAGTTCTTCCTGATAATCCCGACCTTTCATCGATAAAAACTGTCCGCCCACTTTAATAAGCGGTAAACAATATTCTGAAAGCAGCGTCAGGTTTGCCACTGCCCGAGAGGTGACCAGTTCATATCTTTCGCGATACTTGAGGTCTTGGCCGAGTTCTTCTGCTCTGCCATGGAGGATGCTGACATTATCAATTCCCAATTCCTGGGCGATCGCCTGAACGACACTTAGTTTTTTCTTAGTGGAGTCCATTAAAGTAATCTGGGCATCCGGCAAAAGTATTGCTAGGGGAATTCCTGGGAAACCGCCACCGGTTCCCACATCAAGGATCCTAGCTTTGGGATTTCTGATTAATTTTAGTAATGTCAGGGAATCCAGAAGATGGAGTTTGATAAACTCATCTTCATCGGTTATCCGGGTCAGGTTGATGTGTTTGTTTTTTTCTAGCAGGCGATCCATATAGTCAATCAGTTTTTCTGCCTGCTTGTTATTGATCTCGATATCTGCTTCATTACCTAAAGCGATTAATTTTTCTATGCGATTATTCATTTGTGGTTACATCCTTTACTGAACTTCTCCGGCGTTGTTCCAGGGCAATTAACAAAACCGAAATATCTGCTGGTGAAACCCCGGATATTCGTGATGCCTGTCCAATCGAAAGTGGTTTTATTTCTTGCAGCTTTTCCGCTGCTTCAATTCGTAATCCGCCAATTTCGGGATAATTAATTCCCTGAGGAATTAGTTTATGTTCCAGCTTTTTAAACTGTTCGACTTGCTGCAATTGTTTTTTGATATAACCCTCATATTTTATCTGTACTTCCACCTGTTCCACCACACTCCAGTGGAGTTGTGGCCGCTCCGGATCAAAGACATCGGTTTGTAAGTATTTTACTTCCGGCCGTCTGATCAATTCACCAATCGATAAGCCATGCTGAATCTCTGAACTGCCAAATGATTTTAAAATTTCATTATTCTCTTTGATCGGTTTAACGGTGACATGGTTTAATCGTTCAATTTCCTGTTTGATCTGTTCCTTTTTATCTAAGAACTTCTGAAAGCGTTCCTCACTGATGAGCCCAACCCGATGACCAATCTCCGTCAAACGAAGATCGGCATTATCCTGTCGCAACAACAATCGGTATTCTGCCCGGGAAGTCATCATCCGATACGGTTCATCAATCCCTTTGGTAATGATGTCATCAATCAGCACGCCAATGTATCCTTCTGAGCGATCAATAATTACTGGTTGTTCACCCCGTAAATAGAGTGATGCATTAATGCCGGCGATCAACCCCTGAGCTCCAGCTTCTTCATAACCGGAGGTGCCATTGATTTGACCAGCAAAAAACAACCCCTGGACTGCCTTGGATTCCAATGACGCCTTTAAGCGGGTCGGATGAATGCAGTCATACTCGATGGCATAGGCCGAACGCATAAATTCAACCTTCTCCATACCCGGGACCGTTCGATACAAAGCGATCTGAACATCTTCCGGCAGACAGGATGACATCCCCTGAACATAGATCTCATTGGTATTCAAACCTTCCGGCTCCATAAAAATCTGATGGCGCTCTTTATCATGAAAACGCATGACCTTCGTTTCAATGGATGGACAATATCGTGGCCCGATTCCCACCACTTCGCCAGTATATAAGGGTGACCGCTCAATGTTAGCATTGATGATGTTATGCGTCTCCACATTCGTATAAGTCAGATAACAGGGTACCTGGTCAATGTCAATCTGATCCGTTTCAAAGGAAAATGGCACAATATGCTCATCCCCCTCCTGAATAATCATCTTAGTATAGTCCAGGGTTTTCGCATCCACCCGGGCTGGGGTTCCGGTTTTAAAGCGCTGCAGTTCAATACCGTTTTTTTCCAGACTATCGGATAAATACATGGCCGGAAATAAGCCGTTTGGTCCACCATCATATTGAACATCGCCAATAATAATCCGTCCTTTTAAATAGGTGCCGCTGCAGATGATCGCCGCTTTACAGGTATATAATGCTCCAGTGTTAACAACGACGCCGGTGATTTTGCCATTTTCAACAATAATCTCGGTGGCTTCCTGTTGTTTTAAAAGCAGGTTAACCTGGTTCTCAATAACTTCTTTCATTCGAAATTGATAGGCTTTTTTATCCGCCTGCGCCCGTAATGAATGAACCGCCGGGCCTTTTGCGGTATTTAACATTTTGCACTGAATCATGGTGGCATCAATATTTTTTCCCATTTCACCACCAAGGGCATCTATTTCTCGGACGAGGTGTCCCTTTCCGGTGCCGCCGATCGATGGATTACAGGGCATCATCGCTACTGAATCCAGATTGATGGTTAACAACAGCGTTTTTAATCCAATCCGGGCGCTGGCCAGCGCCGCCTCCGATCCAGCATGACCGGCGCCGATGACAATAATGTCGTAGTCTCCTCCTGAGTATGTCATTCTCTCTCCTCTACTTTCCAATACAGAAATTTTTAAAAATCTGATCAATGATATCCATGCCAACGGCCTTACCGGTGATTCCCCGGAGCGCTTCAAGGGCTTCCATGACATCAATGCTGACTAATTCAATGGGCATTTGGCTGTCCATGGTTTTAATAGCATTTTCTAAACTGGTTTTGGTCGTTTCCAATAATGAAATATGCCGGGTATTGGTAATCAGATAATCGGCATCCTGATTAACCGTTCCTTCAAAGACCATTTGCAGCATTTTTTGTTTAAGTAGTTCAATGCCTTCATCTTCTAACAGGGACATGGGAATCCATGGGGTCGGTATCTCAAGCTCTCGCTCTGAAACAGCATCGGTTTTATTGGCAATATAAATGGTGCGCCGGTTTTTCAGCAGCTCAATGAGCTCTTTTTCCCCCTCGGACAACGCTTTGGAAATATCCCGCATGAAGATAACCAGATTCGTTTGGTTTAACAATGCTTTGGATTTTTCCACGCCAATTTTTTCAACCAAATTTTCTGTTTCTCTAATTCCGGCAGTATCAATTATTTTAAAGGGAATCCCCTCGATGTTAATATATTCTTCAATGGTATCCCGGGTCGTTCCGGGAATATCGGTAACAATCGCTTTATCTTCCATTAACAAGGTATTCAATAAGGATGATTTGCCAACATTCGGTTCACCGAGAATGGCCGTTGTAATACCTTCCCGGTAAATCTTTCCAGTTTCTGCCACGGCCAGTATTTCGTTAATCTTTTTTAGTAAACTCAGAATCTGGGTATTAACAAAATGATAAGATATTTCTTCAATATCATATTCGGGATAATCAATATTGACTTCCATATGCGATAAGATCTCAATGAGGGTTCCATCTAACTCTTCCAATTTTTGAGATAAACGTCCTTCCAGTTGAGCCACTGAGTATTCCAGGCTCTTTTCAGTCTTGGCATTGATGATATCAATGACGGCTTCCGCCTGGGTCAGATCCATCCGGCCGTTCAAAAAGGCCCGTTTGGTAAATTCACCGGGTTCAGCCAAACGAGCACCAGCTTGAATCACCAATTTCAATATTTTACGCATCGGTACAATGCCGCCATGACAATTAATTTCAACGACATCTTCGGCGGTATAGGAGTGCGGCGCTTTCATTTTTGAAATTAGCACCTCATCGATATCTTTATGCGTCTCTGTGTCGATTATTTTTCCATAAATTAATTCATGACTTTTTGCTGTTTTTAGTGTCTTTCCCTTGGGATTAACAAAAAGATTATTCCCTAATTCCACGGCCTGATCGCCACTGATTCGGATGATACCAATCCCAGCCCCACCCATACCGGTGGCTACCGCTGCAATGGTATCCTCGTTTTGTAATAAGACTTCCACTTTTTTCTCCTGACTCAATAATCTTTTCCTAATCTCTAATAATATAATAAAACCCTTTATCTGACAAGGGTTCCCATAAAAAAAGACGCTTTACAGTCTAACTTTAAAGCTAAAATGTAAAGCGCCCCTAAACTATTTAATTTTTATCTTTTAGTTGGATAACCACCCGACGATAGGGTTCTTCACCTTCACTAAAGGTAAAGACCTTCTCGTGATTTTGAAGCTTGGCATGAATGACACGTCGTTCTGAGGGATTCATCGGTTCAAGCAGCATTTTCTTTTGATAGTAAACCGCTTTATTAGCCATTTTCTCACCCAGATCTTCTAAGGTCTTTTCGCGTTTCGCCCGGTAATTTTCGGTATCCAGAATGACCCGAACGTATTCTTCGTGCTGTCGGTTGATAACTAAACTTACTAAATACTGAAGAGAATCCAAGGTTTGACCACGACGTCCAATCAGGACACCCATATCCTTACCTTCCAAATCAATGAATAATACTTTGTCTTCAAGACGGGTTTGAATTTTACAGCTGATTTTCATGGCATTAAGCACATCATTTAAAAAATCAAGGGCCCGTTGTTCAGGATTATTAATGAGTGACACCTCAACAATTGCCTCTTTTTTTCCAAAAATCTTCATTAAACCACTGTCTGGTACTTGCAATACATTTGTTTCAACTTGATCTTTGGTCACGCCAAGCTGTTGCAAACCATGGTTAATAGCATCTTCTACGGTTTTACCAGTACCCGTTACTGTCTTATTCATTTTCCCTCTCCTTAGCTTTCAGTCATCATTTTTACTTGTTATCATAACGTTCCTTGGCTTTTTGATAGGCTTCTTCCTGAGCTTCATCGCGCTCGGGAATTTCAACTGATGGTTTTTTTCGTTGTTCAGCCGGTGGCTGATAGGATTTAGAGCTGTGTATTTTTTTATTTGAAGCTGGTCGCGTCAACGGTTTTTTAGGCTCATCCGTTTTATCTTTTTTATTGGCATTTTGGGCATTGGGATTTGTTGCCGCCCGTTTTGCCGCTAATTCAGCTTTTCGTTCTTCTTCGGCTTCACGAACCCGACGCTCTGCTTCTTCAACTGAATAATCTGGCTCTGGCATACGCATCATAATAAATTGCTGGACAAATGTAAAGACATTTTGAACGACCCAATAAAGTGCAACCCCTGCCGGCATCGAGATCGAAATATAGCCAATCATCAGCGGCATGACATAGAGCATAATTTTTTGAGTTTTAGCATTGGGATCATCCGGATTGGTCGTTGGGGCCGAAGCCATCGTAAATTTTTGAGTGATAAAGGTAAATAATGCCGCTAAAATCGGCAATATATAGAGTGGATCTGGAGTACTTAAACTATACGATCCATTGACCCACAAAAACGACAGGTTATCGTGTAGCCATAAAAAAGACATATCAATATTGGTAATCGTGCCATTGACAAACACCCATTGTTCCGGATGTAACAAGGTTTGGTATAAACCAATTAATATTGGAAATTGCAATAATATTGGCAAGCAACCGCCAGCCGGATTAACTTTAAAGGTTTTGTAGAGCTTTAAAGTTTCTTCATTCAATTTTTCTTTGTTATTTTTATACTTTTTATTTAACTTTTGTAATTCCGGCTGAAGGCGTTGCATATCCTTCATGGACCTGGTTTGTTTGATATTAAGCGGTAGTAATAAAACCTTCACTAATATCGTAAACACGATGATGGCTAATCCATAATTTCCAACGATGTTATAAATATGGAAAAGCATCCAACCAAAGAACTGGTATAAAAAATCCATTCATTAACTCCTTAAAGTTTTTCTCCTTAAAATTAATCTAAATTAATTTAAGGAAGGGGATCATATCCCCCGGGATTAAAAGGATGGCATCTAAGAATGCGCTTTCCACCCAAATAACTTCCCTTTACTACACCGTATTTATCGACGGCCATAATAAAATACTGTGAACAGGTGGGACTGAAACGACAATTATTTCCTAAAAGAGGTGAAATGAATTTCTGATATCCTCTAACAATCAAAATTAGGAATTTTTTTAACATCTTATGGCCTCATGAGATTCTTCTTATAAAACAAATGTTTTAACGATTTTTCCAAACTACTATACGGCACTTCTTTAATGGATTCCTTAGCAATTAGAATAATATCATAACCCTTTGAAAAAGAATCTTCATTAAGACGATATGCCTCTTTAATTCGTCTTTTTACCTTATTTCTAATCACAGCTTTTTTAGAAACTTTTTTGCTTACAATTATCCCCAAACGATTTGTATTGTTTTCGTTCTTTATATAATAGATAACAAATACCTTGTTTCCAAACACATCCCCAACTTTAAAAACACGTTTAAAATCATTTTCCTTGCATAGGGACTTTATCTTCATCAAAGGAATTCTCCTTAATTTTTATTAAACAAAAGACCGCTTTTTGAAAAACGGTCTACAAAGGATTATGCTGATAATTTTTCTCTTCCTTTTTGTCTTCTTTTCTTCAAAATAAGTCGACCGCTTTTTGCAGACATTCTTTTTCTGAAACCATGTTCTTTTTTACGTTGTCTAACTTTTGGTTGATAAGTTCTTTTCACTTCGACACCCCCTGACTAATACTTTATATTCATTTGTTTATAAGCTAATAAGACTTTTACCCTAGAATTATATAATCTCGCTTATTTTATGTCAAGTCATATTATCAAATATGGCGAAGTTTCGCAATCTTTATGTTTATTTTTATTTTATTGAATGCCACCTCACAATTTGCTATACTAGCATTATCAACGAAAATGTGGATAAGTTCTTGAAATTTGTCCATTTAATCCACAAATTTCGGAGTTCTGTGGATTAAATGGGGATAACTTGTCGATATTTTTCAACTTTCCGTATATTTTCATCTTTTTTTGTGGGTAAAACTTTTTTAAGTTATCAACAATGTTTCTTAGATTTTGCTTGATTTATTTGGCTATTCACATTAAAATAGATTCTCTGTGCATAAGTTAAAACTTTATCCACAACACCACTGCTTAAATTTATTAGAAATTGGAGGTTCATTTAATGGACACTTCCTTTAAAAAAATATGGGATGCCGCACTTGAAATTATCAAACCGGATATTAGTCCAACCAGTTTTAACACCTGGTTTTTAAAAATAAAACCCATAAACTACGTTAACAACACCTATTATTTTTTATCAGAAAATGAATTCGAAAAAGGAATTTTAGAAAGTCGGCATATTCCTTTAATAACGAATGCTTTAGCCGAGGTTACCGGAAAAACCGGCCAAGTTAAAATCGTTTTAAAAGAAAAAGACGCCATGATCGCTCCAGACGATGAATCGCCTCATATTTCTATTACTAATGTCGAAGAAAAAATATCAAACTATCAGCACAACTCCATGAATCCCAAATATACCTTTGACAGTTTTGTTATTGGTGAAAATAACCGTTTTGCCCATGCTGCCTGCGTTGCTGTTTCCGAAGCACCGTCGGAGCGTTACAATCCGCTCTTTATTTATGGCGGCGTTGGTTTGGGAAAAACGCACCTGATGCAGGCGATCGGACACTACATTTTATCTTATGCTCCGCATAAAAAGGTCGTTTATGTCTCCTGTGAAAAATTTACCAATGACTTTATCGATGCGATTCAAAATAAAACAAATATCTCTTTTCGAAATAAATATCGCAGTGCTGACATTCTTTTAATTGATGATATCCAGTTTTTGGCCAAAAAAGAAGGAACCCAGGAAGAATTTTTCCATACCTTCAATACCTTGCATCAGGAAAATAAACAGATCGTCATCAGTAGTGACCGCCCCCCGAAAGAAATACCAACCCTTGAAGAGCGGCTCCGCTCCCGGTTTGAAAGTGGCCTGATCACTGATATTTATGCGCCAAACTTCGAAACCCGGATCGCCATTATCCGAAAAAAAGCCGAATCCTTCAGTGATGAGATACCCAACGAAGTATTAAGCTTTATTGCTGACAGCATCCATTCCAATATTCGGGAACTTGAAGGTGCATTGACCACTGTCTTTGCTTACTCAAAATTACATAAGGTACCGATCAATATCGAATCGGCCAAAAATGCTCTCAAAGATATTTTTAGAAAAAAAGAAGATATTGTCATCACCGCTGAGTATATTAAGGAAGTCACCGCTAAATACTTTAATATTACTGTTGAAGACATGAATTCAAAGAAACGAACGCGATCCATTTCTCTTCCCCGTCAGGTAGCCATGTTTATTACCCGAGAAATAACCGATTTATCCTTGCCACGAATCGGCGAAGAATTTGGTGGCCGCGATCATTCAACTGTTATTCATGCCTGCCAGAAAATAGCTGAAGAAATGGAAACCAATACTGATTTTAAAAATCTGATTCTCAGAATTGAGCGGGAAATTAACGGTAATTAACAACGCACAATCTCTGCCGGAGCTATGAACGAGTTATCCACAATTTATCCCCTTCGGTTTTTGCGGTTTTTTTGTTCTATCAACGCGTTCGAAGGGTTATTAACATTATCCACACCCCCTACTACTATTACTATTATTTTAATCTATATATTTATATATAAAAGGGCTTTCCAAATTTTAAAAAGGAGCTATTATTTATGAAATTCAATTGTTCAAAAGAAAGTTTAATGGCTGCACTCTCTACGGCTCAAAAAGCTGTTTCATCAAAAACAACCATGACTATTTTAGAAGGTATTCTTTTTAGCGCTACTGATAATAAATTATTATTAAGAAGCACTGATCTGGAAATTGGGGTTGAAGTCACCATTCCGGCTGAAGTTGAAAGTGGCGGAGAGATCGTTTTAGGATCTTACATTATTGGTGAGTTGATTCGTAAAATGTCAGGTTCAGATGTTTTTTTTGAAAGTGATGAAAATCATCAAATTAAAATCGAGTGTCTGTTATCCAATTTTACCTTAAAAGGTTTATCAGCTGAAGAATTTCCGGATTTTCCGGAAGTTATTGACGATCATATTTTTTCCATTGATGCCAGTGTTTTGAAGGAATTGATTAAGGGAACCTTATTTTCAGTAGCCACTAACGAAAATATTCCGGTTTTGACTGGGGTAAAGATCGAAATTCAGGAAGATAACATCAATTTGATTGCTCTTGATGGTTATCGGCTGGCCCTTAGATCGGGGAAAATTAAAAACCCGGTAACAGAAGATCTCAGTGTCATCATCCCTTCTAAATCCTTATCAGAGATCAATAAGGTATTATCCAGCTATAATGGCGAAGTCGTAGTTAAGTTTTCTAAAAATCAAATCTTTTTTGAAATGGATAATACTCAGTTTACTTCCCGTCTATTAGAAGGTGATTTTATTAATTATAAGCAGATCATCCCAGTGGAGAAAGCGACTCAGGTAAAAATCAACCGACGTCTGCTTTTAGAAAGCAGTGAACGGGCGGCGCTGTTGGCCAGAGAAGGTAAAAATAATTTAATCAAAATGGATTTTAATCAGGATCAGCTGATTTTAACTTCCAATGCGGAAATTGGTGATGTTTTTGAAATTATTCCGATTGAGAATAGTGGGGAATCTTTAAAAATAGCCTTTAATTCAAAATTCTTGATTGAGGCATTGCGGGTCATTGAAGGGGATGAATTGATGATCGATATGACCACCTCGGTTGGACCAGGGGTCTTACTTCCGATCGAAGGCGATAATTTTATCTATTTGATCCTACCAGTTCGGATTGCTGAAGAAAATTAGCTATTTAATTTAAAATAGTGATTTTCAAATAGAATTAAAAGTAGTTTAAAAGATCAGAATTATGTAAATGATTCGTTGAAATTTTAGACTATTTTTTATTTTTATGTTATAATAGTTAGGTTAGAAGATAAACATATAAAAATTTAATCAATTTTGGCATAAATAAAGGGGATTCGTGTGATGCTCTTTCATTTTTGTCAAAAATACAATGTGCGGGGAAAAATATGCAAATAATTGAAATTAACACAGAGTTCATAAAAATTGATCAGCTCATTAAGTACGCCGGAATTGTCGGTAATGGCAGTGATGTGAAATTTATGATTTTGGACGGATTAGTTCGTGTCAATGGGGAGTTGTGTACCCAAAGAAATAAAAAAATAAGAGATGGTGATCTTGTGGAAATCGAAGATTATGATACCCTGCAAGTAAAAGGGATCGAAAAACCATGTTTATCGAAGAATTAAAACTGATTCATTATCGCAATTATGAAAATGAATTGATCACGCCTCAAAAAGGAATCAATATTATCGTGGGCGAAAATGCCCAGGGAAAAACAAATCTTATTGAAGCTATGTTTTTTTTATCTCGAGGTTACAGTCATCGTGCTTCAAATGTGGCAGAACTTGCCCAATGGGATCATGATGATTTTTTTATCAATGCTCGGGTTGTCAGTGAAGGGGTTAAACACACCCTCTCTGCCAAAAACCTTCAGGGGAAACGACAGTTTTTACTGGACGGTAAAGTGAAAAAAAGAGATAAGATCAATGGGATTTTTAATACCATCCTCTTTGAACCGGATGATTTAAAAATAGTCAAAGAAGGGCCGGATAAAAGACGGCGGTTTCTCAATCAGGAAATATCCGGCTTCCGACCGGAGTATCACTATATTTTAAGAGATTATGAAAAAATATTAAACCAGCGCAATTCCCTATTAAAAAATATTCATTATCAGCCCAGTTTAATTACAACCCTGGACGTTTGGGATGAACAGCTGGTTCAAACAGGGGTTCGGTTAATGAATCATCGGATTCGTTATCTGCATCGGCTCAATCGGGAAGCAAATAATCTGCATAAAATACTCAGTCTTGGAAAAGAAACTCTTTCACTATCCTATCTGAATAATATTATCGATTCAATGGAAGAATTATCAGAACTTAAAAAGATCTTTAAAAAACGTTTAGAATCCAGTCGAGAAGAAGAAATTTCACGGGGTTCCACCATTTATGGACCCCACGTGGACGACATGCTCATTCAAATTAACGGCAAAGATGCCAGGCGCTATGGATCTCAGGGTCAACAGCGTTCAGCCGCCATTTCCCTGAAATTATCCCAAATAGAGATATATTATGACAATACCGGGGAGTACCCGGTGGTTCTTTTGGATGATATCTTTTCAGAATTGGATGAACATCGACGAAACAGCATTCTCTCGCTTTTAAATAAAACCCAGGCCTTTATTACCTGCACCGAAGATATTTTAAATGATCAGTGTATTGTAAAAAACAGCATTGAGATTGTTCAGGGTAAGGCCCAGGTAATCAATAATAATTAATAAACCATGAAAATCAGGAGGAAAACATGCCAGAAAACAAATCAGATAATTATACAGCTGATCAGATACAGGTCCTCGAAGGATTAGAGGCTGTTCAAAAAAGACCGGGAATGTACATCGGCAGCACCGGGTCCCGGGGCTTACACCATTTAGTTTATGAAGTGGTGGATAATAGTATTGATGAAGCCCTGGCCGGCTATTGCAAAAATATCAGTGTTACCATCCACCAGGACGATTCGATTACCGTTGTCGATGATGGCCGGGGGATTCCCACCGGAATGAACCACTCCCAGGGAAAAACTGGGGTAGAGTTGGCTTTAACCGTTCTTCATGCCGGCGGTAAATTCGGCGGCGGCGGATATAAGGTATCCGGTGGTCTGCATGGGGTTGGGGTATCCGTTGTTAATGCCTTATCTGAAAAATTGACCATTGAAGTCAAACAAAAAGGCCAGATTTTCTTTCAGACCTATGAAAAGGGAAAACCAACCAGTGATCTGACCGTCACCGGAACCACCAACCGCACTGGAACCACCGTTTATTTTAAGCCCGACAAAGATATTTTTGACGAAACCGTCTATGACTTTGATATCTTAGAACATCGATTAAGAGAATTAGCGTTCTTGAATAAAGGCGTTTCGATTAATCTAACGAATGAAAAAGAATCACCTAAACGGAAAGAAACCTATTATTATACCGGCGGGATTTATTCCTATGTGGAATACATGAATCGTAATAAAGATCCACTTTATGATAAGATTACCTATTTCGAAAAAGAACAGGACGATTATGCGTTAGAAATCGCCTTTCAATATACCACCGGCTATTCGGAAAATATTTTTTCCTATGCCAATAACATCAACACCCCGGAAGGGGGCACCCATCTCAATGGCTTTAAGAGTGCCCTGACCCGAACCGTTAATACCTATGCCCGGAAAAATGGCTTTTTAAAGGGCAATGATAAAAACCTGACCGGCGAAGATGCCCGGGAAGGTTTAACTGCCATTGTCAGCATCAAGCTTTTGGATCCGCAGTTTGAAGGTCAAACCAAATCAAAACTGGGAAACACCGAAGTTAAGGGAATTGTTGAAACCATTGTCGGCGATCAACTTTCAGCATTGATGGAAGAAAATCCCAGCATTGCTAAAAATATTATTGAAAAAACCCTATCGGCCGCCAGAGCTCGTGAAGCCGCTAAAAAAGCAAGGGAGTTTACGCGACGTAAAAGTGCTTTAGATTCTACTGCCCTACCAGGGAAATTGGCGGATTGCCGGGAAAAAGATCCGGCTCTTTCTGAGATTTATATCGTGGAAGGGGACTCGGCGGGTGGCTCGGCCAAATCCGGACGAGACTCGAAAACCCAGGCGATTTTACCACTGCGTGGTAAAATTCTAAATGTTGAAAAAGCCCGTCTGGATCGAATTCTCACGACCGATTCTTTAAAATCGATGATTATTGCCTTCGGAACCGGTGTTGGTGACGAATTTAATGTTGAAAAAGCCCGTTATCATAAAATCATCATCATGACCGATGCCGATGTCGATGGGGCCCACATTCGAACCCTGTTATTAACCTTCTTTTATCGTTATATGCCAGGCCTGATTGAAGCCGGCTATGTTTATATCGCCCAGCCCCCACTTTACAAAATTACCCGGGGAAAACAGGTTGATTATGCTTACACTGACCGGGATCTGGAGAAAAAGCTGGAAGGCGTGGAAGATCGTTCCCGCATCAGTCTGCAACGGTACAAAGGTCTTGGGGAAATGGATGCCCATCAGCTCTGGGAAACCACCATGGATCCCAGCGTGCGAACCTTGCTTCAGGTTAATATTGAGGAAGCCTCCTACGCAGATGAAATCTTCACCATTTTGATGGGCGATAAGGTTCAGCCACGTAAAGAGTTCATCGAACGGAATGCTAAAAAAGTTAAGAATTTGGACATCTAGTCAAGAAGGAGTAACGTTAAATGCAAGAAATAATTGAATTTGATCGAATAAAATCGATTAATATTGAAGAAGAAATGAAAACTTCCTATATTGACTACGCCATGAGTGTTATTATAGGTCGAGCCTTACCGGATGTCCGGGATGGCTTAAAACCGGTTCATCGCCGAATCATTTATGCCATGAGCCAACTGGGATTAACCCCAGAAAAAACCTTTCGTAAGTCAGCCCGTATTGTCGGGGATGTTTTAGGTAAGTATCACCCGCATGGTGATTCATCCGTATATGACGCGATGGTGCGAATGGCCCAGGAATGGTCGATTCGTTATCTGATTGTTAATGGTCAGGGTAATTTTGGTTCGGTGGATGGTGATAGCGCTGCGGCGATGCGTTATACCGAAGCAAAAATGGGCAAAATAGCCGCTGAACTGCTACGGGATATTAATAAAGAAACCGTCGATTTTGTCCCCAACTTTGATGAGTCAGAAACCGAACCATCGGTACTGCCTTCGAAGTATCCCAATCTGCTGGTAAACGGATCCTCCGGGATTGCTGTTGGGATGGCCACCAATATTCCACCGCATAATCTCGGCGAAATCATTGATGGTACCGTAGCCTTTATTGATGATCCGGAGATTACCATTGACGAGTTGATGAAACATGTCAAGGGGCCGGATTTCCCCACCGCTGGAATCGTCTTAGGAAAATCCGGCATTAAAAGTGCTTATCGCACCGGCCGGGGCCGGATTAAGGTTCGCGGGAAGGTTGATGTAGTAACCACCAAAAAAGGAAAAAAACAGATTGTCATCACCGAAATCCCTTACATGGTTAACAAATCCAAGCTGGTTGAAAAAATTGCCGAACTGGTTAAAGAGAAAAAAATCGAAGGAATCTCCGATTTAAGAGATGAATCCGATCTTAAAAAGGGCATGTCCATCATCATCGATTTAAAACGGGATGCCAATGAAACGATTATTTTAAATCAATTATATAAACACACCCAACTCCAGGAAACCTTTGGGGTCATCATGCTGGCGCTGGTCAACAATGAACCCAAAGTTCTTAATTTAAAAGAGATTCTCTTTCACTATATTGAACATCAAAAAGAAATAATCACCAGACGGACGATTTTTGAACTAAAAAAAGCTGAAGCCAGAGCCCATATTTTAGAAGGCTTGAAAATTGCCCTAGATAATATTGATGAGGTAATTAAATTAATCCGGGCAGCCGCTGATGGCAAAGTAGCGAAAGAACAATTAATTGAACGATTTAGTCTTTCTGATATTCAGGCTCAGGCAATTCTGGATATGCGTCTCCAGCGTTTAACTGGTCTGGAACGGGAAAAAATTGAAGAAGAATATCGAGAACTGATGCTGACCATCGGCAACTTAAAAGCAATCTTAGCGGATCCGCAACTGGTACTGAATATTATCAAAGAAGAATTGATCGAGATTAAAGAAAAGTATGGCGATAAACGTCGGACTAACTTTGATATTGATGTGGAAGACTTTGAAATCGAAGACCTTATTGAAGAAGAAGAAGTGGTTATCACGATGACTCATATCGGTTATGTCAAACGCATTACCGCTGACAATTATCGCTCGCAAAAACGGGGCGGTAAAGGTATCACCGCTCTGAGCACCCGGGAGAATGATTTTGTCGAACACCTCTTTACCACCACCACCCATCACTATCTGATGTTCTTTACCAACCTTGGTAAGGTCTATCGTCTGAAAGCCTTTGAAATACCAGAGGGTGGACGAACGGCCAGAGGGACAGCGATTGTTAATTTGTTACCACTGGAAGCCGGCGAACAAATCGCTACGATGATTCCGGTCAAAGAATTTACTGCCGATAAATATCTGATTATGGCGACTAAACAGGGGATCATCAAGAAAACCGATTTAACTGAATATGATACCTCCCGTAAAAACGGCATCATCGCCATCAACTTAAGAGAAGGCGATGAGCTGATCAATGTCCGATTGGTTGAACAGGATGAAGAAATCGTCATGGGAACCCAGAGTGGTTATGCAATCCGCTTTGATTCTGAAGAAGTGCGACCGATCAGCCGAACATCCATCGGCGTCCGGGGGATTGATCTGCGCGAAGATGACGTGGTTGTGGGGATGGATATTGTCAAAGAAGATCTCTTTGTTCTGTGTGTCAGTGAAAATGGCTATGGCAAACTTAGCGCATCGGATTTATATCGTCCCCAAAAACGAGGCGGCAAGGGCGTTCAAACCTATAAGGTTACCAAGAAAACCGGTCAGCTGGTGGGCTTCTGCGTGATCAGCCGGGATGGCGAAATCATGATGATCAATAATCAGGGCGTTGTGATCAAACTGGAAGGTAATGATATAACAGCTGTCGGCCGTAACACTCAGGGTGTGCGACTGATGAAATTAAAACCAGAGGAATCCATCGCGACGATTTCTAAAGTATATAAAGAAGATACCGTCGATGATCTTGAAGAAGATGGTGAAAACCAGGTAACCCTGGTGGATACCGCTGAAAAAGAATAAGCTAAACAACACCCTGTTTTCCATTTTTTTGAGTAAACAGGGTGTAATTTTATAATTTTTAAAAAATTCTTCAAGTTAAAAATTCTGTAAACGATGTCCGTTGTTAATGGCGCTAAAAAAGTGACAAAACTGGGATGGCATGATAAAATAGAGCAAAAAAAGGAGATAACGACGGTGAAGACCATTTTATTTATCAAAAAAAAAGCCGTGCTCGTTGAAAAAGAATAATGGACTCATTAATACATATCGATCGCATTCAAGTCAATTGCATAGTCAAAGATCAATTCGATGCCATTGCTTTAGCAGCAAAACCACTGCTGGAAAAGGGATTTATAACAGAAGAATTTATTGATGCCGCAATCGAAAGGGAACGGATCTTCCCAACTGGCTTGCCAACGAAAATCGGCGTGGCACTGCCACATACCGAGGCGAAATATGTGTTAAAAGAAAGCATTTCAATCGTGACACTTAAAAATACCATTGTTTTTGCAGGCATGGGAAATCCGAAAGAAAGTATTCCGGTTCAGATTGTTTTTTTATTGGCAATCAGTAATCCCGAAAAACAATTACGGATTCTTCAAACGATTATTACCATTATTCAAAATGAAAAAATGCTAAAAAAAATAAGAGATGCCAAAGAACCTCGGGATATCTACGATTTAATTAAAACATTTTTATAAGAATGAATTGCGAATGCAATGATTTATAAAGAAAAACAACCCGATAAAGAAAGAGAAAATGAATGAATATTAAAATAGCACCATCGATGCTCAGTGCAGATTTTGCCAATCTGGAACGGGATCTTAAAGAAGTTGAGAAAAGTGGCGCCGATTACCTTCATGTGGATATTATGGACGGTCACTTTGTCCCGAACATTACCATGGGGCCAGACCAGGTGGCTCAGATCAGAAAGACGGTATCGATTCCATTTGATGTCCATTTGATGATCACCGAACCGCTTAAATATATTGATCAATTTGCCGATGCCGGAGCTGATATTATTACGGTTCATGTCGAATCAGAAGGTGGGATTCAGGCTTGTCTTGATGCGATTGTCAAGAAGGGTGTTAAGCCGGGACTGGTGGTGTCTCCCGATACGGAAGTAAGTGTGATTGAACCGTATCTGGATCAAATCAGCATGGTGCTGATTATGTGTGTCTATCCGGGTTTTGGCGGACAAAGTTATATTCCCGCCAGTACCGAAAAAATCAAAGCCTGTCGTGAGATGATTGGTAAGAGGGACATTGATCTTCAGGTTGACGGAGGAATCAGTTTTAAAACCTTAAAAGAAGTGGTGGACGCCGGGGCAAATGTCATTGTCTCGGGTTCCTGTCTATTTAAGGGGGATATGAAAGAAAATATAGGACAATTTAGAAAAATCATCCAGGGATAAATTCTAAAATTGAAAGAGAGAAGTAAAAATGAAACTTGTTTTAGTTGCGTGTGGAACAGCC
The DNA here is from genome assembly GCF_963664135.1 of uncultured Acetobacterium sp. NCBI lineage: Bacteria > Bacillati > Bacillota > Clostridia > Eubacteriales > Eubacteriaceae > Acetobacterium > uncultured Acetobacterium sp. The sequence goes on along the minus strand of NZ_OY760905.1, from coordinate 2,358,276 downwards.
CTGGCAACATCAACAGTGGTTGCCAAAAAGATTGAACAGATTGCTCAGGAAAATGGTATTGAGTGTCGAACAGTTCAAGCCAAAGCGGTTGATGCATTTAAAAAATATCAAGAATTACATCCAGATGCGATTGTCTGTACCTGCCAACTGGAAGGTGAGATTGACATTCCGGTGATTAACGGCCGGGCTTTTTTAACCGGAATTAATTTGCAAAGTACGATTGATCAGTTGATTGAGATATTGAAAAAATAGAATTGACAACTTGAGAGGATTTAGAGTATAATTTATCTCGGTTGGATCTAAAAACGAAGAGGATAACAAATTTATTGATTGAAAATCAATAGGAAAAACCATGAAGGTTAATTGTGATTAATTTTCATGGTTTTTTTTAGTTATTTTTTGAGATCGTAATTTTTCCCATAAAAAATAGTATCTCTTAATAGTTATTAAGTATAAATAGATTGTTCATCAGTCGATCGATGGGACTTGACATTAACAATTCATTATGAGAAAATGAAAAAAAAGAATAAAAGTAAACAACAAAGTCATGAAGACTTAATCTGATCAGAAGATCGGTTTAGTTCGGCATGGCTTTTTTATTTGTGCAACTAAAACAAGAATAATATTGATGAGGATATCAATTTGGAATTTATTTAGGAGGAAAAGGATTAATATGGAAAATATTCTTGAAAAAGTAGAAAACTATTGGGACGCCCGATCAGATGGGTATTCCGAGGTAAATGTGGCCGAGCTTAACAGCTATAAATTGGATGTCTGGAAAGAACTGATCAATAGCCATAAACCGGCGGTAATTAGCAGAAAATTAAAGGTTCTGGATATCGGAACCGGCCCGGGATTTTTTGCTATTACGATGGCATCCTGTGGGTACGATGTTACCGCTGTGGATTATACCGATGCGATGCTGCAACAGGCAAAAAAGAATGCCGGTATTTATCAGAGCAGTATTAAATTCTTGCAAATGGATGCCCATCAGCTTAATTTTGAGGATAATACCTTTGATTTGATCATTACCCGGAATCTAACCTGGAATCTGGAAAAGCCGGATCTGGCCTATCAGGAGTGGCACCGGGTGCTGGCTCCCGGTGGGCGAATATTGAATTTTGATGCCAATTGGTATCTGCATCTTTATGATGAACAGAAAAGAAATGAATATCATCAGGATCGGGTAAATTCCGAAAAAGAAGGGGTCAAGGATCATTACGTTCAAACAAACATCGCAGCCATGGAAGAAATTGCCAAAAATCTGCCGCTAAGCCGAACCATGAGACCCCAATGGGATGCGGCAGTGCTGATAAATACGGGGTTTAAAAAGGTGTTGGTAGAGCAGGAAATTGGTGCCTTGGTTTGGGATAAAGAGGAGCAAATCAATTACGCATCCACCCCGATGTTTATGATATTTGCGGAAAAATAAACTAGTTTAGATTAGGTTTTAATGCTAACCATTAAAGTAAAAAAGTAACAGATAATAAGCCAGTGAGGTAGCGATTCTCTGAAGAGAATTTGAACTTACTGGTTTTTTTTGAAAAAGGAGACAATTATGAGCCAAATTAAGAACCACTCGCACGCAAATGAGCATGAGAGAAAGGGATAACAGAAAATGAAAAAATATATTGGGAAACGATTATTTCAGCTGATTCCAATCATTCTGGGGATCACCCTTTTATCATTCACTCTGATGCAGACCGTGGCGGGAGATGCAGTGGATGCACTCTATGACAATTCCGGCGGGGCCGTATCTGAAACCATCAAAGCAGAAAAACGGGAAGAGCTGGGCTTAGACAAGCCTTTTTTAATTCAATATACGACCTGGCTTGGTGGTGTGGTCACTGGGGATATGGGAGTTTCTTATATTTCGAATAAACCGGTTTTTGAGACCTTTGTTTCAAAATTACCGGCAACCATCCTCCTGACCTTGACTTCGATTTTGCTTACCGTTCTGATTTCCATCCCCTTTGGAGTTTTATCGGCGGTCCGCCACAATCGATTCACCGACTATCTGATTCGTTTCTTCAGTTTTATTGGAAATTCCCTGCCCGGTTTCTTTGTTTCGTTGCTGCTGATTTATTTTTTTGCGTTAAAACTCAAACTGTTTCCGGTGATGGGGAGCGGTGGTTGGAAGAGCATTGTCCTACCGACGCTGACGCTGGCGATCGCCATGGCTTCCAAATATACCAGACAGGTTCGAACCACGGTGTTAGAAGAACTGAATAAAGATTATGTGATGGGCGCCAGGGCTAGAGGCGTAAGGGAGCCGGTGGTGCTTTATGCCAGTGTGCTAACGTCATCAATGCTGACAATCATTACCCTGTTGGCCTTATCGATTGGTTCACTGCTCGGTGGTACTGCTATTGTTGAATCTATTTTTATGTGGGATGGGGTGGGCAAACTGGCCGTAGATTCGATTATGATGCGAGACTACCCGATGATTCAGGCATATGTGATCTGGATGGCGCTTATTTATGTGCTGGTCAACCTGATTACCGATCTGATATACCATTATCTTGATCCCCGAATTCGACTGGAACAGGAGGCTTCGACATGGAATTAACAACTGTTAAAACCGCGGCAATTAAGATTAGAGCCCATGCAAAGCAGCAAGACCAGATTATGATCAAGCTATTTATTTTTGTGTCGCTGGTGGGATTACTGCTTTTGACAGCGGCTTTTACATCGCAGCTGGTACCCTACGATCCTTATGCCCAGGATCTGACCATTGCATTACAGTCACCAAGTCCAGAACATCCTTTGGGTACCGACCGTTATGGTCGGGATATGCTATCCCGGGTGATGATGGGCGGCCAGACCACCATTTACTCGGCTTTGCTGCTGGTAGGATTGATCACCACTTTTGGCACCCTGGTGGGGTTGTTTTGCGGTTATAAAGGGGGCAAAATTGATTCATTCATCATGCGGGTATCCGATGTTTTTCTGGCTTTTCCCGGGATGGTTTTTGCGATTGCCGTAGCCGGCGTATTAGGGGGTGGCATCATCAATGCGGTGGTAGCCCTGGCCTGTATTTCCTGGCCAAAGTTTGCCAGACTGGCCAGAGGGCAGGTTTTATCGATCAAAAACATGCCCTATATAGCGGCGGCCAAACTCAGCGGTTCCCGACCCACAAAAATTGTTTTTAAACATATCCTGCCCAACATAATTGGTCCGATTCTGGTAACCGCCACTCTGGATATTGGCACTATGATGATGGAGTTGGCGAGTTTGTCATTTCTAGGACTGGGAGCCATGCCCCCCATTGCCGAGTGGGGCTCAATGATGAGCGATGGGCGAAGCATGTTACAAACAGCGCCATGGGTAATTTTAGCACCAGGTTATGCTATTTTTATGGCAGTCATGCTATTTAACTTACTGGGGGATACGGTTAGAGATATGCTGGATCCCAAAATAAAAAAAGAGAAATTTACTTGGAGGAGAAAATGAAAAAGAGAAGCAAGGTCTTAACCTTGTTGTTAACAGGTGTTTTGGTTGCCGGGGTATTAAACGGCTGCGGCACCACTGGCAGCACCAAAAGTGCGGAAGAAAAGGTCTTTAATTACGGAACAGTGGCCTACAGCGTGGGCAATTCAAATGTGGGACTGAATCCCCATGAAGCTTATAGTGGCTGGTCGACGCTTCGCTATGGAGTCGGTGAAACCCTGTTTAAATTTAACGAATCGATGGAACTGGAACCCTGGCTGGCAAAAAATTATGAACAGATTGATGATTATACGGTTAAGATTAATCTAAGAGACGACGTTAAATTTTCTAACGGCAAAAAAATGACCGGGGAAGCGGTTAAAGTCTGTCTGGATAATCTGATTGCTGTGCACGACCGGGCCCCTAAAGATCTACAGATCAAATCGATTACCGCCGATGGTCAGATCATCACCATTGTTTCTAAAAACAAGGTGCCTGCTTTGGTAAATTACCTCTGTGATCCTTATGGTGCCATTATTGATATGGAAGCTGGTGTGACCGCCGATAAAAATGTCGTTGGAACAGGACCTTATGTGGCTAAACACATCACCGAGACCGAAATCAACCTGGAAGCCAATATGAATTACTGGGGCGGTAAACCTAAGGTTGGAAAAGTTAATATTAAGAGTATTACCGATGGTGATACCCTGACCATGGCACTTCAAAGCGGGGAAATTGATGCCGCTCAGGGACTGCCTTATGCCAGTTTGGAATTGTTTCAGAACAATGATGACTACACCATCAGTTCCACCAATACCTCCCGGGTTTATCAGGCGGCCTTAAATTACAATTCAGCCGTGATTAAAGATGATGCTGTCCGCAAAGCCATGGCCATGAGTATGGATAAAGACGGCTTTACCAGTGTTTTATTACAGGGTAATGGAACCCCGGCGATTGGCCCATTCCCAGCCAACTTTACCTTTGGCGGTGATGTGGTCAAGCCCAGTAGCTACGATATTGAAGGAGCCAAAAAAGTCCTGGAAGCAGCTGGCTGGGTTGACACTGATGGTGATGGGATTCGGGAAAAAGCCGGTCAGAAGTTGTCAATCAAATGGCTGACCTACACCTCCCGACAAGAACTGCCGTTGTTGGCCGAATCGGTTCAAGCTTCCTATAAACAAGCCGGAATTGACGTTCAGGTCAATGCTACTGACAATTATAAAGACTTCTTAAAAATTGGTGATTATGATGTCTTTGCTAATGCCTTTGTCACCGCCCCTACCGGAGACCCGCAATACTATTTCACCACCCATGTGGTTGACAATTCCGATTACAACCGTGGACATTACCATAATGATACGGTTGAAACTCTGGTTGCCCAGCTCCGAAATGAATTTGATACCGAAAAACGAAGTGATCTGGCGGTACAAATTGCTCAGCAGGTGTTAAATGACAACGCCTATATTTATGCATCCCATTTAAAAATGTCCTTCGTCATGAAAAAAGGTGTGACCGGATTTACCGCTCACCCATCGGATTATTATGAAATCACCGCCGATCTGGATAGCAATGAATAATTAAATCGCAATCAAAAGGAAGAAAATATGCAGCCATTATTAGAACTTCAAAATATCGAAATATCTTATGACGGAAAACCAATGGTCACAAATGTCTGCCTGACGATGAAACCGGGCGAGATTCTGGGGATTGTGGGGGAATCCGGCAGTGGAAAAAGCACCCTGATCAAAGCGGCCATGGGTCTGCTGGACGCATCCGGTTCAGTTAATAAGGGTGACATTTTCTACAAGGGTCAGAACGTCATGGAACTTGGTGATGAGCAACATCGAACCATGCGGGGGCCGGAAATGGGGATGATTTTTCAGAACTGCAGCAGCGCCCTGTGCCCGATTAGAACCATCGGTGATCAATTATATGAAACCATGGAACAGCATGGGTACAAAGACCGTGAAGAAGTAAAAACCCGGGCTGAAATCCTGTTTAATAAGATTAATCTCAAAGATTGTGACCTTATTTTAGACAGTTATCCGTTTGAACTGTCCGGCGGGATGAATCAGCGGGTGGGGATTGTGATGGCGATGATTTTGGAGCCGGATCTGCTCTTGGCTGACGAACCAACCTCCGCTCTGGATGTCATCGTTCAGGCTCAGGTGGTGCGGGAAATGATGGCGCTGCGGGATGAATTTGGAACTGGGATTGTCATTGTTACCCATAATATCGGGGTGGTTTCGCATATGGCGGATATGGTTGCGGTGATGTGTCAAGGTCGCTTGGTAGAGTATGGCAAGACTCGAGATGTTCTTGATAATCCCCAGAATGCCTATACCAGACAGCTCATTCAGGCAGTTCCGCGAATTCGGAGAAGGTGAAGCGATGGGGGCAGTTTTAGAAGTTAAACATCTGAAGAAAAAATATAAAAAAGGGAAAAATATCATTCATGCGGTTGCAGATATCAGCTTTCAGATCCAGACAGGGGAGTGTTTGGGTCTGGTTGGCGAAAGTGGTAGTGGCAAAAGTACGGTGGCAAAAATGATCACCGGTCTGGAGTCAGCCGATGAGGGCGAAATTCTGCTTAACGGGAAAGTCATCACTGGTCTTAAAGGAAAATCTCAGCGGGACGTTTACCGGGATATTCAACTGGTCTTTCAGATGCCGACAGAGTCATTCAATCCCCGGATTAAACTGGGCGAAGGGATTATGGAAAGTATGATCAACCAGGGGATGAGGCGAAATGAAGCCAAAACAAAAGCCCGGAAATATCTGGAAATCTGCGGATTAAGCCCGGAGTTTGTCGATCGCTATTCCCACCAGGTCAGTGGCGGCGAGTGCCAGCGGGCGTCCATTGCCAGAGCCATTGCTATTAATCCCCAGTTGCTGATCTGTGACGAAGCAACCAGTGCACTGGATGTGACGGTTCAGGCCCAAATTATGAAACTGTTGACGAAGTTTAAAAAAGAGTTGGGGATGTCCCAACTGATGATCTGTCACGATTTGGCGTTGGTTCAAGAAAGTTGTGACCGGGTATTGGTGATGCATAACGGCCGGGTGGTGGAAGAAGGAACCTCGGATGAGATTATTATGAACCCCCGGGAAGCGTATACTAAAAAACTTATTGAATCAATTTTTTAGAAGTAAGAAAAGTTGGAAGGTTAAACCCTTTCATTTTTTTCATTGACAGTTTTTATCAGACTATTGTATAATATAAAAAGTTAAGAGGGAGTAGTTGTTATACAAAGTCAACATGCTGGTGATTCGTCACCTGGCTTTGTAGCCAATTCTGGTAACGAGACTTTTAGCGTAGTCCATTTGTGGTGGATTATGCTAAGAGTCTTTTTATTTTGGAAAAGGTTAGTGCTTGCTAAAATATGGTTGGAAGGAAAAAGAGATGTACTTGAATTTTATTGCTTTTTTAGTGGCTGTTGGGGCCGTAGTATTGGCCGAAATGGGGGATAAAACCCAATTGTTGGCGATGGCTTTTGCCACTAAGTATAAGGCCTCTAAGGTTATGATCGGGGTTTTTATTGCCACGGTATTTAACCATGCCCTGGCGGTGGCAGTGGGAAATTATATCACCCGGTTTGATGGCGCCCAGATGTGGATTCAGGGAATCGCTTCGTTGTCGTTTATTTTCTTTGGATTATGGACAATCCGCGGCGATAAGCTGGATGGTGAGGAAAATAGAGCCACCAAATTCGGACCGATTATCACCGTGACGATTGCCTTTTTTATTGCCGAAATGGGGGATAAAACCCAGCTGGCTACCATTGCGCTGGCGACGAAGTTTCCCGATAATGCCATTGGCGTGCTCGTCGGAACCACCACTGGGATGCTGATAGCCGATGCCATCGGGATAATTATTGGGGTGGTACTATGTCGAAAAATACCAGAGCGGACGGTTAAGTTGGTATCGGCTGGTGCGTTTATGGTATTTGGATTTATTGGTACCTATCAGGTAGCCACCCAGCAGTTGCAATTAGCGAACACAACAGTGATACTGCTAATGATCGCCCTATTAATTGTTACCGCAGGCGCATCCTATTATTTAATTAAAAAAGACCAGGAGAATGCCAAAAAAGAAAGCGATCCATCATGTTATTGTAAAGTCGATGAGATCGAAAAAAAAAGACAAATAAAAGATTAAAAAAAGCTGGAAGGTTGAAAAAATCAATACCTTCCAGCTTTTTTATTGGTAACGGAAATTTTTAATGCAATCCCAATCCGGCGACAATTTCATCAATGCCGGTGAGAATGTAGTTGGGACGATAGGGAAAATCTTTAACTGTTTCCCGGGTGGACACACCGCTGAGTACTAAAAAGGTGGTCAGACCGGATTCGATGCCGGCGATGATATCGGTATCCATGCGATCACCGATAATCAGGGCATCGTCGCTATGTACGCCCAGACGTTTAATGCCGGTACGCATCATCAGTGGATTAGGCTTACCCACATAATAGGCAGCTTTGCCGGTTGATAATTCAATCGGGGCTACCAGGGCTCGACAAGCCGGCACAATACCTTCTTCGGTGGGGCCGGTTAAATCCGGGTTGGTGGCAATCAGTTTGGCACCTTTTTGAATCAGTTTTACGGCTCTGAGCACCGAGTCGTAATTATAGGAGCGGGTTTCACCAAAAACGACATAGTCCGGATCGACATCATTCATGGTAATCTCCACATCATAAAGGGCATTGACCAGACCCGGTTCACCGATGACATAGGCAGAACAACCAGGCGATTGATCTTTTAAAAATTTGGCAGTAGCCAGGGCGCTGGTATAGAAATGACTTTCGTCAATATCCAGTCCCAGACGAGCCAGTTTTTCTTTTAGTTCAATGGGAGAACGTTCGCTGGAATTGGTTAAAAAGAGGAAGTTTTTATCCTCGGCATAGAGCCAATCCACAAATTCTTTTACTCCCGGTAAGAGTCTGTTGCCGTGATAGATAACACCATCCATATCGCAAATAAAGCCTTTTTTGGCTTTAATCAATGCTAATAATTCTTCATTCATATTTGTACCTCCGATTCGTTTCAGTTATTTACATAAATATTATACCCCATTGATTGGCTATTCATCTTAAAAACGTGTGAAATTTATGTAAAAAATTGTAAATGAACGATTGCAGAAAAATATTTGACAAAAATTCCCGGTAAAATTATAATATAATAATTCCAAGTGGAATACTTGGATATTGAAGAGGTGAATTTATGTTTTCAGGTTTTAAAGCGGTCATGAACGATATTGAAGTGACCATGCGTAAGGATCCCGCGGCCAGAACGGCCATTGAAGTTTATTTTTTATATCCCCATATCAAAGCATTAAAAACATATCGAAAAGCCCATAAGCTATATCAAAAAGGGCATTTTTTTGCGGCCAGATGGTTGTCACAACGGGCCAGAAAAAAAACCGGGATTGAGATCCACCCCGGCGCTCAAATTGGTAAAAACTTATTTATTGATCATGGCATGGGGGTGGTTATTGGTGAAACGACCATCATCGGTGATAATGTGACCCTTTATCAGGGCGTAACCCTGGGTGGAACCGGAAAAGACAAAGGCAAACGTCATCCGACGCTGGGCAATTGTGTGGTGGTTGGTTCCGGTGCTAAGATACTCGGTAATATTTACATTGCAGCGGGAACCAAGGTCGGTGCCAATGCCGTGGTCTTAAAAGATACCACCAGTGAATCGACGGCGGTTGGCATTCCCGCCAGACTCATTCAAAAGGATGTGTGGTATTTTAATCTTTAAATAAATAATTAGTGAAAGATCGATACAAAAATTTTTCGTATTCGCATAAGTATTTGCATGGGCAGCTGTGATAAACTGAAAAAGTAGGAAAAATACTATTTCAGGAAGGCAAAGGAACCCAAATGGAGACAATCTTAAAGAATTATGATGATATGCGTGTGATGCGAATGATTAAAAAACAGCTGATTAATTGTGAATCAACACTCGAGCTACTCAGAAAAGAATATGAGGAAAAAGATGATCAGCTGCTGACGTTGGGGATTAAAAAAGAAATTACCAACCGTTCGGTTGATGAAGAGGAAGTTGGTTCATTGGCGGCCAGACTGGAAGCCTTAAAAAAAGAAATTCAGGAAATTGAAGAAGACAAGAGCAAAATGGCCTGCTACAATGCCTACACCCGGCGCTAGTAATAAGTGCGATAAAACTTGGGGCTTGACTTTAGCCAGCTAATGTAATAAAATTAGAAAAGTAAAAAAATAAATAGTAGCGCAAAATGGGGTACACCACCGAAAGGGTGTAATCGCGTTTTGTGCTTTTTTTGCGTTTAAAAACTAAAAAGGAGGAAAGTGAAATGAGAGTTAACGGAAAAGAAATGACCCTGGGTAACAACCAAAGTCTGTTGCAGTTTTTGGTCGTCAATGGGTTTGATGTTGCGACCCTGGCCGTGGCCAGAAACGGGGAGATCGTCCCGAAACCTACCTATGATGGGGTGATGCTCTGTGATGAGGACACCCTGGAAGTAGTTCGGTTTGTCGGTGGGGGCTGATCATAGTTACGAAACTGGTCACAAAGCAATAACAGTTAGGACGATAGAATTCCAAAATACTTATAACAAAGTCAAAAAGGAGATAAAATGACAGATCAATTAGTAATTGGCGGACAGCGATTTGATTCCCGGTTTATCCTGGGGTCGGGAAAGTTTTCATTGGAAATCGTGAAGGCGGTGGTTGAAAATGGCGGAGCGGAAATTGTGACCCTGGCACTGCGGCGGGCAAATCAGGGGGGCGAAGAGAATATCCTGGAATACATTCCCGAGCATATTACCCTGCTGCCCAATACCTCAGGGGCCAGAACGGCCGAGGAAGCAGTCAAAATTGCCCGGTTAGCCCGGGAAATCAATTGCGGGAATTTTGTTAAGGTGGAAGTCATCAAGGATTCAAAATATCTGTTTCCTGATAACTATGAAACCATCAAAGCCACTGAGATTCTGGCCCGAGACGGGTTTGTGGTGATGCCCTATATGTATCCGGATTTGAATGTCGCCCGGGATTTGGTCAATGCCGGTGCGGCGGCGGTAATGCCACTGGCTTCACCAATTGGCAGCAATAAGGGACTCAGTACCAAAGATTTTATTCAGATCCTGGTGGATGAAATTACAGTGCCAATTATTGTGGATGCCGGTATCGGTCGGCCGTCCCAGGCCTGTGAAGCCATGGAAATGGGAGTGGCGGCAGTGATGTGCAATACCGCGGTAGCGACGGCTAAAAACATTCCGCTGATGGCCAAAGCTTTTAGCCAGGCCATCGAATCTGGACGAAATGCTTACCTGGCCGGACTTGGTCGGGTATTGAATCAGGTCGCCGAAGCTTCCAGCCCGTTAACGGGATTTTTGGAGGACTAGGATGGCAATCAAACGAACCGATCCCATGGTTTATCAAAAGGGAATGGAAATTATTGCTTCGGATATTCTGGATAAGGTCTTAAAATATGTGGATAACTATGACTATTTGAACTATTCGAAAAGTGATGTGGAACAGGCGCTGATAAAAGAACATTTATCACTAGAAGATTATGGGGCCTTATTATCTCCGGCAGCGACACCCTATTTAGAAGAAATGGCAAAAAAAGCTGTGGTTGAAACCAGAAAACACTTTGGCAATAGCATTTGTCTGTTTACGCCTCTTTACATCGCCAATTATTGTGAAAACAACTGTGTATACTGTGGATTTAATTGCAAAAATAAAATCCGCAGAGGAAAGCTTTCCATTGACGAAATGGAAGCGGAACTAAAGGCCATTGCTAAAACCGGCTTAAAAGAGATTCTGATTTTAACCGGGGAATCCCGGCATCATTCTGGGGTAGAATACATCGGAGAGGGGGTTAAGCTGGCGACCAAGTATTTCTCAACCGTAGGAATTGAGATTTATCCCTTGAATTCGGACGAGTATGCCTACCTGCGCAAATGTGGAGCAGATTTTGTCTCGGTTTATCAGGAAACCTATAACAGCACCAAGTATGAGCAGGTTCATTTAAGCGGTTCCAAGCGGGTTTTTCCCTACCGTTTTTTTTCTCAGGAGCGGGCTCTAATCGGCGGCATGCGGGGCGTATCCTTTGGGGCACTGCTGGGGTTGGATGACTTCAGAAAGGATGCCTTCGCCACCGGTCTTCATGCTTATTTTATTCAGCATAAATATCCTCATGCAGAAATTGGTTTCTCAACACCCCGGCTGCGACCGTTTATTAATAATGCCGACAACAACCCCAACGATGTTCATGAAAAACAGCTGCTTCAGGTGATGCTGGCCTACCGTTTATTCATGCCCTATGCCGGCATTACCATTTCAACCCGGGAACGGGCTGGTTTTCGGGATCATGTCATCGGGATGGTGGCCACGAAAATCTCCGCCGGGGTCAGTGTGGGGGTAGGCGGTCATGAGCAGGAAGATAAAGGTGATGAGCAGTTTGAGATCTCCGATCCCCGAAGTGTGCCGGAGGTCCATCAGATGATTTTAGACCGCGGGCTGCAGCCGGTTTACAGCGACTATATCCGGGTATAAAATCAATTAATTTGCTGTTTCTTTTTTGAAAAAAGTGATAGACTTAAATAAGAAAAAGAAGGAGGGTAAAATGCTGATTTGTATAACCAATCAAGAATTGTGCAAAGATGACTTTTTGAGTCGGATCGATAAAATTGCCAGCGGGAAACCCCATGCAATTATGTTGCGAGAAAAAGAGCTTAATGAAATAGAATACCAAAATTTGGCTGCAAAGGTAAAAGAAATTTGTGATAATCACCAGGTGAACTTAATTATCAATCAGAATATTGAGACCGCGGAGCGATTAAATATTGGTGCCATTCAATTATCCATTGATGACATTAGAAAACATCATGAAGCAATCAAGAATTTCAATCAGGTCGGGGTATCGGTTCACTCGGTTGAACAGGCCAGAGAAGCTGAAGGATTAGGAGCTGATTATTTGATTGCCGGTCATGTTTTTCCCACCGATTGTAAAAAAGGAATGCCGGCCAGGGGCTTGCGTTTTCTCAAAGAAATCTGCGATTCGGTCAGGATACCGGTTTTTGCCATCGGCGGAATCAGCCAAGCAAATTATAAAATCACCTTGATGGCTGGTGCCAAAGGGGTCTGCATTATGAGTGAGGCCATGACGACAGCACATCCGGAAACCCTTGGTCAGGGATTTGTCTTTTAATAAGAGCAATAACAATTCAATTTGATAGGGTTTAGATTAACAATTGGTCGGTGCGGTAGTTATTGACAAACTTTAGGGATAAGGCTTAGCCATTATCCCTTTTTGATTTTTCCATAAAAGTCAGCAGCTCATTTTCATCAAGCGGTCTGGCATAGTGAAAACCCTGTGCAATATGACAATTATTTTTGAGTAAGAACTCAATCTGGTCTTTCGTTTCAACCCCTTCGGCAATGACCTGCAGATTGAAATTGCCAGCCAGTTCAATAATAACCTTGGCAATGGTACCATTATCGAAATGGGGAATCCCTTTAATAAAAGATCGGTCGATTTTTATCTTATCAACCGCAAATTTTTTCAAATAACTCAGGGATGAGTAGCCGGTTCCAAAATCGTCAATGGAAATCTGAATGCCCATATCATGGAATTGTCTCAAAATCGATTCACATTCGTCTTCATTATCCATTAAGATACCTTCGGTGATTTCCAGTTCCAGGTGTTCTGGAGGGAGATTTGTGCGGGTCAATAAGGACTGGGTTAATTCACAGATATAGTCTGACTTAAACTGGAGCATCGAAAGATTGACCGCAATGGGGATGGTATAACCCAGTGATTGCAGTTTTTTGCCAAATTGACAGGCATTCAGCAATACCCATTCGCCAATCGGAATAATCAATCCGGATTCTTCGGCGATGGCGATAAAGTTATTGGGTGGAATCAGACCAGTGGGACTGTTCCAGCGGATCAGGGCTTCCAGACCGATGATCTGATTGGTGGACATATCCACCTGAGGTTGATAATAAAGAATGAATTCATTATTCGTCAGAGCATTTCTCAATTTATTTTGTATTTCGTATTTTTGAATGGAAAGATTGTTGATTTCCTTATCATAAAATTCAAAGCGACGTCCTTTATTGGCCTTAACATTATTCAAGGCCGAGGCTGCTGTCTTTAAAAGCTTGGCATAATGGTTGGCATCACTGGGGTAGAGACTAACCCCAATGCTCACATCAATAATCAGATCTTCATCATTAATCAAAATCATTTTTCCCAGCTCTTTACTGAGATCAATCATATACTCATACAAACTTTCGTTAGAGGTTACATGGGTCTTTAAGATACCAAACTCGTCATTTCCCAATCGCGCCAGAATGTCCTGCTCGCAAACCTGTGTTTTTAGACGCTTTGCCAGTGCAATCAGAACTTTGTTTCCGAAATCATAACCTTTCGCTTCGTTGATAATTCTGAAATTGTCAACATTAATAAGTATTAATGCATGATTGCCGATATGATTGATATCTGAATTGATCAGTTCCAATCCTGATTCATCCAAATAAAGTTTATTATTGAGCTTTGTCAGATGATCAAAATATTTTAAATAGTAAATATCTTTTTCAATTTGTTTATGGGCCGTCAGGTTGGTGATGTTACCAATATAATAATCATCTTCGTGATTTTTCACTTTGCTGATTCTTAAAAATAGAATCAAGGTTTCATCATCAGATTTGGAATACTCAATTTCCCCAAACCAGACCGCATCTTCATCAAGATTGTCGATAAGGGTCTGGTTGATTAATATATTGCTATCCATTAAATTTACTGAGTGAATATCGAATTGGTCAAACCCGATGATTTTAGCAAAGGCCGCATTATTATAGATGCAAAAAAATTCACTGTTTAGTATAAAAATGCTTTCATCGGTGCCGGAAAGCAGTTCTAGGATCAACTCAAGTCGGGATTGAACAACCCGTCGTTTTTCAATTTCTTTATTAAGGGTCTCATTGTTAATTTGAACCTCTTCGATATAATGGGTGATCCGGTGACTCATTTGATGGAGACCCTTCGATAGAATGCCGATTTCATCCTCTCGGGAATAAAGGGATTCCGGCAAATTGATTTCCTGATTACCACGACTGAAGGTTTCAATCGCTTCTGAAACAGTCACAATGGGTTCAGAAATCATGCTGGTCATACGTTTTATAAAAAAGACGACTAAAAAAAGCAGGATCAGTGAAATAAAAAACAGTAAAAAAATGAATCGATTCAGGGGTGCCAGGACTTCTGACTTGGGAATGACCGTAGCCACAATCCAGTTGGCTGATTGGGTGGGGACATAGGCAATGTATTTAGCATCGCTACCAGTGTTATCTTCGATGACACTGCTGTTCCCAGAGGTGAGTTCATCCTGATAGTTTTCCAGATAGGCATAGGGATCTGACCCAGTGGGCTGAGTATTGCCAGGATCATCAGGATGGTAAAAAATACTGCCGTCCTTATTGATTAACAGGGTATAGCCATTGGTGCCCACCTGATAGGATTTCATTAAATCAGAAATATCGGAAACCAGCAAATCAATTCCCATGGCACCAATGACATTATTATTTTTTACGATCGGAGTGGTAATCGAAACAACCATTTTTTCAGTAACAATATCAATATAAGGGTTAGTTACCGTAATCCCGCGCGATTTCAATGTTTCCGTATACCAGATCCGTTGATTCAGGTCATAATCGGGTTTGGGATCAAAGTCAGCGGTAGAAGAAATCAGATCATTTGATTTTTGAACGCCGATATAGGCCAGCGAAATATTTGCATCAGTGGCTTTAATGGCTTGAAGCTCCTGCGTAACTACATTGAATAAGGGGTGCTGCCTTTTATCCGCCCGGGTGTTGAGGGCTTCGGTAATGGCTTGATAGTCCTGGTTAGTTTTCATCTGTTCGACAATGAGAATGTCTTTTTCGATAAAACTATCAATTTCGGTGGCGATCTGCAAGGCATCTTTAGATAATTCAGATTTGCTGTTTGTCTCAAAAAAATCGCTCATCAGTTGAATGGAAATAACACCATAAATTGAGAATGCAGCAATTATAAAGATGATAACAATTGTGCCAATACGTCGGATCAGACTTTTTTTAAACCACTGCATCAGGAAGGCTCCTCTTTGCTTAAAAGATTTCATAATAATCGCTTAACCGTCAAATTGAGAAGGTCGAATAGTTATACTTATATTATAAACTAAAAAATCGCTAAATGAAAAATAATTTTTAATATATTGACAAGAATATATCAATTATGGTAAAGTTTAGACAATTAAATATGAAGTCTTCAGGGCAGGGATAGTTTCCCTACCGGTGGTATAGCCCACGAGCCGCAAGGTATGATTCGGTGTAATTCCGAGGCCGACAGTTAAAGTCTGGATGAAAGAAGATAATAAAGTTTTGCATCGTCAATGTAACTTTGTTTATTTAGCTCTGAAATGGTAATCATTTCAGAGCTTTTTTAATACAAAAATACTTTTAGATAAAAGGAATGCTTTTATACTAAAAGCTGAGCCTGCAAATAAAAAATGCCCTGAATGAATGTTCAGGGCATTTTTTTATCCAATTGCGAGAGTGCCATGAACGTTGCTATTAATTGATTATTCTTTTTGAAGGAGGAGAACGTGTGGAAAATCATCAAAAATACATGGATCTGGCCATCGAGCTGGCGAAAAAAGGCCGGGGCCAGGTAAATCCCAATCCCCTGGTAGGAGCGGTGATTGTCAAAGATGATGTAATTATCGGCAGCGGTTATCACGAAGAGTACGGCGGGCTTCATGCCGAACGCCAGGCTCTGGCTACCTGCACCCAGTCGGTGTCCGGGGCAACGTTGTATGTGACGTTGGAACCCTGCTGTCATCATGGCAAAACCCCGCCGTGTACCGAGGTGATCATTGAAAATAATATCAGCCGGGTGGTTATCGGAGCCACCGATCCCAACCCCCTGGTCAGCGGAAAAGGGCTTGAGATCTTGAGACAGCATGGGATTACGGTGATAACTGGAGTTCGGGAAGCGGCTTGTCAGGAAATGAATGCGATATTTTTCCACTACATCAAAAATAAAACCCCCTATGTATTAATGAAATACGCCATGACCCTGGATGGCAAAATCGCCACCCGCACCGGAAAATCCCAATGGATTACCGGGGAGCAGGCCAGGGTAGCTGTCCATCAGACCCGCAATGAATTTGCCGGAATTATGGTAGGGATTAACACCATTTTGCAGGACGATCCCCAGTTGACCTGCCGGATTGAAGGTGGCAGAAGCCCCCAACGGATTATCTGCGATACCCATTTGCGCACCCCGCTGTCAGCACAGGTGGTGACAACAGCCCGGAAAATACCGACTTATCTGGCTACCTGCTGCCGGGATCAAAACAAAATAAAGCGGTTTGAAATCATGGGTTGTAAAGTTTTAGTAGTTTCAAAAGCAGGGGAGCATCTTAATCTTCAGGATCTGATG
Organism: uncultured Acetobacterium sp.; assembly: GCF_963664135.1. Lineage (NCBI taxonomy): Bacteria > Bacillati > Bacillota > Clostridia > Eubacteriales > Eubacteriaceae > Acetobacterium > uncultured Acetobacterium sp. Next base: position 2,341,373 of record NZ_OY760905.1, on the reverse strand, counting down.
GCGCAATTGGGGGCACTGGGAATTGACAGTATTCTATTAGAAGGTGGCGGCACCCTCAATTACAGTGCTTTAAAAAACGGCATCATCAATAAGTTGCAGGTTTATTTGGCTCCTAAAATATTTGGCGGCGCCGCTGCCAAAACCCCGGTGGAAGGCCCGGGCGTTGAAGATCCAGCGGAGGCCTTCCAATTTACAGAGCGAAAAATAAAAATTTTCGGGGATGATATCTGCCTCGAATATGTGAAGAGGTAAGGACATGTTTACAGGAATTATCGAAGAAGTGGGGCAAATCACTGCCGTCATCAAAGGGCAGCGGTCTTCCCAGTTATGGCTTCAGGGTGCGGTCATTATGGACGATTTAAAACTGGGCGACAGCGTAGCGGTGAATGGGGTTTGTCTGACGGTGTCCCAGTTGAGTGGGAATAAGTGGATGGCTGATGTCATGAGTGAAACCCTGCGTCGCAGCAATCTGGGCGATCTAAAAGGCGGCTCGGCCGTTAATCTGGAACGGGCGATGCCTGCCAATGGCCGTTTCGGAGGGCATATGGTGGCCGGTCATATTGACGGCACCGGTCACATTATTCAAATTACCAAAGATGATAATGCGGTGATCTTTGAGATTGAGGCATCCCAGAAAATACTACGCTACATCATCGAAAAAGGCTCCATTGCCATTGATGGCATCAGCTTAACCGTCATCGACATGACCGCAGGCAGCTTTAAGGTGTCCGTCATTCCCCATACGGTTAAACAGACGATTCTGGGAATCAGAAAGGCCGGAGATCCGGTAAATCTGGAAAATGACCTGGTCGGAAAATATATCGAAAGCCTGTTATTGAATCCAGCAACTAAAACAGACCGCAGTCAGGAAAAATCCGGTGGTTTGACCATTGATTTTTTGACCGAGGCTGGGTTTTAAGAATAAAATAAAATTAAATAGGTAATTGCGAAAGTGCCGTGAGCTTTGAGCCCAGTTTCGCACGAAACAATTTCTACACTGTACAGCGGACAGTTCGATGAACTGTTCGCCTACACGTTACGAAATCGTTTGTGGAAACTGCACCCAAAGCAACCGTTGTTCAATGTTTTTTAATTTCGCAAATACTTAATAAAATTAAAATAAGTGAGGATACTATGTTTAAATTTAATACCATTGAAGAAGCACTGGAAGATTTGAGAGCCGGCAAAATTATCATCGTCACCGATGATGATGACCGGGAAAACGAAGGCGACTTTGTTTGTGCGGCGGAATTTGCCACTACTGAAAACGTCAATTTCATGGCCGTCTATGGAAAAGGACTGATCTGCATGCCGATGAGCGAAAAACTGGTGCGAAAATTAGCTGTTCCCCAAATGGTGACGGACAATACCGATAACCACGGCACCGCCTTCACCGTGTCGATTGACCATGTCGATACGACCACCGGGATTTCGGCCGAAGAGCGTTCCGTCACCGCCATCAAGTGCGTCGACGACAACGCCAGACCGGAGGACTTCCGGCGGCCCGGGCATATGTTTCCGCTGGTAGCCCGGGAACATGGAGTGCTGGAACGAAATGGCCATACCGAGGCCACCGTCGATCTGGTCAAGTTGGCTGGGTTGAAAGAATGCGGTTTGTGCTGTGAAATTATGCGGGAAGACGGTACCATGATGCGGACGCCGGAACTGATTGAATTTGCCCAAGCCCATCAGATGAAATTTATTACCATCAAGGATCTGCAGGACTATCGCAAACAAAATGAAAAACTGGTGGATTGTGTGACGATTACCAAGATGCCCACCAAATACGGTGAGTTTATGGCCTATGGCTATGTCAACAAGCTTAACGGCGAACATCATGTGGCTCTGGTTAAGGGTGATGTGAGCGGTGACAGCCCGGTGCTGTGTCGGGTTCATTCCGAATGTTTAACCGGTGACGCCTTTGGTTCAATCCGCTGTGATTGCGGCGATCAGTTTGGAGCGGCGATGACCGCCATTGAGAAAGAGGGCCGGGGGGTGCTCCTCTACATGCGTCAGGAAGGCCGAGGCATTGGTCTGATCAACAAACTCAAAGCCTATGCGCTTCAGGATACGGGGATGGATACGGTCCAGGCTAATATTGAACTGGGCTTCCCCGAAGACATGCGGGAATACTACATTGGCGCCCAGATTTTAAGTGACCTGGGGATCAAACAGTTGCGGCTGTTAACCAATAACCCCAAAAAAATGGATGGGCTTTCAGAATTCGGTCTGGAAATGGTGGAGCGGGTTCCCATCCAAATGGAGGCATCCAGCCATGACTTGTTTTATCTAAAAACCAAACAGGAAAAAATGGGCCATATTTTAAATTATAATTAAGAGGCATTATATAAAAATAAAATTTAAGGAGAAGACAATGAATGTATATGAAGGTAAGTTAGTATCAAAGGGAATTAAAGTGGGGATTGTGGTAGCACGGTTTAATGAGTTTATTGGATCTAAGCTGCTGGGCGGAGCGATTGATGGCTTGAAGCGTCACGATGTCAAAGAAGAGGACATTGATGTGGCCTGGGTACCGGGGGCCTTTGAGATTCCCTTGATTGCCGCCAAAATGGCCAAGTTGGGAAAATATGATGCCGTTATTTGCCTGGGGGCGGTGATCCGCGGTTCCACCACTCATTATGATTATGTTTGCAGCGAGGTATCTAAAGGCGTGGCTCATGTTTCACTGCAGTCAGAAATCCCAGTGATTTTCGGGGTGCTGACCACCGAAAATATTGAACAGGCAATTGAACGGGCTGGCACCAAAGCCGGCAATAAAGGCTATGACTGTGCCCTGACAGCGATTGAAATGGTCAATCTGATTAATGAAATTGAAAACTAAAGCATCTTTGTTAAAGCGCTAGTGATCAAACAGCGGTATGCTAAATGATGATTAACACAAGATGATAAGTTAAGCCCTCTCATCTTGTGAAACAAAACCGACAAAAAATGCATCAAAACGAAAAACAATCGCTTTGGTTCCTGTTATGCTATATCATATCAAGCATAGGAGGAAAACGAATGAAAATTATTTTTAAAACGGATCCCGATATGGATAAGAATATGGCATTGATTTTTACCCATCCAAACGAATATGAAATAAAAAATCAAATTGCATCACTGATTGAAAAAAACCAAAAAATGATCACCGTGATCAATGGACTCAACAATCGGAATATCCAAATCCCGATTTGTTCCATTCTGGCGATTGAATCGGAGGATCGCATGTGCAACTTGCGCCTAACAACAGGGGAGATGTATTTATACAGGCAGCGGTTGAAGGTTGCCGAAGCAGCTTTTAGTGAGGATGGATTTATCCGCATCAATAATCAGACGATGGTGAATATTCGGGAAGTAAAAGAATTTGCCAGCACCACCAATGCCAGAATTGAAGTAACATTGAGTGATGGTACCCGATATTTTATCAGCCGATACTATATCAATCATTTCAGGAGGGCTTTATTATGACCAAAAATTTAAAATCGTCGTTTTTTCAGGTGTTTACGCTATCGTTAATTTGGATTACCCTATTGATTACGGTATTCTTCAATAATCAGACCATTCAAATCACTTATCTTTGGAATGTGATCGGGATCGCCGCCATTTTCGGGTTGATGTTTGGGGTACTCTACAGCGTGTTGTGGAACTATCTGACGTTGAAACCGATCATGAATATTCTGATTTCTTCAGTTTTAAACATGCTTGGCGGCTTAATGGCAGTAATGCTGTTTTCTGCGCAAATGTTTTATTTGATTGCCCCGTGGATACCTGGGATGTTGATTTTGACCATCCTCCTCCATACCATCGCATTTTATATCTATGCTCGCCTGGATACCAGGAAAAAAGCCAGTGAATTAAATGACCTGATGAAAAAGAAAAACAAATAGAAAAGACCATAAAAAATCTAATAAAAACTAAAAAAATCCCATAAAAAGCGATTAAACTTTTTATGGGATTTGGTATTTTGGTTAAAACAGCTCATCACGGCTGACAACGCCATTTTGAAGTGCAAGTTCCTTGAGATCTTCATATTGTCCAGCCATGCTGGTAAAAAAGTAGGGGTTAACATAAAAGATACCAAGAATACCAAAGGTAAAACCGTTTAGTATAAACCACCCCAGAAAGCTTAAGGACATCATAAAAATTTCACCCTTGTGGCCCTGGGTCATCCGCATCGAAATTTTGACGGCTTCTGTGGCCGGAACATTTGGATATTCAGCCAAAATATAGGGTGTAAAACAATAGGCGAGGGACTTAATAATGCCAGGTATAACAAAAAGTAGTGACCAGAGAAAAATAAATAATTCCATCCATAGCATGCCACCCAGTTTTCGTCCAAAATTCGAAAATCCCGTTTTGAACATATCTTCAATGCTGGGGGCGGGGAGTTCAGCACGGTAAATCCATAGTGAAAAAAATTGCAGGCCAACCATCATTGGCGCCCAGACAATCAGGCCACCCAAGCCGCCAACAAAGGATGTAACACCGGAAGCCGCACCAATCACAACAAATGCCAGTATGGTTGCGCCGACACAGATCCAATAATTTTCGAAAAAATTCTGTTTGGCGATGGCTTTAATTTCCTGTCTTGTTTTCATAAAATCTCCTTTATAATGAATTTTATAATAAACAATAAAAAAACAACCGAAGAACGAATCTCCAAATGGCTCTTTTATTGGAATTTAAACACTAAAATAACCAAAAAAGGTTGAATACGATTTAGTTCGAACACTTTGCCATTTTCTTAAGAATCTTTGTATATAATATCACGATTTACAGGAAGAAGAAAGCGAAAGTTGAGTGATCAGTGGTGAAACAAGAGATAATCAAACCCGGCCGTTATCGGCATTATAAGGGAAATGAATATGAAGTTATTGGGGTTGGCAGCCACAGTGAAACCATGGAAGCTATGGTAATTTATCGGCCTTTGTACGGTGAAGGCGGGCTTTGGGTTCGTCCAGCCACGATGTGGAACGAAATCATCGAAAAAGACGGCGTTACAATGAAACGTTTTGAATATATTGGAGAGGCATCATTAAAAAAAGATGAACTATAAACTTAAAGAAAAAGACCTGTTAGACGACCTGAAGGGGTTGCTGCAAATTGATTCGACCAATGCCGATGCCGGGCCGGTTATAACCGGGGCACCCCTGGGGATTGGCATTAATGAGGCCATCAACTATGTTCTGGAACTGGGGGAGCGCTTTGGTTTTAAAACCAAAAATTGTGACGGCTATTGCGGTTACATCGAAATGGGCCAAGGTGAAGAAATGATTGGCATCCTGACCCATGTGGATACCGTTCCGGTGGGCGACGGCTGGTCCGTGAATCCCTTTGATCTGACCATTGATGGCGATAAGGCCTATGGTCGGGGAACCATTGATAACAAGGGTCCCACCCTGGTGGCGCTTTATGCTATGAAAGCTCTGGCAGATAGCAACGCCTTGATTAACAAACGGGTTCGGCTGATTATTGGCGGTGATGAAGAAGGCGAAGAATGGCATTGTATGAACCGCTATAAGGCCACCGAAGAAGCGCCGACTTATGCCTTTTCACCAGATTCCGGGTATCCAGCCATCTTTGCCGAAAAGGGCATTCTGAATGTCTGCATCAAAAAGCACCTGGATCCGGCCGTTCACAAACTGGGTTTTTTCAGCGGTAATCAGATCAACACCGTTCCGGATTATGCCAAGGCCATTGTCAGTGATGCTGTTTATGAAAGCACCGGTAAGCCAGCCCATGCATCTCAGCCCCATGAGGGAATCAATGCGATGTTTTTATTGGCCAGTGAGCTGAGAGTCCTGGGATTGGAACACCCATTTTTGGATCTCATTGACATCGCTACCTCAGAAGGACTGAATATCGATTTTGAAGATGAAATTTCCGGGAAACTCACCATCAATCCATCGATTGCCAATGTGAATCAGGAAAAGGCGGTGCTTAAGTGCGACATCCGTTACCCGGTCACTATGAAAGGAACGGATATCCGGGATCACATTCAAAGAGCCGTTACCCCCCTGGGTTTTAGCGTTAACATTAATTATGACTTGCCACCGCTGCATATTGAGAAAGAAAGTTATCTTATTGATGCACTGCAAAAAATATATGAGGATTACACAGGTGATACCACCGGCCCCAAAGCGATCGGCGGAGGAACCTATGCCCGAGCCTTTGATAATGCCGTGGCCTTTGGCGGACGATTCCCTGAGGAACCCAACACCTGCCATCAAACCGATGAATACTGGAGCATCATCAGCATGAATAAGAATTTTGATATTATCACCAAAGCCCTGGAAAGTCTGGTACAATAATAGTAGGGTGACCATGCGGTAACCCTAAATCACAGTGACAGAAATGGGGGAAAACATGACCATTCATTTTGATAAACAAACAGTTTTAGCGGCCTTGCGAGGGCTGCTGCAAATAAAGACAGTAAATGCCAATGCCGGCGAAATCACCCCGGAAGCTCCATTAGGAACCGGTATCAATACAGCCATCAATTATGTGCTGGATTTGGGTAAAAGTTTCGGTTTGACCACCAAAAACTGCGATGGTTATTGCGGTTACCTGGAATTCGGGGCAGGGGAAGAAATGGTAGCAGCCATCACCCATATTGATACGGTGGAAGTGGGCGACGACTGGACCGTACCGCCCTTTGACTTAACCATTGACGGCGATACGATTTATGGCCGGGGCGTGCTGGACGATAAAGGGCTCACTATCGTTTCTCTGTTTGCCTTAAAAGCTTTAAAAGATGCTAAGGTTCCAATCAACAAGCGGATTCGCCTGATTATCGGCGGCGACGAAGAAGGCGGCAACTGGGCGTGTATGAAACGCTATAAAGAAACCGAAGAGATACCGGTCTACTCCTTTTCGCCGGATTCCGGTTACCCGGTTATTTTTGCGGAAAAGGGCATTATGAACATTATTTTTGAGAAAACGTTGGCTGATGATGTGCCGGTTCTGGAATTTAACAGCGGGAAACAGATTAATTCGGTTCCGGACTATGCTAAAGCATCTTTTATGGGACAGACCTATGAAGCCAAGGGAAAATCCGCCCATGCCATGGAACCCGACAAAGGGGACAATGCCATGCTCAAGCTGGCCAAAGAATTGCGGGCAGCCGGGATCGATCATCCCATTCTGGACTTACTGGATCGGGCGACGAAACAGGGGTTTGGTATTGATCTGTCCGATGAGGTATCGGGTGAATTGTCCCTGAATCCGGCGATTGTTCATGTCGATGGAAACAAGGCGATCCTCCGCTGCGATATCCGCTATCCGGTAACCATGAAGGGCAGCGATATCTGTGAAATTATCCAAAAAGCTACCGGCGATCTGGGTTTTTCCCTGAAAATGGATCATGAAACCCTGCCCCTCCATGTCGACAAAGACAGTTTTCTGGTTACTTCGCTGCAAAAAATATATCGGGATTACACTGGCGATACCGCCGCACCGATGGTATCCGGCGGGGGCACCTATGCCCGGGCTTTTGAAAATTCAGTAGCTTTCGGCGGGCTGTTTCCCGGTGAGGTTAATACCTGTCATCAAACCGATGAGTTTTGGAGTATTGAAAGTCTGGAGAAGAATTTTGATATGATTGTGACGGCGCTGAAAGTGCTGGCCCAGTAAATTTGAAATACGTAAACGACAAAACCTATTGTCGGCCATTGTTTTTAAAATGGTCAATAATAGGTTTTTTTAGTTAGGCAAAGAACAGAAGTAAAGAAATATGACAAATAAAAATTATTTAAAACCGGGAAGAAAAGACAGAAACATATGGCATTATGAATAATTTGGATTATTCGTGGTATAATTAAAGCAAATTAGCTTTTAAAATCCTGTCTTTAAAACCCAATGGCAACTTAAAGACCGGATTTTATTTTTTTAAATAAGTTTTAGATTAGTGCTTTTGAGGGTGCATTAAAATAATTTTGAAGGTGAAGAATGATGGAGAAAGAAACAATAAGTATGGTGATTCCCTGTTATTGTGAAGAAGAGGTCATTCCCCTTTTTTATGATACTTTCATAAATAAGGTCATTGCTCAATTGCCAGGGGTAGACTTTGAGATGCTGTTTATTGATGATGGCTCTAAAGATAAAACGCTGACGATCATAAAAAAGCTCAATGAACAGGATCGTCGCGTAAAGTATATATCCTTTTCCCGGAATTTTGGCAAAGAGGCAGCCATTTATGCCGGATTAAAATATGCCTCTGGAAACTATATCGGGATTATGGATGTTGATTTACAGGATCCACCTGAGTTAATCATTTCCATGTATGAGGCCCTGATTAATGAAGATTTTGATTGTGTGGCGGCCTGCCGGGAAAGCAGAGATAAAGAATCGCGCATCCGTTCTTTTTTTGCAAGGCGCTTTTACAAACTCATCAATTGGATGACTGGCATGGAAATTGTCGAAGGGGCTCGCGATTTTAGACTGATGAAGCGTTTTGTAGTTGACGCTGTTTTGGAGGTTGGTGAATATAATCGTTTTTCAAAGGGTATTTTTGAATGGATTGGTTTCAATACGAAATGGATAGCTTATCAGGATGCTAAGCGAGCAGCCGGAAAAACCAAGTGGTCGTTCTGGGAATTATGCCTTTATTCACTGGAAGGGATCATTGGCTTTTCAACTGCGCCTTTGGCCTTTGCATCAGCTACTGGGCTACTTTTTTGTGCACTTTCCTTTGTGGCCATTGTCGTGATCATTATTCGAGAAATAGTATGGCATGGTTCGGCTTATGGATGGGCCTCGCTGGTGTGTTTAATTTTCCTGATCAGTGGGATTCAATTATTCAGTATCGGAATTTTGGGTCAATACTTGGCAAAAACTTATTTAGAAACAAAGAAACGACCCATTTTCATTGTCAAGGAACGTAACTAAATGAAGACACACAAAAATTCACGACTGGATTATGGAATACTAGCGTTAATCGCCGTTCTTTTTCTACTGTTATTTTCTTATGGAACAAGTCCGTTATTTATCGATAATTTTGGCATCTCAGATTCGGCAATATTTTTACTGATTGGTAAAGGAATAACCGGTGGTTATATTCCCTATGTGGATTTATTTGATCATAAGGGGCCGATATTGTTTTTTATCGAAGCATTAGGATGGTGGATCAGCCCCAATCGTTTTGGAAACTTTTTTATTCAATGGCTTTTTATGGCGGTAAACCTGATTCTGATTTTTAAGATGGGGCGATTGTTTTTAGAAAAGAAATGGTGCTGGATTCCAATTTTCTTCTTTTTGTTGATTCTGGCCGCAACCTTTGAAGGGGGAAACTTAACCGAGGAATATAGTTTGCCGTTACTATTCCTGCCGTTATACCTAGTCTTGAAATATTTTAAACTAGAACCCCTGGGAAAGGCCAAACATCCACCACTCTATGCGCTGGTATACGGGATCTGCTTTACGCTGATCGTATTTATTCGCTTAAATAATGGGGTGTTTATTGGTGCCATCGTCTTAGTTGTGATGATCCAACTGTTGGCTAATCAGTCGATTCGTAATTTTTTAGATAATATCCTGACATTTTTGAGTGGCTCGTTTTTTGTCTGTTCAGTGATAGCTATTTATTTTTTGGCAAATCATGCTTTTGGAGATATGATTTATGGGACGTTTCTGTTTAATCTGAAATATGCTGGTGGGATGTCAGGGATTTCAACCCTGGAGGAGTTTATTAAATTCGGTTACGCCATTTTTCCGGTAATTTTTTCCTTTAGTATGGGCGTTTATTATTTGCTGAAAAAAGTAAACAAAGAAATCGGATGGTTATTAACCATCGGGTCACTGATAACCTTTTTTTCGCTTCTCCTGGGAGGGGTTTTCTACCATTATTTTATCTTAACGACCCCTTGTTTTGTGTTGGCGATTATTTTACTCATTGAGCTCTATGTAATAAATGGGAAAAAGCTCATGCAAGAAAACTATCGCGTGGTACTTGTCGGGGTAATGGCTCTGTTCCTGATAACGGATGCTGTCTATTTAAACTTTTCATATAAGACGGCTCGTGAAATTATTGAAAAACAACCGAATAACAGCTATTATGAAGATGCCCTAAACATCAAAAATTTAATCCCGGCTGCCGATTTAGACAGTGTTTTTGGTTATTCGGTACCGGCCGGATGGTTTCTAAAGGCAGAGATCACCCCATGTTACAAATATTTTACGATGCAGGAATGGTGGGGATTATACGATCCGCAGGTGCTTATCAATACTAATAAGATATTAGAAAATGATCCGCCTAAATGGATTGTTTTAAACAATGATCCTCAAAAAAACCAGACGCTCTATGATACTCTTGGGATGAAATATGAATTAATCACAAAAGATAAAGTCATTTCGTTATACCATCTCAAAAGCGAATAAATGAAACATCATGGCAGGTACAAAACCTATTGTCAACCAAATGAAAATAATTGGTTGACAATAGGTTTTCTTTTAGGTAGAATACGAACAGAGGTGAAGAAATGTCGACAAAACTAAAATTATTAAAAACCTTGGAAGAAAATCGCGAAACCTATCTCTCAGGAGAAGTGCTGGCCAGCACCATGAATGTCTCCCGGTCTGCCATTTGGAAGGCTATGAAAGGATTAAAAGAAGAGGGTTATGAGATTGAGTCTACCACCAACAAAGGCTATCGGCTAAAAAGCGAATCGGATCTGATGTCGGCGGAAGGGATATACCCCTGGCTGTCACAAACCAATCCGGAGCTTGAACTGATTGTCTATAAAACCGTTGGCTCTACTAATCAGGAAGCCAAGAAATTGGCACTGGAAGGGGCCCAAACGGGAACTGTTATTATCGCTGAAGAGCAAACCCAGGGACGGGGCCGAATGGGCCGTTCCTTTTATTCACCGCCTAAAAGCGGGATTTATTTGAGTCTGGTGTTGCGGCCCGATGTTGCCGCCCGGGATGCGGTGCTGTTAACCACTGGGGCATCGGTGGGGGTTTGCCGGGCTATCAAAAAAGTGACGGGCATTGATACCCAAATCAAGTGGGTCAATGATATTTACCGGGGCGACCGGAAAATTGTGGGGATTCTCACCGAGGCGGTGACCAACTTTGAGAACGGACAGTTCGAGTTTGTGATCATCGGCATTGGCCTGAATTTCAAACAGCCAGAAGCGGCCTTACCCAAAGAACTGGAAGACATTGTAGGTACTCTATTTAATGAAAAACCGGATGCCCTGACCCGTAATCGACTGGCCGCCGAAATCATCAATGAGGTAATGAGTATTTGTGAAGATTTAACCAACCGGGATTTCCTGGAAGAATACAAAACCCATTCCATGGTGCTGGGAAAACAGATCAAGGTTTTCCGGAACAATGAATGGGAAGTGGCAACCGCCCTGGACATCAGTGACGAAGGCGGCCTGATTATCAGAAACCAATCTGGACAGACGGAAACCCTGAACTCCGGGGAAATTAGCATTAGAAAATTAGAATAAAGGATGGAATAAATGATCGAAAAAAATAACCTTAATGGAAATGCACTTAATATCAGAATGTTAGTACTCTGCGGACTGTTTTCTGCCTTGATCGTGGTAGGGGCGATGATTAAAGTCCCCTTGCCGGGAATACCCTTTACCCTCCAGACCTTGTTTGTCATTTTGGCCGGGTTGCTACTGGGATCCCGCGGCGGCCTGATTGCGGTGCTGGTTTATATCTTTATCGGCCTGGCTGGTCTGCCGGTTTTTTCCGGCGGCGGCGGTTTGATGTATGTATTAAAACCAAGCTTTGGCTACATTGTCGGCTTTGCCCTGGGGGCTTTTGTTACCGGCTGGCTGGCTGAAAAGAACACCAATCATTCAACCCTACAGATGGTCATCGCCGCATTAGCGGGAACTGCTGTGATCTATGTGCTGGGGCTGACCTGGTATTATACTATTGCTAATTATTACCTCAACACCCCAGTCGGGGCAGCCACCTTGATGATGACCGGGTTTGTGATGACTCTGCCGGGCGATCTGATCAAGATTGCCGTCAGCGTGCTGTTGGCCAAACGACTGGCTCCAGTGATCCAGCAAGGAATGCTTACAAAATAATATTTGGTAAGCTGTTTATTATAAAAGTTGAATTAAATATTTTACTGTAGGGGCGATCCGTGATCGCCCGCACACTGCTCCTTGATCATCACGGATTACAATATTTAATTCATGTCTAATTTAATGGATCAAACATCGTCGCAAAGACAATTTGATTCCTAAGATAAAATGCATGTTAAGAGACAAAAACAAGTGCAGCCGCACAGCCCCCATCGGGCAGATTTTCAAAGACGACGCTCCCACCATGGATTTTCATGATCCGACGAACAATGATCAGACCCAAGCCGTGGTTTCCCAATAGCAGCGATTCATCCAATCCTCCTGAATTTTCAATAAGTTCAGGGGGATAGCCTTTGCCATCGTCACTGACTTTAATCATTAGGCCGACCATAGAATTGGTTACCGAAAGTTTAATATTGCAGCCCCGGGGATTGTGCCGGATGCCGTTATCAATCAGGTTGGTCAGGGCTCGGCGAATCAGTGCCTGGTCGCAAAGTAAAATGGGGCCATTGGTTTCTTCGGTCACTTCGACAGCGAGGGAATAAGGAGCAAGGAGACCATCATTGATAAAATCTACCGCCACCCCCCGGATCAAGGCGGCGGGAGAAATTCGGGCCAGTTCCATAGGTTGGGCATGGTACTCCAGTTTGGAGGCCAGGTTTAAATCGCTGACCAGGTCTTTGATTCGTTGACTCTGCTGACGGATAATTCGAGCCTGATTTTGTTCAGCAGCGGGTAGGCCGAGGTTGTTTTCAAGTTCGCTGGCGTAGCCCATCACCATTGACAGTGGGGTGCGGATATCGTGGGAAACTCCGGCAATCCATTCCGTCCGAGCCTGATCCCGGTGAGCCAGCTGTTTTTCCTGCTGGCTGAGAATCACCGATGTTTCATTAAGAATCCTTGCCACTTCCCCAGTAACACCACCGGTGGGCAGTGTCAGGGGTTCTTTTTTTGGTAGGGCGGTAATGCCGTTATACAGGGGCTTCAGTTTGCGGTAGAGCCACAGTCCCAAAAACAAGGCCAGTGCCAGAGCCGACAGCACGTTTAAGATCAAAAAACCAGCAATAAAACCAGGCACATGCGAAATAGTATCTTCGGTGGAGGTGATATTATATTTCCAGATGCTGTTTTTAGGGTCGCCCAATACTAATAAACCGTCGGGATGCTCCCAAACCGAGACCGGATAGTCGTTGAGATACCAACGACTAAAAGAAGCTACATCAGTAAGGGTGTACTGCCGCGGAATGTCCTCGGGCAGGTTGTTATTCCAGACCACCTGGCCATCCCGGTTAATCAACATCGCCCAGGCATATTGCTGATCCATCATCGCAGTGGCTGCGGCAGTGAGCGTATAAGTCCCCTCAGTGTTGATGAGTCCATCGGAAATATCGGTAATGGCATATTTAAGGGGCTGACTGCCGGAATATTTAAACATCCAGTTGGTGGTAAAGGCCATATTGATGGCGACCAGCAACAGCGCAATTGCAGCGGTTAGTAGAATCGAACGGGTGATGATTTTTCGCAGACTTTTCAACGATTACTCTCCTTTGCCAGTTTATAACCCATGCCCCGGATGGTCAACAGGTATTGGGGTTGGGAGGGATCTACCTCAATTTTTTCCCGGAGTCGCCGGATGTGAACCATCAGGGTATTTTCATAACCGTAGAGATCATCATCCCAGGCGCTGCGGCAGAGGCTGTCGGCGGTGACGATATTGCCCTGATTTTCCCAGAGTTTTTTCAGCAGGGCATGCTCCTTGGCGGTCAGGTTTTTTTCACCATCACCGGTTTGAACAATGCCGCTTTTAAAATTGACGGTTACTGTCCCCAGTACCAGACATTCCTCCGCCAGCGGCTGAGTCTGTAGTGGCTGGTAAACTCGCCGCAGGATTCCGCTTAAGCGCAGCACCAGCTCCCGGGGCAGAAAGGGTTTGGTAATGTAGTCGTCAGCACCCAGCCCTAACCCCAAGAGTCGGTTCTCATCCTCATCCCGAGCCGATAAAAACAGCATCGGCACATTTGACTGCTGCCGCAGTTCCTGCATCAGTGAAAATCCATCACCATCCGGCAGCGTCACATCGAAAATTACTCCATCGGGCTTTTCTAAAGCAAAAAGCGCCCGAGCCTGCTGGCAGTTTTCGGCGCTTATTACCTGAGTAAAGCCGGCCTGATGGAGGATTGTTTTTAATAGATTGATAATTTCTGGTTCGTCATCCACAACCAGAAGTTTTGCGTCAAAGATTGTTTTCATCCGAATCACCTCTTCGTTATTATACCTGAAAAAATAGTTGGTGTTAGCGGATCAGATCAAAATTAAGGTAAACGTAAGGCCGGGGACAACCCGCCGTAAGGTTCATGGGCTATCATAAAGGTGTAGAAAAACTGCCGTGAGCTTTGGGCTCAGTTTCGCACGAAACAATTGTTACACTGTACGGCGGACAGTTCTATGAACAGTTCGCCTACACGTTACACAATTGTTTGTGGAAACTGAACCCAAAGCAATCATTGTTCGGTGTTTCACAATTAAAAGGCAATATTAAGAAGGAGTGCATATTATGAGCAATATTATCGAGACTGAGGGTCTCAGCAAACAATATGGGAATGTTTATCGGGTCAAGGATGTGGATCTGTCGGTTCCGGAAGGGGCGATTTATGGCTTTCTGGGGCCCAACGGCGCCGGAAAATCGACGACACTGAAGATGATTCTGGGGTTGGCCAAGCCTACAGCCGGGGAGATTACGGTTTTCGGAAAACGGGTTAACAGCAAAAATCGCCTGGAAAATCTTAAAAATGTCGGTTCTTTGATCGAGTCGCCCAGCTATTATGGGCATCTAACTGGTGAAGAAAACCTGCGGATCTTCCAAACCCTGCGAGGCGTACCAAAACAGAATATTACCGAAGTCCTGAAAATAGTTCGGCTGGAGAATCAGCAGAACAAAAAAGTCAGTCAGTATTCGCTGGGGATGAAACAGCGGTTAGGGTTGGCCAGTGCGTTGTTGGGCTATCCCAAGCTGCTGATTCTGGATGAACCCACCAACGGGCTGGATCCGGCTGGTATTCAGGAAATGCGGGAACTGATTCAGTCGCTGCCGCAAAAATTTGGAATGACCGTGGTCGTCTCCAGCCACCTCCTAAGTGAAATTGATCAGCTGGCCACCCGGGTGGGAATCATTCGGGAAGGCGAGCTGGTTTATCAGGACAGCCTGACCAAGCTGCACCAGTACAGTCAGCAGCATCTGGCGGTGCGAACCATGAATAATGAGGTGACCAAATCATTCCTCAGTCAAAACGGCGTGGCCTGGGAAGCTCAGGATGATTATCTGATTATCCCGCAGATGAAAGATACGATGATGGCCGAAATCAGCAAGGTTTTGGGCCAGAATAATATTGGCCTGGTTCGGATTGAAGAGCGTAAAAAGAGCCTGGAGGATATTTTCCTGGAGCTGACTGGAACGGCGGTGAGTTTATGAAAGCCGCTATCGGGATGGAGGTCTTAAAAACAAAGGGTCGCAAGATCTGGCTGGTGGTGGCGGTGATGATGGCCGTTCAGCTGCTCTGGGCGGGCTGGGCTATTTCCAACAAGGATGCCGATGACCTGATCCAGGGCTGGATGTTTTTTCTCTATCAATTTCCGATGCTCAACTGTATCATCATGCCGGTAATCGCCGCAGTGGTGGCTTCCCGTCTCAGTGACGTGGAGCATCAGGGTCAAACCTTTAAGCTGCTAGAAACCATTATTCCGACCAGTCGGATATTTGCTGCCAAGTTTATCTGGGGCAGTACCTATATGCTTGTTGCCGCCCTGGGACAGCTGGCCATCATGATTGTTATGGGCTTTGCGCTGCAGTTTGGCGGACCGGTGCCCTGGGGCGCGCTGGCGGGCTACCTGTTTTTTACGCTGATAGTAAGTCTGACCATTTATGCCTTTCAACAAGGAGTCTCAATGCTCGTTGCCAATCAGATGGTGCCAATGACTTTGGGACTCGTCGGCGGTTTTATTGGCTTATTCAGTATGTTTTTCCCGCAGGGCTTTCAAAAGCTGATTCTGTGGAGTTATTACGGGGTGCTAATGCAGGTGGGGATGAACTGGGATGAGGCCACCCGAGCCACTGATTTTTACTGGACGGCCATTGATTGGTCGGGTTTTGGTTTGATTTTGGTTTTCTTTGTGCTGATTTATGGAATCAGCCGGACTTTATTTGTCAGAAGGGAGGTCTGAGCGATGCTTAAACGTGTTTTAAAAGCAGAAATGATCAAGATGCGACATAGTCCGGTGTGGCTGGCTTTTTTACTGATTCCCATTATTCCGGCCTTTATGGGTACTTTTAATTATTTGAATAATTTAGGAATGCTGGAGCATGAGTGGTACAGCCTGTGGACCCAACATACCCTGTTTGCCTGTTATTTTTTCCTGCCGGTATTAATTGGGATCTACGCTTCCTATCTATTTCGGCTGGAACATGCCAATCATAACTGGAATGCGGTGATGACCGCCCCGGTTCCGATAACACAGGTATTTATGGCGAAATTGATGATGGGCTGGCTGATGGTGGTTTTGACCCAGATCTGGATTGGACTTTTGTTTATTATTTCTGGACTGCTGGCGGGGCTTTCGGGACCGATTCCGCCAGAATTACCGATCTGGCTTTTGTTTGGAGCCTTGGGCGGTATGGTGGTATGCGCTTTGCAGCTATGTCTATCGCTGGTGATTCGCAGCTTTGCGGTACCGGTGGGGATTGCTCTGATGGGTGGCATTGCCGGGTTGGCACTGTTATCTCAAGGCTATGGCCTCTACTTTCCTTATGCCTTAATAACCCTGGGGATGCGAGCCAACGATCCGGCGGCACCGATGTTGGTGGGAGAAATTCAGTTTCTGATTGCCTGTGCTGTTTTTATCGCTGGTTTTTGTCTATTTGCCATCACCTGGTTAAAACGGCGGGATGTGGTGACCGGGTAGTCAATTGAGTTTAATCATAAAGTAAAAACAAAGTAAAAAGAACAAAAAAATAGGCCAGTGTTTATCGAAGACGACTACCGATAAACACTGGCCTTGATAATATTCATGCTGTTTTAGCTTGGTGGCTTGCAAATTCCACAAGGGGTCAGTCCTTGGGCATGCACCTCTTCCAGACTGTTTAGATAAATCCGGTTGGATTCTTTCGGCAAACCGGAACAGCTGGGCAGATGATAAACCTTGGAGTTTTTATTACCAATATAAGTGGCGTTTTCGGCCGTGGCTGTATTGGTTGGTGTTTCTGAAACGGGGCTGGTTGTTGAACCCAGACCGTTATTCACCTCCTGATAAGGTTGGGTGGGGGTAACGCCATTTTTGTTAAAGGTTAGCTGATCGCCTTCACTGGTGGCCACGATGGTTCCGATCAGGTCGGTGCGGAAAATGGTCGAGCCAACATCATTGAGACGGCTCAGGGTTTCTTCATGGGGGTGGCCGTAGTCGTTGTTCACACCGCAGGAAATCACCGCATACCGGGGGTTCACTGCCCGCAGAAAGACATAACCGGTGGACGAATAACTGCCATGATGACCAACTTTGAGCACATCAGCTGACAGATCAAGGTTTTGCGCCAGCAATTCTTTTTCAGCCATTGCTTCCATATCACCAGTAAAAAGAAAGCGATGACTGCCATGAGTGACCTTCATAACAATGGAGTCGTCATTAACGTCCTCATGAACACTGAGGGGTCCTAAAAAGTTGATGGTCGAGCCGCCAAAAGTCAGGGTTGTTCCCGGACTGGGGGTGGAAATAGGGATGTTTTTGGACTTAGCTTTAGCAATCAGGTTTTTTGAAGCTTCCGTTTCTTTTGAGTTGGTTACATATAAATTGGACACATCAAGCTGAGCAACCACATCAGTCAATCCTCCGGCATGGTCATTATGATTATGGGTTGCCACCACGTAATCCAACTGCGTGATGCCCAGACCTTTGAGATAGGCGACAATTTGATTGCCGTTTTCCGGGTTGCCACCATCAATCAACATGGTCTGATCCCGGTCCACCAGCAGGATGGCATCGCCCTGACCGACATCCAGAAAATGGACCGCCAGCGAATCTTTAGGAGTAAAGGTGGTTCGGGTACCGCTTAGTAATTGGCAACCGGAAAAGATAAAAATGACGCTTAAAATAAATGATGTTACAAGTAAGAGTTTTCGTTTCATTTTCAATTCCTCCAAACGCTTATTTTATCATATTTCAGGACGAATTACCTATTATTTAAGTCCTGATAGAACAGGCAGTAAGGATGGTTTCATTTAGAGTCAGAAAGGTGACCAAAATAAAGTAGACGACAAAGCTGTTCTCGGATAAAATAATAGTCATATTTCAGGTGCGAAAAATAAGCATAATCATGTGATTTGAAAGAGCGGCAATTGTTATTGTAGGTTGTTGGCAACACCAACGAATCAGATTGGAAATCGTCAAAGGCAAAATTGCCAAGTGTGAGGTTTCAGTGGATGGGTTGCAAAACCCAGAAATTGAAGCGGCTCGTGCCGAATCCCGATATGGTTATCAGGCGATATTAAATAAACTGCAAGCAACAAGGTTTGTAAAAGATAGGCTGAATAAGGCAGAGCGCTTAACGGAATGTTTTTTCAAAAAAGGCTAAGTATTGATTAAAAATTTAAAGGATGAGATTAAAATGAAAAAAAATATTCAAATGCCAAAATTAAGTGAACAAATGGAAACCGCGGTGTTGGCGGCGTGGAATAAAGAAGCTGGGGATATGGTAAAAAAAGGTGATGTGCTTTTCGAGATTGAAACCGAAAAGGTCGTCAGTGAAGTCGAAAGTATGGAATCCGGTGTTTTGGAAGAGATCTTTTTTGAAGCCGGCGATGAAATTAAAGTGGATGAAATCATTGCTGTCATCAACTGCGATTAATTAAGAGGCCAAAATGGAAAAGAAACCAGAATGGTTAAAGGTCAGCTACAATAAGGAGGCCGTGGATGAAGTCAGTGGGCTCATGGCCAAATTAAAACTTAACACGGTTTGTAAAGAAGCCAATTGCCCCAATTTGGGGGAGTGCTATAAAAAACGGACCGCCACATTTATGATTCTGGGAAATATCTGTACCCGACATTGCCGATTTTGCAATGTGTCCAGTGGCGTGGTGGAGCCGGTCGATCCCAATGAACCCCAGCATCTTGCCGAGGCCGTAAAAACCCTGGATTTAAAGCACGTGGTCATCACCAGCGTCACCCGGGATGATTTGGAGGATGGCGGAGCCAAACACTTTGCAGACACCATCAATGCGGTTCGGAAATTAAATCCTGGAGTTTCCATAGAAGTGCTGATTCCGGATCTCAGAGGCGTGGACAAACATTTGGATATCGTCATTGGAGCAAAGCCGGATGTTATTAATCATAATGTTGAAACGGTCAGGGAACTATACCTGGAAGTTCGCCCGGAAGCAGATTATGAACGATCGATGTACGTGATTCAGTATGTAAAGAAGAGAGCACCCCATATCAAAACCAAAACCGGTATTATGGTTGGGCTTGGGGAAACCGATGAACAGGTTTATCAGGTCATGGATGACAGTCTTAAAGCGGGCTGTGATATTTTTACGATCGGTCAGTATCTGCGGCCATCAGCCAAACATATTAGTGTCAAATGCTATGTGACCCCTGAAAAGTTCGAAGAATATAAAAAGATCGGTGAAGAAAAAGGGTTTCATTATATTGCCAGTAGTCCCCTGGTTCGCAGCTCCTACCGAGCGGAAGAAGCACTTGCAGGAGGCAAAATAAAATGATTTATGTCGAGAACAACTCAACCGATTCTTGTTATTCAACACCGATTTTGAACAGATGGTGAAGTGCCTCACTGTGGATGACTACAAAATTATTTCTAAAGGGATCAAATCCGTTAAGGAACGGGTGACAAATATTTCTGATCACCTAAACCGGCCAGTGAACACGGATACCTTCAGAAAACTGATGGTGGACAGTATCATGCAAGGTTCCGATAAAGAATATAAACTCACACCGGCCGATCAGGTCCGGATCAATGCCATTGCTAAAGAAAAATTTGAAAGTTGGGAATGGAATTACGGAACCTCTCCCAAATTCAATATCACCAGAACCGGACGGTTTGATGGCGGTAAAATGGAATTCAAACTGGATGTGAATAAGGGTAAAATCACCGATTGCCACATCTACGGCGACTTCTTCGGAACCATGGACATTTCTGTTCTCAGTGACGCATTAATAGATACTAACTATGAAAAAGAAAGCATCAAAAAAGCCATTGAACAGTGTGATATCAAACACGGCTTTTACAATATTAACATGGACGAACTGGCAGATATTATTTGCTAATGGAGTGCACCCCATTTATTAATTTAGATGGGGATTTCTTGTGTCAAAAAAGATGAAAAATCGCCAGGACTTTACCTTTTTTGAGTAATACGTTACAATAGGTTGACGAGATAGATTGAGCAAGAACACCGATTCCTTTATAGGATGGAGGAAAGATTCTCATGAAAATTATCGAGACCGTTCATTTAACCAAAAACTATGGGCAAACCTTGGCTCTAAAAAATGTAAATTTATTGCTAGAAGAAGGCGAGATATATGGATTGGTCGGGCCAACCGGCGCTGGCAAATCCACATTGATCAAGCTGTTACTCAATTTTATTTTCCCGAATATTGGGCATGCGACTATATTTGAGTTGAATTGCGCCAAAAAGTCGGCAAAAATCAAAGAAAAAGTCGGCTATGTGCCATCAGATGTTCATTACAGTCCAGACGCAACGGCCGGGGAGTTATTAAAAACGACCCTGGCTTTTCATCGTATTCAATCAGAAAAGGCTATTTGGCCCCTCTGTGAAGGGCTGGAAATTGAAATGATCAAGCCATTCGGAGTATTATCCATCAGCGACCAAAAGAAGATTGCCATTGCCTGTGCGATGGTTCATGAACCACGGTTGTTGATATTGGATGATCCGGGGAAGGGATTGGATCCTACTGCAAAACGACAGGTTTTTGAGCTGCTTAGAGAAGCCAATCAAAAGGGAACCTCCATTTTTTTAGCCAGCAATAGCCTGGCTGAGATTCAGGACTATTGCACTCGGGTGGCGCTGCTTAAAGAAGGACGTGTGATTCGGGTTGAAGACCTGACAAAAGTACGCAAAAAGGTCAAGATTGTGGAACTCTGGGGTGAAGCCTTTGATTTTAGAGATCTTGAGATTTTAGGTGGGCGGATGTTGAATGTAACGGAAAAAAGCGTAAAATTTTCATATGAAGGCGATGTGGAGAAGCTTCTAAAAACATTGAGTATGATGACCCTGAAAGATGTGGCGATCAAGAATGCCTCCCTGGAAGATGAGTTTTTAGATTACTATGAAGGAGGACATGGCAGTGACACTCTTGAAATTGGAATTTAAATCGCTTTTGGGGGGACTGGTGTTGTGGACCGGCATACTGGCACTGATTTTGATTATCGTAATGGCCTTTTTTCCATTTCTGAAAGCGGGCGTTCTTGCGGATCTGATTGAGGTTAATCGGAGTGTATTTCCGATGCCGCTATTGGCATTATTTGGTTTGTCCCGGGTGCCGATTTTTTCTAATGTCACCATCTATTTTGCGTTTGTGATGCAATATTTCAATGTAGCAGTGGTTAGCTATGCGTCATTGCGGGGAGCCGCGTCGTTAAATAAAGAAGAACGTGATGGGACCATCACATATCTTTATGCCCAGCCGATTACCCGATCTGGGATTGTTGCAGAAAAAATGGCGGCTAATTTTTTGGCCTATGGAATGCTGGTGATGATCCTATGGGCATTGGCTCTGATTCTGGCGCTGATCTTCAGTACCGGAAGCCAGGCAGTTTGGGAGATGTTGTTCGAGGTTAGCCAAATCTATTTAGGAACCTTTGTTATCGGGACTATTTTTATGGCTCTGGGATTTTTTTTCTCGGCGATTATATCCAGCTTCGGAAAAGCTCGGATAGTGGCCATTGCGCTGGTGATGGGAACCTATTTGATGGGCGTTATTTCATCGCTGGCAGATACCGTTGAATTTTTAAAGGTGCTGTCGCCGTTAAATATTTTTGATCCCAGTCGCATTATCGCAAGGGGAATTGATTTAAGGGACCTCAGCCTATGGGGAGGTATGGTGATCATTGTGGTTATCATGACCTTTGTGATCTATAGTAAAAAAGATTTTAAGATCACATGAAATTTTAAAGAAGCTGGGTTAAAATCATTTAGTATTGCTTAAAGCGTCGGTAAAATCATTGCCAAATGTTTAAGAAGCTTGTATGATAGTGGAGCAGAAGGAGACTAATTTATGGATAGTTCAAGAAAATTTCTTATTGTATCAATCAGTGCTGCAGTGCTGTTGATCATTTTAGTCAGTTGTACACTGGCTTACTCAGGACGCGATAATACGTTGATGTCAGATAAAACACTAAGTCTGGAAATCAACGGTTTTAATGTAGAGTTACCCCTTTCAGAAAACGATGCGGTTTACGATGCGGTAAGCTTAAGTAGTGTGAAAGAAAACAGAATCAAATTGATTAATGAGGTAGGCGCCACCGTTAAAATAAATGGTAAAGGAATTGGCGCTGGCACGACCATGGATTTAAAACTGGAAAAACTTTCCTCAAACGAAATGATTAAGATTCAGGTGGGCAACGAAAAAGACGAGCGAGTGATTTACCTGAGAACCCTGTCTTCCCAACTTCCCGAAATCATTCCAGCCGGAGAAAGCAGTTACGAAGGCAATTATTTTATGGCGGTTGCTACCGGCGGAGCCGCTTTGTATGAATTGAATAATAAGGGTGAAGTGGTTTTCTATATTGCCAAATCCCCAGAAGAAGCCAATGGTGAATCCTATCGGGATTTTAAAAAGCATGTGCTTGAAAATGGCGATGTACGGTATAGCTACCAACGGGTCAACGGCGATAGCAATGGCATTGGCTATGCTGTCGGCGAACGAGTGATTCTCGATGAAAATTACAAAGAATTAAAAACCATCACACTGGCAGATAGTGAACTGGCAAACGAGGGCGATCCGGTTGATGGTCGGGATTTTATTTTAATTGATGATAACCATTATATTGTGGAAGCTTCCCAATTGGTTCTGGTTCATAATGTGCCCGAAGCTTTAGGGCCAAATACAATGGGATCAAAGGTGGCCAGAACCCTGATTCAGGAAGTAAAAGACGACCAGGTGGTCTTTGAATTTACCACCGACTCGCATCCGGAATTCTATGGATTAAGCGTCAACGATCATGATTACAGCAATACCACCAGCCAAAGTCCAGATTATACCGGATTTAACCGGATGATCATTGATCCAACTGATAATAATCTGATTGTATCCTTTGGAAACCTGAATACCATCATGAAAATCAATCGGGAAACCAAAGATGTTATCTGGAAATTATCTGGAAACGGCGATGAATTCGGTATGTCTCCGGAACAGAAAACATCAGGACAGACTGACCTGGCGATTACCGCCGAAGGTGAATTAACCGTCTTTGACAATGCTATCAGTACCGGTCAAACCCGAATTCTGAAAATAAAACTTGATGAAGTCAGTAAGAAAATTCTGGGCTACCAGGAATATAAGGTAGCGGGGAAAACCTCCCTGGCTTATGGCAGTGCTCAGAAAATTGGTGACAACATCGAAGTTTACACCATTGGCTGGGGCTTGACCAAGGATGGCACCGTGGCAGTTTCAGAAATTGATTTCAATACCGGCAAAAAGCTTTTGGAAGTTACCCTTCCCCAGGGCGTAGCCAATGATCGGGTTCAGAAATTTAAATAGAAAATTCAAGTAAAAAAAATGAGGTGAGCCATGAAACCATTATTTTTATGCTACCCAAAATGTTCAACCTGTCAAAAAGCGAAAAAGTTTCTGGCAGAAAATCAGATCGCCGTGGCAGAACGCCATATTGTTGAGGATCACCCGCAAAAGGCGGAGTTGCTCAAATGGATGGAGCAAAGTCAGGGCGATCCGAAAAAATTTTTTAATACCAGTGGCCTGGTTTATCGTGAAATGGCGTTAAAAGACAAGATTAAAACAATGACCCCGGAGGAAATGGCAGAGATCCTGGCCACCAACGGGATGTTGGTGAAACGGCCACTGCTCATTTTGGATGATACCGTACTCATCGGCTTTAAAGAAGAGCAGTGGAAAGCGGCGTTGGCGAGAATAAAGCAGGATTAATCCCCAAAGTGGGCGTTATTTTTTCCTATAAATGATTTGTATGCTCATAAACTATGGTCTATAATGGAATGAGGATTATTAATCGAATACAAAGGAGAAAAGCCAAATGTCACGAAAAACCATTGAAAAATTTAAAAAACAACCAGAAGCAGACGTCGTAGAAATACTTGAAATGGAACTGACTGAATATGTGTATCCCAAAAGCGGAACCGGAATTTGCCCCCAATGTGGTGGAAAAATGAACGGGGTCGGGCTTGCCTGGGAATGTGAAGGCTGTGACTTGAAACTTGTTGGTCCAGTATTTTAAAGAAAATAAGCGAATAAAGAACATAGAAAAGCACATTTGCCAATAAAGACGATTGGAAGATGTGCTTTTTTATATAATAAAGAATTGCAGCTTTTGACAGGTGCATCAAGAAGAAATCTTAAACAATTCCAAATGACAAGAGGAATAATTGGCGATGTTTGTAGAAAATCATGATTTTACGTGACATCATGATTAAATATGGTAAAATGTTGATAACTTTTTATATGATTTGCTTGGAAGCAATGAACTGATTTCACGATTGCGTTAAGTCGGCTGTTGGCCGAATTGATTAGCCAATCGAAGTGCATCATTGAAAAATTTAAAAAACTATCTGTGGATACGATAACGAATAACAAACCAATCCTTGGAGGAAAATAAAATGACGATTACCTATGAATTAGGGAAATCTTTATATGTGAACATAACGAATCGATGTAGCAACGCCTGTACGTTTTGCGTAAGAAAAGATGAACCGACCATAAATGGAGTAGACGACCTGTGGCTGGAAAAAGAGCCAACTCAGGAAGAAATACTGGAGGATATCTTAAAACGGGATCTGGATCAATATGATGAGCTGGTTTTTTGCGGCTATGGTGAACCAACCTATCGTTTGGACGAAATCTGTGCGATTGCCAAAGAAGTGAAAAAAATCCATCCCATTCCGACCCGGATTAATACCAACGGCCATGGAAACCTGATTTATAAGCGGGATATGACCCCGCTGTTAAAAGATGCCATTGATGTGGTATCGATTAGTTTAAATGCTAAAAATGAAAAAGAATACAACGAATTATGCCGCCCGGTTTTTGAAGACGCCTATGATCAACTATTGGAATTCGCCCGACTTGCTGGCCGATACACAAAGGTTGTCTTGACCATTGTCGATATCCTTCCCATCGAAGATCAGGAAGCCTGTCGAAAAATCAGTGAGTCAGTGGGCGCGGAATTACGAATTCGTTCATATATTGATTGAAAAAGTATTGATTAAAAAGCACCAATGGGAATGGGTTGGCCATGAGTGACAATAATTTGATGCCCCGACATGAGAATATTAATGGGAAAGACATCTGGGTCGTGGACGACCATCAATATGTGCTTTTAATTTGGGGGAAATTGTTTCAGCTTCAAAAAAAACCAATGGTGTTGTTGAGTATTGATTACCATCCGGATACCAATCCGCCATTCTGGCTGTATGCCTATCAAAAAGCCATGGCCATCGATCCTGATCGGGAAGATCAGCTGGTTGCAAAATTTCAAAATAAAATGATGTCTTCCATCAATTCCGATCAGTTGGACAGTATCGAGCTGGTGATGGGACAGATGCGCAATGATGAGCACATCAATACCGCCATGGAACTGGGCTATTTAAGCGATTACCACATGATCAACTGCATGGAAAAACATGCATATTCAACCGGTAACCATTATCTGGTTCCGGAAAACCAGTTTGGCAGCCTGGCGGATACCATGTTTAAAAATATCGGACTACCACTGGCAACGATCAGTTCCCAGGAGCTGATTCTGGACATTGATTTGGACTATTTTATCAGACAGGAAAACCTTGATCTGGATTTAAATCAGAACACGATTTTTTCAGATTTGGTTAAACAGGCCCAGGTGATTACCGTGGCTCGATCTAAAACTTATTTCGATTTTTTAAAAAAAGATCCGTTTACCATTGAAATCTGTGAAGAAAAGCTGATAAATCTTTTAGCAAAAATCTTAAGCTGACAAAATACAAAAATGACCAATGCTTATTAAGTAAGGACATAGTGATGATGGGAGAAAGTCTCAATGGGAAAATACAGTGAAGAAACCCGATCGATCGATCTACCCAGAAGCTTGTGCGAAGAACGCGTGCTGGCTTTTGATCAGACCAAATATGAACTAAAAAATAAACGGAACGAAAATAACGAAAGTCTGATTGTATTGCATTCGAAAATTGTCTTCTTAGCTAATGGTCAGCGGATTACCATTTTACTCAAAGAGGCAGACGATAACAAAACCGAAGTCAGTATTCGGTCTGAACTGATTTCAAACGTCCAGATCAATGATCGAGGTATGAATAAGAAGAACATCAGTGTGGTGTTTGGTTATCTGGGTGACGAAAAAAAAGTGGTTCAAAACCAAGCTCAGGCAAAGGAAGCTGACTCACATTCAGCCAAAGGAAAAAAGAAGTTTTTCGCATTGGCTAAAGTAAAATCAGATCTCGAAATGTCGATGATGGCCAGCTATCTGGGTGGATATAAAGAATTTGAGAAATCCATCAAAGGAACTCTGGAAATTCATGCCGCCGGAATTGATTTTGCAGTGTTAGGCCCTAAATTTACTATTCCCTTTATGGAAATTCAAGCCATCACCATTGCTTCAGATCGTGATATCATGGGAAATCCAGTTTGGCAGGCTGTATGTTTTAAAAACGAGCTCAATAAGAGTGTAACCGATCAGGAAAAAGTAAAGATGAATAAACTGGTAGTTGAATATCAAAGCGAATTGGGATTAGCCCATTGTATTTTCCGGGCTGAAAGTTCCTTTGAGGTGGAAAAAAGTCTGTTGAAAGCACAGGGACTGATTGAGAAATTGATGACAGAATAAAAATAGGATATATATTTAAAAATGTTTGACAAAGTAGTTTGGATGAAGTATACTAGAGAAGTTGAAATAAACAATAACTGAATATGTATAGCAAGTAGGAATAAGGAACATCTTTTTCTCTAAAAATATTTGATTGATTTTAGGATTATTTTTAGAGAAAAAGATGGACAGTTTAGTCGGTTCAACCGCTAACGCTCCATTGAACCTATTTGTTTCAGACGATTTACAATCGCCCGAAACAAAGCTAAACTAGTCTCGCGACGATGGCGGAAGGGCCACACCTGTTCCCATACCGAACACAGAAGTAAAGTCTTCCAGCGCCGAAAGTACTTGGTGGGTAACTGCCTGGGAGGATAGGACGTTGCGGGACTTTTAAACTTTTTGCGCGAAACAACGAGCCATGCGGCGGAAAATATAAAAATAGAGACGAAAGAACAAAGTAATTTGTTTTTTCGTCTCTGTTTTTATATTTAAGGAAGGAGCCATCTGGCGACTGACGCGACTGAGGCGCAGCGTAGCGGAGACGAAGTGCCGCATGAGCGAGTAGGCCGGCAGTGATTTTGCGTTAGTGAAGCAAAGGTGCAAAACTTACGCAGTTGACAAGGGTGTATCCGAAAAGGATTAAACAAACCCGAGGAAACTACGATCATATAAAAAGAAGCCATTCAAAAAATAGAGATCAAAGAGCAAATTCATTTGTTTTTTGGTCTCTATTTTTTATATTTTTAGGAAGGAGCCATCTGACGCCAAATAAATAAAATTATCCCCCAACCACGTTTAAATAAAGCCGCACGCGGTATAATCCTAATAATAAGTACCATAAAAAAGAAGAAAGAAGGCGTTCATATGAAAGAAAGAAATGTCATGCAAGTCGTTCAAGGCATAAGTGCAGTGGATGGAGCGGGAGTTCATCTGACACGAGTCTTGTCGCATTCAACCGTAAAAGCATTTGACCCCTTCCTGATGCTGGATTCCTTTGACTCTGAAAATCCCCAGGATTACATTAAAGGTTTTCCCATGCATCCCCATCGGGGAATTGAAACCGTCACCTACTTGGTCGAAGGGCTGATTGAACATCAGGACAGCCTGGGGAATAAGGGTGCCATTGAATCCGGCTGTTCCCAATGGATGACCGGGGGCAGTGGGATTCTCCATCAGGAAATGCCCCAAGCCTGTAAAAGAATGCTGGGCTTCCAGTTATGGTTGAATCTGCCCAAGTCGGAAAAAATGACAGAGCCCAAGTATTTTGAAATCAGAAAAGAAGATATTCCTCTATATAAAGGGGACGGTTTTGATGTTGGTGTTATATCCGGATCCTACGAAGGGGTAAAAGGTGCTGAACCCCATCACATTCAGGCGATGATTTTAGATGTGGCAGTTGAACCCGGGAAATCGGTCAAGATTCCGACCCCCAAAGGTGAAACCGTATTTGTGTTTTTAATTGAAGGTCAAGGTTCGGTGGCCGGAACCTTATATAAAGAGAAATCGGCGCTGCTGTTTAGTGAGGGCGAATATATAGAAATAACGGCCGCTGAAAAGCCCCTTCGTTTCGTAGTCTTTTCGGCACCACCGCTGCATGAACCCATCGCCTGGGGTGGCCCCATCGTGATGAACACGGAAGCTGAATTAAAACAAGCCTTTGCAGATTTGGAAGACGGCAATTTTATAAAAAATTTGCCACAATTGTAAGTGCTCAAGTTAAAATTGATATTTTCTAAGTAGCTTGTTAGTGTTTAAAAATAAGGAGAACAAAACAATGTTACAGATTGTAAGATATGCAATTAAATCAGAAAGACTTAAGCCCTGGGTTAAATTTATCTGGTATTTGGAAACGGCATCAAATGTAAAATTGAATCACAAATTATTGCCAACCGATAGTATTGATGTGGTTATTAACCCTTCTAATGAAATAGACTACCAAATTGGAAAACAAAGATATCAGGCTGGTGCTTTTCATTTTAATGGAATGCGAAATAAACCAGGTTTTATCATCCAAGAAGGAAAAATCAGGGTGTTTGGTATTTCATTCTATCCATATGGATTATATCCCTTCTTAAAAGTACCAATTCTGGAATTTAACAATCAACTGATTGATTTGAAATTAGTGGATAAACGATTTGTTCAGAAATTAGAACCTGCGATTTGCGACCCAAAGGGAACCCTTGAAGCAGTTAATTCAATAGAAGCAGCACTGTTGGAATTATTGGATCAAAGTCCTGTGGAAATGAAAAATATCGGCTTAATCCGACAATTCTGTATCGAAAATCAAAAGCGGTCAATCAATTCGTTTTGTGAGAAGAATTGTTTAAATATTAAAACACTGGAACGAGGATGTCTGAAATATACTGGATATACACCAAAAACACTAACTAGGATTGGACGGTTCCAATTGGTAAGTAAACAAATGATATATCATGAAGGAAATTCATTTGTAGAACTTGCCTGCAACAGTGGCTATTATGATCAAGCTCATTTCATTAAAGAGTTTCAGGAGTTTTCCGGAACGACGCCAGGAAAATTTAATAAAGAAGGGCTGACGATAAAAGAAAATACCCACTATTCATTTTTTTAAAACAGATGTCGATTTTATACAATATCTCCATCGGCAGTTTCTTTTATACTGAAAGAAATTGATATGGAGGTTTTTTATGAAAATTATGACAGAGATAGTGCGAATGAAAACGGCTGAAGGTGTTGCAAAAGAGGATTTTGCCAAATGGGTAAATGAACTCGAGGTGGAGTTCCATGCAAAAAAAACTGGTTACCTTGATTCGGAGCTGATGTTTGACGAAAAGAAGGATGAATGGGTAATGATTCAGCATTGGTCATCAATGGATGATCTTAAAAATGCGTCGCGAGAAATGTTTGAAGAAAGCATCACGGAAAATTTTAGAAATGCTTTAGATCCTAAAAGTGTGAAAATGATGATCTATAACCAGATTCAGACATGGAGCTTGGATCAATAGCCATGCGTTGACGGTATAGTAAAAGGTAGACTTGTT
Organism: uncultured Acetobacterium sp.; assembly: GCF_963664135.1. Taxonomy (NCBI): domain Bacteria; kingdom Bacillati; phylum Bacillota; class Clostridia; order Eubacteriales; family Eubacteriaceae; genus Acetobacterium; species uncultured Acetobacterium sp. The sequence goes on along the minus strand of NZ_OY760905.1, from coordinate 2,311,230 downwards.
AGCCCGAACGATTAAGTGCTGACATAAAAATAAGCTCAGTAAATTTGACGAGTACATCGAATTATGATATTGTAAAAATAATAGAGCATCAATGACTTGTACTTAAAAGGAATGATGTGGGGAATAGATAGGGCGAGGAACCATGCAGGAACACATAAACCAACGAACATTACAGGCCATGCGAACAAAAAAGAAAATATTTAATACGAGTGTGACCCTTATCAATGAGCGGGGGTTTGAAAATGTGACGGTGGATGACATTTGTAAGGCCTGCGGCCTTTCCAAAGGAGCCTTTTATCATCACTTTAATTCGAAACTGGATATTATATCCGGCATCGAAACGATGCTGAATGCGTCGATTAATGAGGCCATGGAAGAATGTGAGGATGTCAAGATTCGTACCCGAGTGCTTGTCTTTGCCAATTCGCTCTTGTCAATTGTCGATAAAACAGGACTTGAGTTTACACGACAACGGACAAAATATGTGGTGGGCGGTGACTATATTAATGAAAGTGCATCTGATACCTTTTCAAACTACTCGCGGCTGAAATTAAGAGAGATGCTCGAAACCGCAGTAGATAAGGGCGAGCTGGCAGAAAGAACACCGGTAAACATCATCACTGAAACCATCATGACCTTGTTGAGCGGATTGATTGCCGACTGGTGTATCTTTAATGGGGCCTATTCCCTCACCGACAAGGGCTGGGAATTAACCGAGTTTGCTGCCGCCAATATGGTTGATAAATATTGTATTTAATAGAAACTAAAAAAGATGATTAGGACTATCCCTGATCATCTTTTAGCTTTTTGTATATTATAGAAGCTTCGGCCAGCGCTGGATATCGTTGGTTGAACTGGATCGAGAACATCAAACCCCATTGGATTTGACAGGTTTGTCAATGAAAAACACTCAGTATAAAATGAAATGAAAAAAGAATTGAAAAACTTTCAAAAAGATGTTGACAGAGTGGCCGGAAGAGCGTATACTAATGAAGTTGTCTCGAACAGAGGCGGCGCACACACAGCTGAATAACAGAAATTAACTTAAAAGAATTTCAAAAAACAGCTTGACAACATGAAGAAACAACGATATAATAGAAAAGCTTCTTCGGTAGGAAACAAAGAAAAAACTACTGCAGAGCAACGGTCATAGAAAAGAGAATAGTACCATAAAACCTGTAAAACAGCCGAAACATCCGCGAGGATGAATGAGGCTAAAATAGAAACAGAGAGATGCACTCTTTAAAACATTAACTCGGTAGAGTATAAATACGTTATTCAAATGAGACAGCATTTAAAGGCCGAAAGGCTTTAAATACAAACTTTTATTGAGAGTTTGATCCTGGCTCAGGACGAACGCTGGCGGTATGCTTAACACATGCAAGTCGAACGAGACAAGATGGAAGTGCTTGCACGGAAATCTTAGAAAGTGGCGAACGGGTGAGTAACGCGTGGGTAACCTGCCCTTTGGAAAGGAATAGCCTCGGGAAACTGGGAGTAATGCCTTATAAGATACATTTGTCGCATGGCAGAAGTATTAAACGCTCCGGTGCCAAAGGATGGACCCGCGTCCCATTAGCTAGTTGGTGAGATAACAGCCCACCAAGGCGACGATGGGTAACCGGTCTGAGAGGGCGAACGGTCACACTGGAACTGAGACACGGTCCAGACTCCTACGGGAGGCAGCAGTGGGGAATATTGCGCAATGGGGGAAACCCTGACGCAGCAATACCGCGTGAGTGAAGAAGGTTTTCGGATCGTAAAGCTCTGTTATTGGGGAAGAAAAAAAGACGGTACCCAAGAAGAAAGTCCCGGCTAACTACGTGCCAGCAGCCGCGGTAATACGTAGGGGACAAGCGTTGTCCGGATTTACTGGGCGTAAAGGGCACGCAGGCGGTTTTTTAAGTCAGATGTGAAAGGTACCGGCTCAACCGGTGACATGCATTTGAAACTGAAAGACTTGAGTATTGGAGAGGCAAGTGGAATTCCTAGTGTAGCGGTGAAATGCGTAGATATTAGGAGGAACACCGGTGGCGAAGGCGGCTTGCTGGACAAATACTGACGCTGAGGTGCGAAAGCGTGGGGAGCAAACAGGATTAGATACCCTGGTAGTCCACGCCGTAAACGATGAGTGCTAGGTGTTGGGGAGACTCAGTGCCGCAGCTAACGCAATAAGCACTCCGCCTGGGGAGTACGACCGCAAGGTTGAAACTCAAAGGAATTGACGGGGACCCGCACAAGCAGCGGAGCATGTGGTTTAATTCGAAGCAACGCGAAGAACCTTACCAGGTCTTGACATCCTCTGACAATCTGAGAGATCAGACTTTCCCTTCGGGGACAGAGAGACAGGTGGTGCATGGTTGTCGTCAGCTCGTGTCGTGAGATGTTGGGTTAAGTCCCGCAACGAGCGCAACCCCTGTGGTTAGTTGCCATCATTCAGTTGGGCACTCTAAGCAGACTGCCGTGGATAACACGGAGGAAGGTGGGGACGACGTCAAATCATCATGCCCCTTATGACCTGGGCTACACACGTGCTACAATGGTCTGAACAGAGGGCTGCGAAACCGCGAGGTGAAGCTAATCCCTTAAAACAGATCTCAGTTCGGATTGCAGGCTGAAACTCGCCTGCATGAAGTTGGAGTTGCTAGTAATCGCAGATCAGAATGCTGCGGTGAATGCGTTCCCGGGTCTTGTACACACCGCCCGTCACACCACGAGAGTTGGCAACACCCGAAGTCAGTGAGGTAACCGTAAGGAACCAGCTGCCGAAGGTGGGGTCAGTAATTGGGGTGAAGTCGTAACAAGGTAGCCGTATCGGAAGGTGCGGCTGGATCACCTCCTTTCTAGGGAATACAGGAAGTCATGGTACTATTTTCTTTTGTATGACTGGTTCATACAAAAACAGTTAAAACACGCATCTTAGGATGCATTTTTTAGCGGGACAAATACCGGAACAGTGGGAAAAGTCCAAACGATCATTGAAAACAGCATAGTGTATAAATAAAATTTTGAAATACAATTTCTTAACACGAAAACGTAACATCAAAAAGGATCAAGAAGAAAAGAGCACAGGGTGAATGCCTTGGCAATCAGAGCCGACGAAGGACGCGACAAGCTGCGAAAAGCTACGTGTAGGTGCACATAACCGATAAAGCGTAGATATCCGAATGGGGAAACCCGGCTGGTAGAAGACCAGTCACTGTAACGTGAATACATAGCGTTATGGAGGGAACCTGGGGAACTGAAACATCTTAGTACCCAGAGGAAAAGAAAGAAACATCGATTCCTTCAGTAGCGGCGAGCGAACGAGGAAGAGCCCTGATTACATCAAGGCTATATTATTAGTTGAACGGCATGGGAAGGCCGGACGCAGAGGGTGAGATCCCCGTAGACGAAAATAGTACAGCTGGGTAATCGACGAGTACCACGGGACACGTGTAACCCTGTGGGAAGATGGGGGGCCCACCCCCCAAGGCTAAATACTACTGATTGACCGATAGCGGAAAGTACCGTGAGGGAAAGGTGAAAAGAACCCCGGAAGGGGAGTGAAATAGAAACTGAAACCCTGTGCTTACAAGCAGCAGGAGCTAACGTGACTGCGTGCTTTTTGTAGAACGGGCCAACGAGTTACGGTATGTAGCAAGGTTAAGTACTTCAGGTACGGAGCCGTAGGGAAACCGAGTCTGAATAGGGCGATTAGTTGCATGCTGTAGACCCGAAACCGTGTGATCTATCCATGACCAGGATGAAGCTTGGGTAAAACCAAGTGGAGGTCCGAACCAGTGTCTGTTGAAAAAGGCTTGGATGAGTTGTGGATAGGGGTGAAATTCCAATCGAACACGGAGATAGCTGGTTCTCCCCGAAATAGCTTTAGGGCTAGCGTTGTAGAGAGAGTGATGGAGGTAGAGCACTGAATAGGCTAGGGGTCGTAAAGATTACTGAACCTTATCAAACTCCGAATGCCATACACTTATATACGGCAGTCAGACTGTGTGAGATAAGTCTCATAGTCAAAAGGGAAACAGCCCAGACCATCCGCTAAGGTCCCCAAGTCCAGATTAAGTGGGAAAGGATGTGCAACTGCAGAAACAACCAGGATGTTGGCTTAGAAGCAGCCACACATTTAAAGAGTGCGTAATAGCTCACTGGTCGAGTGGTTGTGCGCCGAAGATGAACGGGGCTAAAATCTGGCACCGAAGCGATGGATTATGGTACTACCATAGTGGTAGGGGAGCAATGTCTTGAGGGCGAAGCTGAACTGTAAGGTTTGGTGGACACAAGACAAGAGAGAATGTTGGCATGAGTAGCGAAAGTGAAGTGAGAATCTTCACCATCGAAAGCCCAAGGTTTCCTGAGGAAGGTTCGTCCGCTCAGGGTAAGTCGGGGCCTAAGCCGAGGCGAGCAGCGTAGGCGATGGACAACAGGTTGAAATTCCTGTACCACCTTTAATTGTTTGAGAGATGGAGTGACACAGAAGGATAAGCGAACCCAGCGGTTGGAAAAGCTGGGCCAAGCGTCAAGGCTGATCAGGGAGGCAAATCCCCTTGGTCATAAGGCTGAGGCGTGACGGGGAACGAAAAATAAGTAGGGAAGTCGCTGATTTCACGCTGTCAAGAAAAGCTTCTATTGAGAGAGAGGGTGCCCGTACCGTAAACCGACACAGGTAGGCGAGGAGAGAATCCTAAGATGAGCGGGAGAAGTGTTGTTAAGGAACTCGGCAAAATGACTCCGTAACTTCGGGAGAAGGAGTGCCCACGCAAGTGGGCCGCAGAGAAGAGGCTCAAGCGACTGTTTAGCAAAAACATAGGTCTCTGCTAAATCGAAAGATGATGTATAGGGGCTGACGCCTGCCCGGTGCTGGAAGGTTAAGAGGAGTGCTTAGCGCAAGCGAAGGTGCGAATTTAAGCCCCAGTAAACGGCGGCCGTAACTATAACGGTCCTAAGGTAGCGAAATTCCTTGTCAGGTAAGTTCTGACCCGCACGAAAGGCGTAACGATTTGAGCGCTGTCTCGACAACACACCCGGTGAAATTGTAGTACTCGTGAAGATGCGAGTTACCCGCGACAGGACGGAAAGACCCCGTAGAGCTTTACTGCAATCTGGCATTGAGTTTTGGTAGTACACGTACAGGATAGGTGGGAGGCAGAGAATTTGGGACGCTAGTTTCGAAGGAGCCAACCTTGGGATACCACCCTTGTACTATTGGAATTCTAACGAGTGGCCGTAATCCGGTCATCGGACAGTGTCAGACGGGCAGTTTGACTGGGGCGGTCGCCTCCTAAAAAGTATCGGAGGCGCCCAAAGTTACCTTCAGGATGGTTGGAAACCATCTCTTAGAGTGCAAAGGCAAAAAGGTGATTGACTGCGAGAGAGACATCTCGAGCAGAGACGAAAGTCGGGCTTAGTGATCCGGTGGTTCCGAGTGGAAGGGCCATCGCTCAACGGATAAAAGCTACCTCGGGGATAACAGGCTTATCTCCCCCAAGAGTCCACATCGACGGGGAGGTTTGGCACCTCGATGTCGGCTCGTCTCATCCTGGGGCTGAAGCAGGTCCCAAGGGTTGGGCTGTTCGCCCATTAAAGAGGCACGCGAGCTGGGTTCAGAACGTCGTGAGACAGTTCGGTCCCTATCCGTCGTGGGCGTTAGATATTTGAGAAGAGCTGTTCCTAGTACGAGAGGACCGGAACGGACAAACCACTGGTGCACCAGTTGTTCCGCCAGGAGCATAGCTGGGTAGCTAAGTTTGGAAAGGATAAGTGCTGAAGGCATCTAAGCACGAAGCCCCCTTCAAGATAAGATATCTCACCAGAAATGGTTAAGGTCCCTGGTAGACGACCAGGTAGATAGGCTGGATGTGGAAGTATGGTAACATATGGAGCTGACCAGTACTAATCGACCGAGGTCTTGATCCAATAATTTATACACTGTGCTGTTTTGAATGATCACTGCGTGATCATAACTAAGACAATTGAATATATAAGCAAGTAGGAACAAGGAACACCAATTCTTTCAAAAATCTCTTATGAAGAAGTAGAAGATTTCTGCAAGAATTGATGGACAATTTAGCCGGTTCAACCGCTAACGCTCCTTTAAACCTATTTGTTTTTTAGCAAAAACAAAGCTAAATTAGTCTCGCGACGATGGCGGAAGGGCCACACCTGTTCCCATACCGAACACAGAAGTAAAGTCTTCCAGCGCCGAAAGTACTTGGTGGGTAACTGCCTGGGAGGATAGGACATTGCGGGACTTTTTTTAATGAAGCCGTGCAAAAAAATAGATATATGAATATTGATTCAAGTTCACTTGAAAATCAATGTTCATATATCTATTTTTTTATGGGGCGAAGCCCCAAACGGAGGCGCAGCGATAGCGAAGACGGAGTTGCACGTCTTCATTTAACGGCAGTGATTTTACGAGTTGTTCGAGATGAATGTATTTTGAATTGAGTAGAGCCATCTGACGACTGACGCGACGAAGGCGCAGCGAAGCGGAGACGAAGTGTCGCATGAGTGAGTATAACAAACGTTAATTTACGAGATCATTGATTCAAGCTCACTTGAAAATCAATGTTCCAATCTATTTTTTTATGGGGCGAAGCCCCAAACGGAGGCGCAGCGCAGCGAAGACGAAGTGCGCCGGTTATTAACAGTGCCTAAAATAAAAAGGCACACCTGGTAGCCCGAAGGCTAGCAGGTGTCCGGAACAGGAAAAACAGATACTAACTTTATTGGCGGGAGAAGATCACCCGTCGTTTATCCAGGGCGAAGTAGAGTACTGAACCCAAGACCATAACGGAGATCACTTCACCGATACCCACCGTTGCCATCATGACTGGGATTGGCAAAGGAACACCGTAACTGAATTTTAAAATAAACGGCACCACGATCATATTGGTAACAACGGGAGGAACGGTAACCAGAAGCGGGTATTTGTGATTTCTCAGCTGATAGCTGAGGAATGCGGCAATAAGGGTGGCCAGACTCCCGAAGACAATATCGATCACTGTACAACCGGTTAACAGATTGCTCAGTAAACAGCCGAGAAAAAGACCTGGAATAGCTGCTGGTGTAAAGGCCGGCAGGATACAAAGCATCTCGGAAAGCCGAATTTGAATTTCGCCACTGGCCAAACCCAATGAGCTGGATACAAAGGTCAGGACCACATACATGGCCGCAATGACTGCTGCCTGGGTTACGAAGAGAACACTGATTTTTCGCATAAAAAAAACTCCTTTAGTTTTGTTTTACGTGTGGAAGGTCACGAACACACGAAGAAATTTACCGAATCTGAAATGGATCAGTTCAGTTACTCTCACTATAACGGATCTATGAAAAAAATGCAAGGGAAAAAGGCAGTTGTTGAATAGAAAAAGAAATATTTAAAAAAAGGGCCTCAGTAATTTGAGTGCCCCGAAACCAAATCCTATAAAATAACCTGATGGTTCTCCCCTGTCATGGAAGAAAAATCAGCCACCGCGTTTTCAATAGCAACAATTTCAAATAATCCATCACCTACCGAGTACATATTGTTTAACATTGGTAGCAATTCTAATGCTTTAGCCTGAGACTCAGGAGATGTACAAACAACCGCATTTCCACTTACGCGTACCCAATTTGGACCTTTTGAGCCGCAAATTTCGATCGCCGAATTTGCTTTTATTTGGCTGAACGTCGGTTTTTTATTATTAGTGCCAATACAAAGTTTTCCATCATAGTCCATAACAAATCCAAATGGACGAACCTTTGGTTTATCACCATCCACTGTACTTAAAAAGAAAACACCACAGTCATTTAGAAATTCAATTACTTCATTCATCTTTACCTCCTGATAAACATTGATTTATTTTGTTTAATTTAGTATGATTATAACAATGCCAGAATAAAAAACAAGTAGGCAGAAAATTATGACTTAGAAACAAATTTCTGAGTATTGGAGAAAATGATGAAAAACAGCCATTGCATAAACGGCGAAATATGCCCGATCAATGCGGTTAAACAAGGCCCAAACATTCATAACCCAGGGACTGAATGTATGATTACGCAGGCACTTAAGATGATTGATGGAAAATGGAAACTTCCGATTATTTGTACACTGGGCCAGCAGGTCGTGCGATTCAACGAACTGAAAAGAGAAATCCCCGGAATCACCAGCATGATGCTGACAAGTTCGTTAAAGGAATTGGAAGAATGTGGAATTATTAATCGAGAATCATATAATGAAGTGCCGCCAAAGGTGGAATATTCACTCACTGATGCCGGATTGAATTTGGTTCCGATCTTGTTTGACCTGGGTTATTGGGGAAGTAAATTAAATACGACGAAGGATAGGGTAAATGGATAACGCAGAAAAATTTATAGCTTTAGAAAAACTTATCGGGAATACCCCATTATTAAAAATTAATTTTTTATATCAGGGAAAGCCCAGAAGTATTTATGCCAAAGCTGAACACTATAACCTCACTGGTAGTATTAAAGATCGGATGGCTTTACATATTCTGAAAAAAGCCTATGAAAATGGTGAGATTTCTAAAGGAGAAACCATTGTTGAGGCGACCAGCGGAAACACCGGGATATCATTTACGGCTATTGGCAGATACCTGGGGCACCCCGTTGTTATTTATATGCCAGATTGGATGAGTGCTGAACGAAAAAACCTGATCCAAAGTTATGGTGGTGAAGTTCGCCTGGTTTCAAAAGAAGAAGGGGGCTTTTTAGGAAGTATTGCCCAATGTGGCGCCCTGGCAGCCAAAGAAAAAGCTTTTTTACCCTGTCAATTTTCAAATATGGAAAATAGTCAGGCCCAATATGAGAGCACCGCACCAGAAATAGCGACGCAATTAGCGGCCTTTCAGGTACAGCCAGTGGCGGTGGTGGCGAGCGTCGGTACTGGCGGAACGATCATGGGGTTAGGGCGATATTTCAAAGAAAAAAATCCAGCTTTCAAAGCATACCCATTAGAGCCGATCAGTTCACCGATTTTGTCAAGTGGTTATAAGGTTGGCAAACATCGGATACAGGGAATTTCCGATGAATTTGTTCCCGACTTGATAAAAATGGATCAATTAGATGATATCATTACGGTGGATGACGGAGATGCCATCATCATGGCTCAAAAACTTTCCCAGGAACTGGGCTTGGGTGTCGGTATTTCATCCGGGGCTAACTTTTTAGGGGCGATCATTGCTCAGGATTTACTGGAAAATCCTCAGGCAGTGGTGGTCACTGTTTTTGCTGATGATAACAAAAAATATCTGAGCACGGATTATGTTAAGGAAGAACTGGTAAAATCAGATTTCTTATCAAAAGAGGTTAAACTTATCGATTTTGAAGTCAGTAAATAGGATGTTTTAAAAAGATCAAAAAATATAAAAAAGAAAGTGAGGACAAAAAATGGAGACTGAATATATTGATGTTACAATTGAGAAAACCAAGAAGATTGCATTAATTGCTCATGACGGAAAAAAAGCGGAGCTATTAGATTGGGCCTTTCGGAATAAGGAAATTCTGCAAAGTCATTTTTTGTGTGGCACCGGAACAACCGGAAGTCTGATTCAAGAGCGGACCGGATTGCCGGTACAGATATTTAAAAGCGGTCCATTAGGTGGTGATCAGCAGATCGGTGCCAGGATTGTGGATGGAAAAATTGACATGCTGATCTTTATCTGGGATCCCCTGGAAGCCCAACCGCATGATCCGGATATTAAGGCTTTGCTGAGGATTGCCACGGTTTATGATATTCCGATAGCAAATAACCTGGCAACGGCAGATTTCATCATTCATTCCCGTTTTATGGATGAAGAATATGTCCATCCTATTGAGGATTATGCCAAACAAATGAAAAACAGATTAGAAAAGATATTAAAATAGAAAGAGGAAAAAATGACAGTAAATTATAAGCCCCAGGGAGTTTGTATTCGCAATATACAATTCGATCTAACGGATAATGTGGTCAGTAATCTGGTTTTTGAAGGCGGTTGTGACGGGAACTTAAAAGCATTGGTTAAGCTGCTTGATGGAAAATCGGCAGATGAAATCATCGCGATGTTCAAAGGCCAGACCTGCGGAAAAAAGCCCACATCTTGCATGGATCAGCTGGCCATTGCACTGGAACAAGCTCTAAAGGAAAAAGAATGAACGGACAGAAACGAAGCGACGTCAAGGTTGGCGCTTTAGTCGATGTTGTCCTGAAAGCCGATCAGCGGTCTGGCAAGCTGACCCAGGGACGGGTGGCTAAATTACTCACAAAAAGTCCGAACCACCCCCACGGGATTAAAGTCATGTTGGCTGATGGCCAGGTGGGACGGGTTGCAAAAATATACGAAGAAAAATAAAAAAGACGTGCCTTTGAAATGTAAAGGGCACGTCTTTTCTTTTTAAACGTTAGGGTTGGGCTGAACCGGAATCAATTTATCACCAAAGTTTTTCACAAAATCGTCGAAATAATCGGGTCCCAAAAGTAGGGTACGACGATTGGTGTGGACCAATAAAGCAGTATTGCCATTAAGAAAAACGGCGGCTTCGGTGCCATTAGCCAATTGAAAGAGGCCCTCCCGATAGTTACGGATTTTTGTCCCAACGACTTTGGTCTGAATCGCATACTCGGACTGATCAAGATTGATGATCTCCGCCGAGAGAATATCCGATTTGGCGTAGGTTTCAAAGGTAAATCCGGTGGGCAGACGCAGTGAAAGTTCAGTATCTTTGACTGATATGCCGGCAATCAAAGGGGCAACGATAAAAAGTCCCAGGACGAGAATAAGCACAAGTCCTCCATAAAACATTTCTTTAATCGCTTTTCTTCTAAGATCTTCATAAGTTTTGTAGGTATAAACAGCTTTCGCCAGAAGAATCCCGACGACAAGTAAAATCGGGAAAAAAAGTGGATTGATCCAATTTAAAATAGAGATTGAATAATTCATTGTTAATTAACTACGACTTCACATCACCTGCGAAGTCAGTACCTTCCTCAAATTGATAATTTCGACTAATGCTTCTTTTCAAATGCTGAAAGCTCCAAATTTAAATCTGAAGGGACTTTCTTTTTTAAGTTACTGATTTGAACACTATAAAAATAATAATTAATGTATTCAATAATGGAAAATCCATAAAGGATTAACCCAAAAATATTCATGGTTACAAAGAACTGATTGGATTGAAAAATTACCAGATACAAAAGGTAAAGTGGGTAAAGTGCAAATAAACCGAGATTAACTTTTTTAAGTCCGGAAAAAAGCGGCATCACCCAATTAAGGGCAGTATGCGGGTTATCGATCAGCTGATACCGATAATACCAGTATCCGGCACTCTGGAGGATAATAAAAATAAGGACACCGCCAGGGATAAGCAGCCGCAAATCCAAAGGCTGACCGGTGGAATCGGTGAGCAAATACATGAGCACTCCGCAAACCAGGGCTGTGACCAGTTCGCTCATGTATAGACGGTTCAGCTCTTTTTTTGTTTTTTCGGTCATTTAAAGCTCCTTGTCATTTTCTTTTGGCGGTGGCAGTTCATCCGTTTTTATTTTACTGTGATGGATAAAAGCATCCAAACGTTTTCGGTTAAAGTAAAGAACGGCAATTAGAACCGCATAAATGGACACCGCAATAATAAATTGGGTGGGGTTATCGTCCATAATACCTGCTCCGATCATGGTGTTGATAAAAACGCTGGGGGTTCGAGCCAGTAACACAATGATGATAAAGGTTCTTAACGGCATGGTGGAAAGGCCGGCAATAAAACAAAGCATATCATCGGGAAAAAGTGGAAAGAGAAAAATCAGAAAAAGAACCGTATTCAGCCGTGATTCTTTAATATGATCGTATTTTTCAATGAGTTCCGAACTCACAAATTTCATCACGAAAGGTCGCCCAAATCGTTTAGACAGTGCAAACACAATGATGGAGCCCGCTAATGTACCAGTGGCACTGATTAAAAAACCACCGATGGTGCCAAAAAGGGCGCCGCCAACCAAACCAACAGTTCCGCCGGGAATGGGGGCAATAATAATCTGGAGCAGCTGCAATAGAAAAAAAACCAGTGGGGTCCATGCGCCAAATTGTAAAAGAAAGCTCTTCAAGGTGTCCAGTGTTGCGAAAATTTCCATTATTAACCTCGATATCTTTTGACCATTTTAGCATAAAAAAGGCAGATCCACAAACGTAATTACTATTTTGGGGATCGGCCTAAAGATAAAATAATTGTTTAAGAATAGCAGAGTTGAACGGCATGCTTGAGAACCATACCGACCAATTGTTAATTAGTTGTATTTGTGGTTTAGTATTTTTCAGTCTCAAAAGCCGCCCAGGGAATGTCGACAGTGGCGCCATTGTTGATGATGTCATCGACATGCATCAGTAGCGGGAAATCTTTGAGTTTAACTACACCTCTTTCGGCCAGTCGTCGGACACAGCGGGCAGTACGGGTCGCGATGACGATGGATTCCAGGGTGACCCCTTCCAGTTCGGCCATGGCCTGGTCAAAAGAGAAACCCCGACCCAGCAGAGTGCCGATTTTTCGGGTACGGCCGCCAAAAATAGTGACGTATAAGTCGCCGGCGCCATAGATAATATTCTCTTCGCCACCATTGACGATTGCCAACAGCTGTTTCATTTCTTTAACGCTTTGTCCAAAGAGCGCTGCCTGGGAGTTATAATGCTCCTTGCCGGTGCCATCGGCGCCAATGGCGAGACCGACAGCTAGGGAAACCCCCAGAGCATATGCATTTTTCAGAGCCACTGCACATTCAACCCCGACCACATCGGTGGATAGGCTGATGTGATAATAGTCGGTGGAAAACAGTTTTTTAAAGCGGCGCAAAATTTCCATGTCGGTACCACAAAAAGCCACGGCGGAGTGATCCTTATCGGCCAGTTCATAGCTGGTGCAGGGACCGCCGATGGCGTTAATCGAGAGTTTTTTCCCATCCGGCAGTTTACTGATAAAGTAATCCGGGTAGGTAATCATCGAACCGTCCTTAAGATCGATCATCCCTTTGGTGACCGAAAGAACCGGAACCGAATCGGGGATCAGGGGCAGAATCTTCTCACAGAACCAGTCGACACCAAAGCTGCTGACCCCGCAAAGAACCGCATTGGTGCCATCCAGCGCGAGTTCGACGTCTTCGATCTGATAGTATTTAATCCCTTCTTTGGGCAGCTGACGCTTCAGGGTGGGGTGAAATCCGGTTAATTCAGCTGAGTCGATTATGTCACGATCCAGGTGGGTTCCCACCAGACGTACTTCGTGGCCGTTTTCTGTGGCCGGAAAGGACAGGGCGGAAGCCATTTGTCCGGCCCCCACAAAGGTAATAATACTCATGATAATCTCCTTTTCTGGTAATATGATAAATAAACAGCGATGAGCTTTGTGGTCTGTTTTCATCAAACAATTTTTATACTTTAGACGGACAGTCTATCGACTGTTCGTCTACACGTTACAGAACTTTTTTCGCGAAGGTAATGAGCCAATCACAAGCAAGCTTGTAGTTGGCGACTACCCGCGAACCAGAAGAAATTCGCTACGCGATTTCTTCTGGTTGTGAAACTGTCAGCAAAGCAAACATTGGTCGTATGGCTTTCATTTCTTTAAGATCAATTTGACAAAAATCAAGTTTTATTCAGGCCGACGGCATCCCGGGAATCCGAGAGGGCATCGTAGAAGACGGATTCATTTTTCATAAAGGCGCTCAGGTAGAGGATGTCGATAATGGTCAGTTGGACAATGCGGGAGGCCATGGCTTCGGAATGGTACTTTTTATCATTGGTGGAACTGGATAAAAAGACATCCGCCTTTTGCGCCAGTGATGAGTTTTCAAAGCTGGAGAGGGCGATGATTTTAGCCTTGTTCTTCTTGGCGATGGCGACGGTGCTTAACACTTCCAGACTTTCACCGGTATGAGAAACCGCAAACAACACGTCATCGGCGCTGGCATGAGAAGCGATGATATTCATAAAGTGCGGATCCGGGTAACTGCAAACATTAAGACCGATTTTACCAAACTTATGCATGGCATCCATGGAAATTGATGCCGAGGCACCGACGCCAAAAAAGAGAATCCGTTTGGCCGCCAGCAGGAGCTTCAGGGCTTCTTCAACAACTTCGTCCTTCAGGGAATGCTCCAAATCGTTAATGGCAGTGATGGTATGGCCGATGACTTTTTTCTTGATGGTATTGATGTCATCATCCCCGAGGATCTCCTCAATGATACTTTCTGAGGGGGTGTCCGAAAACTCCTTGGCCAGATTAATCCGAAAAATCTGGTAGGAGCTGTAGTCCAGTTTTTTTAACAGTCGCATGACGGTGGTTTCGCTGGTATTACATTTTTTCGCCAGCTCAGTAATGGACAGCAAGGATACCGTGTCCGGATGGTCTAAGATGTAATTGGCAATCACCTTTTGGGTGCTTGAGAATAAGTTATACTTGGTGCGTATTTCAGTTAGCAATGAAGTCAATGAATTGGCCTCCGATCTATTTTCTAAGATCATTATACGTTAAAAAACACGCTTTGACAATTGCCTGAAGCTTAAATAAGTTAATAATTGACGCAAAGAGTATTGACAGCGTTGGTTTGTGGTGGTAGAATGAGTTCAAATTAAACGGTCATACGTAAACGATAGTTAATTTCAAACGGACCGGCGTTTTATATTAGCAGTTAGAAGGACTGCCTATATTTTTTAGGAATAAAGAAAAGGGTTACATTAACCAAATTCAGCCATTTCAATTCACACCAAACGTTTCATTAAGGAGGAAATAATGAAAGCAGTATCTATGTATAAACCAGGCGATTTGCGGGTCGAAGAGGTGCCCCTGCCAATTGTTCAAGCCGATGAAGTGATGGTCAAGGTTCGGGCGGTCGGTCTCTGCGGTTCCGATATTCCCCGGGCGCTGACTTATGGGGCTCATGTTTCGCCGATTATCATCGGTCATGAATTTTCGGGCGAAATCACTGAACTGGGTGCTGACATCAAAAACTTTAAGATCGGTGATCGGGTGGTGGTTCCGCCATTGATTCCCTGTTTTGAATGCGAATGGTGCCAAAAAGGCATTTACTCACTCTGCGAACATTACGACTATTACGGTTCTCGCCGAAATGGTGCCCTGGCCGAGTATGTGGCCGTTAAAGAAGGCAACCTGATGAAAGTGCCCGACAACGTTTCGTACGAAGATGCGGCAACGCTTGATCCGTGTGCTAATGCTTATCACGGCTTAGCCCGGGCCAATTTCCAAGCAGGCGATTCGGTTTGTGTGGTGGGCACTGGCCCCATCGGTTTATTTGCCGCTCAATATGCCAAACTGGCCGGGGCATCCCAGGTGATTGCGGTGGATGTCTGGGATGAAAAACTGGCGATCGCTAAAAAAGTCGGCGTCGATGTCACCATCAACTCGTTAAAAGAAGATGCCGTCGAGGCGGTTAAAAAAGCTACCAATGGCAAAGGTGCCAATATTGTCATCGATTTTTCCGGGGTGCCCACGGCTCAAAAACAATGTATCCTAATGGCCAGCAAAATGGGCCGGGTGGTTTATCTGGGGATCTCCCATAAAGGGTTGGATCTCAGCGAAAAAGAACTGGATACCTTAATGCGAAGCCAACTGAGCCTGATCGGTTCCTGGAATTCGTTTACCAAACCATATCCTGGTGAAGATTGGACCGAATCCTTAAAAATGTTTGCCGAAAAAGGCATGACAGCTAAAGACATTATCAGCCATCGTTTACCGCTCGATGAAGTGCCCAACGTTTTTGCCGAAATAGCCAAAGGCGGTTATTTCTACAATAAAATAATGTTTTATCCATGGGGGGAAAATTAAATGAACACTGAAAAATATTTTATGGGTGTTGACACCGGAACGCAAAGTGTCAGAGTGATTGTCACGGATATCAAAGGGACGGTTATTGCTGGTGATGAAAAGGTTTATGAAACCTTTTATCCGCAGGCTGGTTGGGCTGAACAGAAACCGGCCGATTGGTGGAACTGTTTTAACGAAGCCGTTAAAAATGTGATGTCGTCATTATCAAAAGAAATTCGCCATAATATTCAGGCGGTCAGCGTCTGCTCCACCTCATCAACGGTTATTCCGGTGGATGAACAAGGCAACCCATTAACCGATGCCATCATGTGGATGGATACCCGGGCTAAAAAAGAAATGAAAGTCATCAATGACACCAAACACCCGGTGCTGGAATACTCCGGCGGCGAAGATTCCGTGGAATGGATGATCCCCAAAGTACTGTGGATCAAAAACAATCAAAAAGATATCTATGCTAAAAGCTATAAAATTATTGAACAGTTGGACTGGATGAACTATCAGTTATGTGGCGTTTATGCGACATCTATCTGTAACTCAACCTGTAAATGGAATTATATTGAGTGTGAAGGCGGCTGGAACGGCGAATTCTTCAAACAAGTTGGTTTGGAAGACTATGCCCAAAAACTGGTGTTGGATGTCAAGCATGTCGGCGAATTTGTTGGCACCATCAGCCGTGAATTTGCCGATCATTATGATATCAACCCGGAAATGAAGGTTGTTCAGGGCGGTATTGATGCCCATATCGGAATGCTCGGATTAGGCGTTGCCAAAGAAGGTAAACTGGCCATGATCATGGGCACCAGCTTTGTTCAGTTGGCTTTTTCGGAAAAGAAATTAAATCTGAACGGCATCTGGGGCCCCTACAACAACGCCATCGTCCCCGATCAGTGGTTGCTGGAAGGTGGCCAGATTTCAGCTGGTTCGATCATCAAATGGTTTATGCGGGAATTTGATATGAGCGCCCACGAAAATCCCTATGCTTATATGAATGAACTGGTGGCCAAAATTCCCGCCGGCTCCGAAGGCTTGGTGGCCCTTGATTTCTTCCAGGGCAATCGAACGCCTTATAAAGATGCCAATGCCAAAGGCGTGATTTACGGCTTAACCCTGAGCCATACCAAAGCCCATATTTACCGGGCCTTGCTTGAATCAGTAGCGCTTGGCACCAAGAACATCATCGATAATTTTGAAGCCCAGGGTTGTCCCATCAACATCATTGTTGGCTGTGGTGGGGTCACCAAGGATACCACCTGGATGCAGATTATTGCCGATGTCACTGGCAAACCCATTGTGGTTACCGAAGATGCCAGCGCCAGTGTCCTGGGCTGTGCCATCGTCGCGGCAGTCGGATCAGGTACTTACGAATCCTTTGATGCCGCCACCAAAGGCATGGTCAAAGAAGCGTATTCGGTCCAACCGAACAAAGATCTCTACGCAACCTATCAGGGCGTCTTTGATACCTATACCGAAATCTATGAAAACCTCAAAGATACCATGGCCAAATAACACATCATTGATTTGCGAAAATTAGGAGAAAGAAAATGACAAACAAGGAAATTTTAAGCCATATTGACCACACGCTATTAAAACAATCTGCCACCTGGGAAGAGATTAAGGTGATCTGCGACGATGCCATCGAATATGAAACGGCATCGGTGTGCATTCCGCCGTCCTATGTTAAAAAAATCAAAGAAACCTATGGGGATCAACTGAATATTTGTACTGTCATCGGTTTTCCTTTAGGCTACAATACCACGGCAACTAAGGTTTTTGAAGCGGTTGACGCTGTTAAAAATGGGGCTTCAGAAATTGATATGGTTATCAATATCACTGCCTTGAAGAACAAAGATTATGATCTGGTCCAAAATGAAATTGCCGAAATTAAAGAAGCCATCGGCGACAAGATCCTTAAGGTGATTGTCGAAACCTGCTTCTTGACTGAAGATGAAAAAGTCAAAGTCTGTGAGCTGGTGACCAATGCCAAGGCTGACTACATCAAAACCTCCACCGGATTTGGAACCGCCGGGGCAACCATTGAAGATATTCGTTTGTTCAAAGCCAATATTGGTCCTGCTGTCAAAATGAAGGCGGCTGGCGGTGTTAAATCCGTGGACGACCTGATTGCCTTTATCAATGAAGGCTGTTCCCGAATCGGCACCAGCTCGGCCGTTAAAATGTTAAAAGGCGAAGCCGTCAGCGGTTACTAAAACCCCGATTTTCAGCCAATTTAATTAAAAAGCTTGCAAGTATTTTTGATTAAATAAAATAAACCCAACAAAAAAGTATTCAGACAAGGCGTTTGAATACTTTTTTTATTGGGTTAACTACCAGGGTATTGAATTTAATAATGCCAGAGGGGATTAAAAAAATCTAGGTGGTCAAATCCCGGCGGTTAAACGCAACAAAGGTCAGGGCAAAAAAGACGAAGGAAACAACTAACAAAATTGCTGCCGAACTGAATGAAAGATGGTCATTGATCATCAGGGCGGCGCCTTCAAAGTATTTAAACGGCGTAAGAATTTTGAGAAATGCCAGTTTATCATATAAATCAACCGCTACGGACAAGATGAAAAATCCCATTACCAATCCGGCCGCCGTTGAAGTAGCCATTTTTGTGTTTTTTAAAACAGCGCCAAACATGGCACCCAGCGCTAAAAAGAACAGTTGCAGAATAAAAAGCGCCAGCATGGTCAGCGAAACCTTGTCGACCAAACCATCACCATGGTTGTGTTGGCCAATGAAAAAGACCGAAGCGGCAAAGGTGACCATGTTAAAGATCAAGATATTAATGACCCCAGCCAATAGTTTGGGGCTGATAACCTGAAACCGCCGAACCGGTCTGGTATAGATAAAATCGGCACAATGATCTCGTTCTTCTTTAGAAACCACGACAGCCCCAAACATCACCGCATGGACAGCCGCCAACAGCATGAAATAGAGGAAGAAGACCGAATAAAAACCGGCAACCTTGGAAATATCCACGGAACCTATCCCAAAAACAACCATGATTTCTTTGGGAAATGCAGCTAAGAGGGCATTCATATCCACCTGGGAATCGGCAAAGCCCTGGTATTTCATCATCCCGGCAAAGATAATGAAAACCTGGGCACAGCACCAGATGATCAGCGACTTGATATTGGCTTTCATTTCTTTTTTAAATACGTTCATTGGGAAGCCTCCTTCTGAGCCTAGATCGAGGGTAAATCTTTTCTGCCGAAAAGCAGATAGGATAAAAAGATAAACACACCGACTAAAACAAACCACAATAGTAAATTCAGGGAATCATAATTCATATTCTTGTATATTTCCGAGAGATTAAAATAATCAAAGGGTGAAATGAGCCCCAGTTTTTGATCTTTCAGCGTTTCATTGAGTAGATGGATAATATAAAAAATAAAGACAATCCCCATACTGATGGGCAGAACGGTTCGGATCCGCCTTAAAAAAACCGAAACGAAAAGTCCCAAACTGGCAAAAAAAATCTGGATAAACAGCAAACTCAGGGTAAACAGCGTGAAAAGTTCAACATTATAGGAATCGGTACTGAGCAGCGTAACGATGATCAGAGCCGCCGAAAAAACAACGGCATTGGTAATCAGAATCTGAACCAGCACCGCCAGAATCTTCATCGAAACCACGCGATTTCGGCTGACCGGTTTGACAAAGAGAAAGTCCGCTGTTTTTTCCCGAACTTCGGAAGAAATAATCGAAACTCCCATATTCATTGCCTGGATGGCGCCGGCCAGCAAAATATACATCAAGGCAAACTGGTAGAAGCTTAAAATACTGGAAAGCTCCAGATCAGCGATACCAAAAGCCTGTTGGAATTCAATAGGAAAGCTTTTAAAGACTTTCTGAAAATCCTCCAGCTGATTGGAAATGGATGGATAAAGGAGCATAAAAAAGCAGAGGACACCAACCAGGGAGATACACCAGACAATCAGCGTTTTTCTGCCCATGCGCAGTTCCTGTTTTAAAATGTTCATGGCTAGTCCTCCTTTTGGTAATAATGCATAAAAATCTCCTCAAGACTTGGCTCTTCAACCAGCATATTCAACAGCGACTGGCCTTGAAGGCGCTCAACAATACGATTGATATCGCCCTTAAACAAAAAATGCAAGGTGTTTTTGTCCAGGGTTAGATTGGTGATGCCCTCCAGGTTAAAGTGATGGACATCGATAACCCCTTTGTATTCCAGCGTGAATTTTTTATAATTGTGCTTTTGCATATCGCGGATGTTTTCAACCCGGACAATGGTACCATCTTTAATGATGGCTACCCGGCCACAGAGTTTTTGAACCTCAGAAAGAATATGCGAGGAAAATAACACCGTCGCACCTTTTTCATTTTCTTCCCGGATCAGATCAAAAAATTTCTGCTGCATTAGCGGATCCAAACCCCCGGTGGGTTCATCCAGAATGATCAGCTTGGGCTCATGAAGCAAACCCTGAATAATGCCGACTTTCTTTTTATTGCCGTAGGACAGGTCGTCAATGCGCTTGTTTAAATCCAGATCCATGATTTCGGCCAGGCTTTGAATCCGGCTATAGTTCACATTATCATAGAAGCTGGCCGAATAATTGAGAACCTCCCGGACTTTCATCTGTTCATAATAAAATACTTCCGAAGGCAGGTAGCCAATGTCCCGGCGAATTTCGCTGCCGTATTTAATACAGTCTTTGCCAAAAATTGTGGCTGAGCCACTGGTGGGATGGATGAGCGATAACAACGCCCGGATGGTAGTCGATTTACCAGCCCCATTAGGACCAATAAAACCAAAAATCTCCCCTTCTTCCACAGAAAAGGTCACATTTTCAATGCCACGATGTTTGCCATAAAATTTTGTCAGCTGATTAATTTCAATCACATTCATAAGATCACCTTCTTCCAAATATTGCATGTCATGGTTTAGCTACTTATCAGTCATTTTACCCCAATGCCGAGGATATAAACAAATCGAAAATTATATCAAATTATTACCGGGATAGTTGATAGTTTTAAGATTATTTGGGGAATATAGACTATGGAGTAATTACAGATGGGATAAAAGACGGTAAAGATGCCCAGAACCAAATAAAAAAAGTGGAGGATCAAATTAATGAAAAAACAAGAAGAAATCAGAGCATTACTGCTGGATACATTTAATAATCGCTATACCTGCAAGGGGTATGATCCCCAAAAAAGGGTCAGCGATGAAGATTTTAAAGTGATCATGGAAGTCGCCCGACTGTCTCCCAGTTCGATGGGCCTGGAACCCTGGAAATTTGTGTTGCTCAATAACCGGGAGATCCGGGAGAAAATAAAACCCTTCTCTTGGGGCGCCGAAGTCAGCCTCGATGGTGCCAGTCATTTTGTGTTGATTCTGGCAAAGAAACCCGTTGATCTCCAACCAGATTCTGACTATGTGGAGTATATAATGAACGACATCCAGCATTTTACCGACGACTTGAGACTGGCTCGAAAAAATAAGTTGAAGAGCTTCCAGGAAGACGATTTGCAAATTGCCGGAAATGACCGGGCGTTCTTTGACTGGGCCTGCAAACAGACCTATATTCCGCTGGCAAATATGCTTACCGCCGCCGCGATGCTGGGGGTCAACTCCACACCCATGGAAGGATTTAACACCCCAAAAGTGGAAGCGATTCTGATCGAAGCAGGAATTCTGGATCCAAAACATTTTGGACTATCTTGTATGATTGCTTTCGGTTATAAAAATAGAGATCATCGGCCTAAAACAAGACGGAGCATGGCAGAAGTTCTGGTAGAGGTCTGATAAATTAGGTTTTAATACTTAAAAAGCAATAAAAAAAGGCGATAAGATCATTTGATAATGACTTATGGCTTTTTTTTATTGTACGGCCAACTCAACTGTCGATATTTTCGCTGAATTCAGGTTCACTATTCTCGGCAAGGGCAACTTTTTTAGCATATATCGCCGTGATGACTTCTTTTTTAAAGGCTTCTTCGGCCTGCATCAGCGGATCCTGGCGAACCATTCTGATGGTCGAATAACACATGGCAAACATAATAAAAATAAAGGGGAATACCGCAACAATAGCGATGGTTTGAACTGACTGAAGTCCACCCATAATAATAAGAATTCCTGCCGAAAAAGCCAAGGCTACACCCCATAAAAGTTTAAGACTAGTTCTAGGTGAATCGTTTCCGCCGCTGGAGAGCATTCCCAATACAATTGTAGCTGAATCGGTAGAAACAACAAAAAAGGTAAAAACTACAAAAAGAATAACAAGTACTGTAACTTCACTTAAAGGAAATTGATGGAAAAGTACAAATATCCCACTGGCAACATCTGTTGTAATTGCTGTTTCAATCAGTCCCTTTGTCGCAGCTTCAAGTTCAAAATGAATTGCGGTAGAACCGAATACAGCAAAGAATATCATGTCGAATAGGGCCGGGACAACGATGCCGGCAAAAACGAATTCTTTGATCGTTCGGCCTTTAGAAATTTTGGCAATGAAGATTCCGACAAAAGGTGCCCAGGAAATCCACCAGGCCCAATAAAAAATTGTCCAGCTATTTAACCATCCGGCCTGTTCCACAGGGTCCGTCCAGGTGCTCATCCTGATAAAATTCTGGACATACAATCCTGAGGCGTTAACAAAGTTATCTAAAATAAATTTCGTCGGTCCAATTAAAAAGACAAACAATAACAATCCCAAACAGGCAATCATACTGATGTCCGAGCCAACTTTTATGCCTTTATCAATTGGCAAGCACGCCGAAGCCAGGTAGGTGGCTGCGACAATAATTAGAATAATAATATATGTTTCATTATTCATGGAAAATCCATAATTAAATGAGAGTCCAGCTCCTAACTCCATCGTACCCAATCCAACGGTTGTTGAAACCCCAAAAAAAGTGATACATAGAGCCACAATATCAATAAATTTACCAATTGGTCCATAAATTCGATCACCTAAAATTGGATAAAAACACGAACTGACAAGAGCTGGCAATCCTTTTCTGAAAATCACAAGACCCATCGGGATTCCCACAACAACATAAATGGCCCAGGGACTGATTCCCCAATGTAAAAATGAAATCGCCATTGACCATTCGGCAGCCTGGGCACTTCCAGAAGCCCCGGCATAGGCTGGACCACTAAGAAAATGAGAGACCGTTTCAGCAACCGACCAGTAGATCAGACCGATCCCCATACCGGCGCCGAACAACATGGAAAACCACGAAAAATTTGAAAATTCAGGCTGATCATCGTCTTTGCCAAATTTAATTTTACCGTATTTACTTAGTGCCAGCGCAAAGCAAAAAACAACAAAAAAGAGCACTCCTGCTTCATACAACCAACCCCAATTCGAAACGGTTGCAGAAAGCACCTGCCCCAGTACTAAGGATAACGAATTATTGTCCAAAGCTCCCCAAAGAATAAATCCAAAACAGATAATTGCCGAAATAATGAATACTGCCGAATCCAAATGACCAAAAATCCCCCAATTACGTGTCACCTCAGACCTGTCTCTGGGGATAAAATCGTCTATTTTACTATTCCTGCTTTTCATCAGAATTCTCCTCCCGGGATTAATTTTAGATTCCCTATTAAAAACCCGACTCCAACCGGCAACTTCGCAAGGCTGGAGTCGGAATTTACTAAGCTGTCGGAATTACTTCAGGTGCTTTTTCTTCCAAGTTTTTTAAATTTTTGGTTCGCTTGATCAGTAACAACGATGAACCAATACCAAGAACGGCACAAACGATTAATAAGATGAAAATCTGATTGAATCCGGCAGCGATGTCACCGGCTGCTTTGGCATCATCCAACCACTTGCCGCAAATCGGACCGTAGAATACATCCGGAAGAAAAGCGATAAATGAAATAATACCTGTAGCCATTCCGGTCATTCCAACGGGGATTCCAGCCTGGTCCATAATCGACCAGTAGGTGGATTTCATGATGTTTGCGATGAATGCGATAACCAGAGTTAGGACAATGCTGACAGCGATAATCTTGGCAGAAAATAGTAAGGCTGCCAAGGCGGCGATGATGGCGCCAAAAGCGATAATAAAGCCCTTGCCTTTGTAAGTGAATTTATCCATGATAAATCCGCCAATTACTCCTGCCAACAACACAATGATGTAACTTCTAACGATGCCAATGGCACTGGCAGTTGTTGTTGAAATATTAAGTACCTGTACCGTGTAGGTCGTCATATAGGCGTTACCCATGGCCCAGGTCAGATAGGCAAACATGATCACCAGGATTGTGACCCAGACGCCTTTATTTTTTAATACATCCATAACACTGTACTTCGTTTCGCTAACGACGGCCGCTTTTTCCTGCTTGACGTCCGTTTTGGGAAGAAAGAACAGGGCCAGAATAAAAAACACAGCACAAACGGCGGCACCAAACAAGAAGAGAACTTTCATGCCGGCGGCAGGGGTAGCGGCTAAACCGACGATGGCTAGGAATGAAAAACCCATCAGGGTTTGAATAACGCCTCGTAAGGCTTCGCTGTTACCAAACATTTTACTTTGGTTATCTTCATTGCCCAGATTTCGGATCCCTTTCAGGTAGGCAGACCACAGGGTGGCAATACCGAAGAACCCGTAAAGCAGATGAATAATAAGCAGAACTGTAAAATCGGTGGTCATAGCAAAGGCAAAGGTCAATGCGGCATGGGCTGCCAGAGTAACTGAAATCAGGGTCCGCATTGAAAAGCGGTCGGCCATCCAGCCACCAATGGGATAGCAGAGGGTATAGGTTAAGTTCAAAGCTGATGCCAGAATCCCGATTTGCGTATTTGACAGTTGATACGCTGCCGCAAATTGATCGTAAAAGGTAAATCGTAAAAAGGGCAACTGGTACGCGAGGGCAACCGTAGCACTTAAAATCAAAAATACCATCGCATTTTTAAATCCAAATTTTTTCATTGTTTCCTCCTAAACATAATTGCGAAATACATGTCTATTGCACGAAGTATAACATGATAGCTGTAAACGGTCAACAATTATTTTTACAACTGAAAACAAAGGGTTTTGACCTTAAAAAATACTAAGTAATAAGGTCGCCTGCAAAATTTTTATTTTCAACACATTAAATGAAGACGATTAAATGCGTGGATTTAAAATAAAAAAACGATTGACAAGGAATTTAAGATCATGATATATTTGTCTTGCGAAATACATGTATTTATTAAAAACTTGGAGGTTATTTTAAATGTATATGAACAGACGTTTTTATGAAAAATACGTTTCCACCAGTGATGTGGAACTGTTGCATGAGTATTCATTAAAAGTTTTAAAAGAAGTCGGGGTTTCCTTTGCCAGTGAAGAGGCACTAGAAATTTTTAAAAAACATGGCGCGACAGTTGAAGGAAATATCGTAAAAATCAGCGAAGAACTATTAAATAAAGCACTGGCAACAGCGCCCAAAACATTCACGGTAACAACGAGTGCAGGTGAAACTCCAATTGGAGAACGCTTTAAGCCTAAAACAGCTGGTGGCTATGGACCTTCAAAATTCTTGTTTGAAGATGACACTTACAGAACAGCATTAATCCCGGATGTGGTTAAATTTTTAAAACTGATGCACACTAGTGATGTTACTGATTTTGTCAACAATTCAGCTTATGATACGCCTGATTTAGATAAAACCCAGGATAATTTCTATATTCCACAAGTAGCTTTATGTTTAAAGTACTCTGATAAACCAACCTATGGGAATGTTGCCAATAGCTTAAATGTTAAAAACCAGAGTTTAAAAGACGCCGCCAAGGATATCGCCAAGCTGTATAAAGAATTCTATGATATCTGGGATCGGCCAGTATTGTTAACGAATTGCTGTGCGCTTTCACCTTTAGGGTATTCCTATGAAGTGCTCGATAACATCATGGGTCTTGTTGAAGAAGGACAGCCAGTTACCGTTATTACCTGTTCTATGACTAATCTGACGGCACCAGCCGGATTGATGGGATCGGTCATTCAGGATAATGCGACGATTCTTGCCGGCATCGTCTTGACACAGTTGATTAATCCTGGAGTTGGGGTTATTTACGGGACGGTTTCATCGCCGACAGATATGCGTAAAACAGCTATTGCGATTGGTTCACCTGA
The DNA here is from genome assembly GCF_963664135.1 of uncultured Acetobacterium sp. Taxonomy (NCBI): domain Bacteria; kingdom Bacillati; phylum Bacillota; class Clostridia; order Eubacteriales; family Eubacteriaceae; genus Acetobacterium; species uncultured Acetobacterium sp. The sequence continues at coordinate 2,285,337 of NZ_OY760905.1, read as the reverse complement.
GTCACAACTGATCCAGATGGCAACAGTGGCGCTTGGTCGTTATTATGGTCTGCCAGTCAGAAGCGGTGTCGGTGGAACGGATTCCCTCAAGCCAGATTACCAGGCGGGTGTAGAAACAATGTCATCGTTAATGACGACATATTTGGCGAAAACGGATTTTGCATTAAATCATGCCGGAATCTTACAGTCTTACGCAGTCGGCAGTTATGAAAAATTTGTTCTGGATGAAGAAGTTAACCGGATTTTAATGAGATTAAATAAGGGCATCAAAATAACTGATACGAGCGCCAGCAAGGTTTTCGAAGAAATCAAGAAAGCAGGTCCTTTAGGTAATTATCTATCAGGCCGAACACCGAAAGAATACCGCGATGAGCATCATTTATCAGCAATTTTCAATAAAACAGCTGGGGATCCATCCGTTATTTTTGAAGAAGTTGGAGACATCAGACAACGTGCTTCCAAACTGATCGAAGAAAGACTGGCCAGCTACAAAGCACCAGACCTGACTAATAAACAACAGGAAATTCTCAACCGTTACCTGCCGGAAAGTGAAAAATTCTAACAACATAATGGTTTTAATAATCACTGGCAGAGAAATTTAGAGCGGGAATTTGATATACGCTAAAATACACAGTAACACATTTGTTAAGGCATTAATATTAGAGGGAATTTACTAGGGACCCATATTGGTTACACATAATGAAAACGAAAATAAGAAAAGGAATGGTAAAAAACATGTTGGATCTAAAAGCATTAACACAGGCGGTTGGAGATTTAGAAGAAGAACTGGTAATGGAGTTGTTAAACGAATTTGTTCAAACAAATCCAACTGAACCGGAAGCACAGGAGGCGATCGCTGCCTGTCAGGCAGGGATGGCAATTGTGGGGGATCTTTTTGAAAAAGGAGAGTATTTTGTTGGCGATTTGATTTTTGCGGGTGAATTGTTAACAGAGTCGATTAATGTCTTGAAACCAGTATTAGGAAGCGGTGAAACTGCCGTTGCCGGAACCATTGTACTCGGAACCGTTCATGGTGATTTACATGATATCGGCAAGAATATTTTTAAAAGTATGACTGAAGCAGCTGGTTTTGTCGTGGTGGACTTGGGAATCGACGTGGCTCCGGAAGTCTTTGTTCAAACTGCGAAAGAAAACAAAGGATGCATTATTGGTATGAGCGGGGTCTTAACCCTAGCCATCGATTCGATGAAAGAAACCGTTGAAGCCCTTAAAGCAGCGGGCGTTGATTCAAAGATTATTATTGGCGGAAATCCTGTAACCAAAGAATCATGTGAGTATGTTGGCGCAGACCAATATACAACAAATGCAGCTGAAGGTGTAAAAATCTGTCAGGAATGGGTAGCATAAGCGATTTTATAAAAAGTCGACAGTTAGAAACGCCAGCAGATAAAGATTATGAAGCGTTTTTAAACTAATAATTTAATGAAAATAATATCGTCAGATATTTAAAATACATAGAAGGCAAGTATTGAATGCTTGCCTTCTATGTAGATTATGAGGAGATTAATATGATAATAATCGGAGAAAAAATAAACGGAACAATTCCATCGGTAAAAGAAGCCATCGAAAGAAGAGATGCCGGTTTCATTGCTGACCTGGCCGTAAAGCAGACGGAGGCCGGGGCAAATTTTATTGATGTGTGTGCGAGTACCGCCCCAGAATTTGAAATAGAAACGCTAAAATGGTTAATGGCAGTGGTTCAGGATGCGACGGATACCCCGCTGGGTATTGATAGTCCCAATCCCCAGGTCATTGAAGCGGTATTCAAATATGCAAATAAACCTGGTTTGATCAATTCAATTTCAGAAGAAGGCGACAAATGTGAAGTGCTGTTACCGCTGTTAGAAGGCAACACCTGGGAAGTTGTTGGCTTGACTTGTGACAATAAGGGTATTCCCAGTGATATTGAAACAAAATTAAAAATCACTAAAAGTATGGTTGAAAAAGCGGCGAAATTTGCAATTACCCCAGATCGAATACATATTGATCCCTGCGTGATGGCGTTATCAACCGAAAACAACTCAATGTTGAATTTTGCTGAAGAGATCAAAAAGATCAAGGAATTGTATCCGACTATTCATGTCACTGGAGCGATCAGCAATATGTCTTTTGGTTTGCCGGTACGATCCCTGTTAAATAAAACATGTATGGCCTTTGCCATCCAGGCAGGTATGGACTCGGCAGTATTAGATCCGCTGAACCGCGATATGATGGGGACAATATTGGCAACCTATGCGTTGCTGGGACAAGACAAGCACTGCCGAAAATACAGTAAAGCATATCGTCAGGGACAAATTGGGGCTGTCAAAAAATAATTAAATTCAATTGGCAGTGCCGAAACTGTAACAGCTGAAGATCGCGACTGGATATTAATAAATAGTAATTGGGTATTCTTAAAAAAAGCAGGTTGAAAAACCTGCTCAAAAGTTGTTAAAATAATGAAACGTAAAACCTTGATAGAAAGGGAAATATTGCATATGGCTTATTTAGGAGCATCGATTAAGAAGCTGGGATTTGGTCTCATGCGTTTACCTAAAAAGGATCACACCATTGATATTGAACAGGTTAAAGTCATGGTCGATCGTTTTATTTATGGAATCAGGGTTTACTTATTTTGATACGGCCTGGGCATATCCCGGTAGCGAAGCTGCCACGTGTCAAGCATTGGTGATGCGCTATCCAAGAGATAGTTTTCAACTTGCGACGAAAAACGCAGCTTCGATGAATTGTAAGACCCGTGAAGATGCAATCGCTCAGTTCGAGACTTCGCTGAAACAGACGGGTGCAGGGTACTTTGATTATTACTTGCTGCATAATCTGGGAGAGCTGCGGACAAAGCCGTTTGATGCCTTTGATATGTGGTCTTATGTACTGCAAAAAAAGCGGAAGGACTCATCAAGCATATCGGATTTTCAATTCATGCCACCGCAGAAGAATTGGAAGCAATTCTTATTGAGCATCCCGAAATGGAATTCGTGCAACTGCAGATTAACTATGCAGATTGGGAAGATCCGATGATTCAATCAGGGGCCTGTTATGAGGTAGCAAGAAAGTATGGAAAACCGGTGATCATTATGGAACCGGTTAAAGGCGGGATGTTGGCGGCACCGCCGGAGACTGTCGCCGAGATACTCAAGGCAGCAAATCCGGATACGTCGTTAGCATCTTGGGCGATCCGTTTTGCAGCAAGTCTGGAGGGGGTGATAACCGTTCTTTCCGGGATGAGCAGTCTCGAACAAATGGAAGATAATCTTTCCTATATGAAGGAGTTCATACCACTAACTAATGAAGAAAAAAAAGTTATTAAAGATGCCCGGAATACCTTAAGTCGGATTCCATTAATTCCATGTACGTCTTGCGATTATTGTGCTAAAGTTTGTCCAATGGATATCGGAATTTCGGGAACCTTTACCGCGCTGAATACCTTAACGCTATATGAAAAAAAAGATCTTTCCGTACATCAGATGGAATTGCTTGTCGATGAACTTGGGAGAAGTCGAGCTTCGACATGTATAAAATGCGGTGAATGCGAAAAAGTCTGTCCGCAGCATATCGCTATTATAAAGGAACTTGTTAAGGCAGCAGAAGCCTTATCTTAGTTGAGCTTAGGGAAGTTTTGTTTCAGAATCGTTGATAATTGATAAAGCTCTTTATAGTTGTGTAATAAATTAATAATCACTATGTTAATTGACTTTTGGGTCTTCATAATTAAGGTTTAGTTTATCATGGTTTCATTTCATCCTAATATGAGGAATGATATTATTGTAAAATTTACTGTAATACTTTGAAATATAGAAAGCAATATGGCATTTAAGCTGATATTGCTTTTTTTGATAACACTTTTATTATTTGAATTTATTTTTAGACAATTTATTGATGCTTTATATGGAAAGGATACAAGTATTTTCGATGGTCCCTTAGAAATTGGTTATAGGAATATTGTTTTTTCTTATACCTTGATAAAAAAGGCTTAAGAGTTGATCAAATACTTTTAGCCGCTTAATTTTTTACACTTACAAGGAAAGGAAGTATTTAGTATGAGTCGAAGCAACCAAATTTCAAAATCAAAGTCAATCAAGGTAAGATTATTGATTGTTCCACTGATCTGTGTACTGGCAGGAGTACTTCTGATTGGATCAATTTCTTCATATTTGACCAGAGAAAGTTTATTGACAACGATGCAAGAAAATGGTTTTTCATCATCGCAGCGTTTTGTCAATCGGATTGAGGATAACACCGAAGCCGTCAAAACCATGAATGAACAGCTGGAATCACAGATTCGCAGTGTTGGAAACATCATCATCGGCAATCGGGGAATTATCAATGATGTTTATTTAACTCAACTGGCCGCCCAAACAGGCATCGATCATATTTACTGGTACAATACATCGGCGGAAATTGTCAATGCCGCCAATGGCGAATATCTGGGATGGAAAGCGACACCAGGGGATCCCATCTATAGTTTTATGGTCAGCGGTACCCCGGAATTGATGGAGGACATCAGAAAAAACACAGATAATGATGATTACTTTAAATATGGTTATATCAAAAGTAATACCGGCGAGTTTGTTCAGGCCGGGGTGACCGCAGACCGGGTCCTGGAACTGACTGAGAAGTTCGGCTATCAGGCGCTCATTGATGAACTGGCATCGGATGAAAGTATTGTGTATGCAAGTTTTATTGACAAGGATTTAATCGGAATTGCCGACAGCAATAAGGATAATATCGGCAAAACCTACCAGGAAGATGAAACCATTAAAAAGGTTGCCCTGGATGGTGAAATGAGTGCCAAAGAATATTTTTATGAAGCTGAAAATGCTAATGTTTATGATGTTCTGTACCCGGTTGTCATCAATGGGGAACTCAAAGGCGCCCTTAATATCGGTTATTCCATGAGCACCGTTCAGTCGGCAATCACCAAAAATATTCTGCTGATTGCCCTTGCCGGTCTGATGGTCTTTCTCGTTCTGGCAGTGATCTTATACAAACTATCAACTTCCATAACCAAACCGATTGCCAGCATCAACCATATGATCAAAGAGATGGGTAAAGGCCATCTTGGTATCCGGCTCAACCTGAAATCCCAGGATGAGATTGGCGAAATGGCGCTGGTAATGGACGAGTTTGCCGACGAGCTTCAAAATGTAGTTATTGGCACCATGAATCAGATATCCGCCGGAGATGTTTCTGCCAGCATCGCAGTCAAAGATGAACTGGATGAAATCACCCCGGCATTGAAAAAGACCATCGAAACCATTCACGGATTAATCGAAGAAGCATCCATGCTTTCCCAGGCAGCGGTCGCCGGAAAACTGGCGACACGAGGCAATGCAAGCGCCTTTGAAGGCGGCTTTAGAACAATTGTTGAAGGGGTTAATGCCACGTTAGATACGGTTGTAGGTCCGCTTAATATTGCCGCTGATTATGTGAATAAGATTGGTCAGGGAGAAATTCCAGCAAAGATTACCAAGACTTATGAAGGTGATTTTGACAAGCTGAAACAGAGTATTAATGCCTGTATTGACGGACTGGGTGCTCTGGAAGAAGGAAATCAGGTACTGGCCTTAATGGGCAAAAATGACCTCAGCCAAACCATCACAAATCAGTATCAGGGTATCTACGGCGAAATTGGAGAAGCCATCAACGCGGTTCATGGACAGCTGGTTCACATCGTTCAGATTGCCAATCACATTGAAGCCGGCGAACTCAGCGATTTGAGCGAATTGAAAGCCACCGGAAAAAGAAGCGAAAATGACACCCTGATTCCGAGCTTGATCGGAATGATGGAAAACCTCGTTTTATTAGTAGAAGAAACCCAAAAAATGGCGGCGATAGCAGTTGAAGGCGATCTGAATCATCGTGGCGACGAGACCAAGGTGCCAGGCGAATATGCCAAAGTGATTGCCGGATTCAATCAGACCCTGGAGGCGGTAATTAATCCGATTAAAGAAGCTTCGGGAACGCTGAAGGAACTGGCGGCCGGGAATTTAAATACGGCAATGACCGGTGATTACCAGGGTGATCATGCGATTATCAAAGAAGATATGAATCAAACCATTGCCAATTTAAAACGTTACGTCAATGAAATTACCAGCACCCTGGAAGAAATGAGCCAGGGGAATCTGGATCAGGAAATTACCTCCGCCTACACCGGCGATTTTCTGGCGATTAAACAAGCCCTCAATGGCATCAGTTCAAGTTTAAGCTCAACCATGACCGATATTGATACGGCCGCCGCCCAGGTGGAAATCGGAGCCAAACAAATTTCGGATGGTGGCCAGGCTTTAGCTCAGGGAACCACCGAACAGGCCAGTTCCATCCAGGAATTGACGGCCTCCATTGAAGAAGTCGCTGGCGAAACCAAACAAAATGCCGTCCGTGCCAACGATGCCAATGAACTCGCCGTTAGAGTCAGGAAAAATGCCGAAGTCGGAAATGATCAAATGATAAAAATGATCGTCGCCATGCGGGACATTAATGATTCGTCAAACAATATTTCAAAAATCATTAAGGTCATTGATGACATTGCCTTCCAGACCAATATCCTGGCTCTCAATGCCGCCGTTGAAGCCGCACGGGCAGGGCAGCACGGCAAAGGCTTTGCCGTCGTGGCCGAAGAAGTCCGGACACTGGCAGCCCGCAGTGCCGAGGCCGCCAAAGAAACCACTGGGCTGATTGAAGGCTCTATTGAAAAGGTTGGCACCGGAACAAAAATTGCAGATGAAACCGCTGAAAGCTTAAAAGAAATTTTGCATGAAATTGAAAAAGTGACCAGTCTAGTCGGGAATATCGCCAAGGCTTCCACTGATCAGGCATCAGAAATCGCCCAGATTACCCAGGGGATTGAGCAGGTTTCCCAGGTGGTCCAAACCAATTCGGCCACCGCGGAAGAAAGCGCCGCTTCCAGCGAAGAACTATCCGGTCAGGCCGAAATGCTTAAGGAAATGGTGGGCGCATTTAAGCTTAAAAAACAAGTGAAAATAAACAGAGAAATCTCAACGAGGGTAAATGAAAAAATAGATTTGCCAGCTCAGGCTCAGCCCAAGATTGTTTTAGACGATATGGAAATGGATAAATATTAAATAACCCACTTTTTGAGTTATAAAGATAGCATGCACCTGAAATTTGAAATGATGAAAATGCACTTATTGTGTAGCAGAAAGGAAGAATTAATTATGAACCCAACAGTTAGATTTATCGGCGCTGGAAATATCGTAAAGGCAATGCTTGGAGGAGTTGCGATGAGTGGTTGCTATGCGACGAAACAGATTGGAATCTTTGATGTTTCACAACAAGTACGTGATGATTATAAAAAAGCGGGATATACAGTATTTGAAACGATCGAGGACTTGGTAAAAGGTGCTCCGGTGGTGGTAGTGGCCGTGACCCCACAAGTAATCGGTTTGATTATCGATCAAATTAAAAATGTTTTATCAGAAGAAACGGTTTTAATTTCTCTGGCGGCAGGCATCAGTAACATGTGGTATCAGCAACGGTTGGGAGAATCGTGCAAAGTTGTCAGATGTATGCCGACGCTGCCGGCACAGGTAGGTCTCGGTGCTTTTGCGGTATCAAGTACGGACACCGTAATGGATATGGATTTTTGTGAAGTTGAGAAGTTTTTGTCAAGTTGCGGAATTATTGAAAAAATACCTGAAACACTAATGTGTGAGGTAGTTCCAATTAATGGTTCGGCACCAGCCTATTTTTACCATATGGCCCGTGTAATTGTTGAAGAAGCCGTAAAAATGGGCTTGGATGAAAACACCGCAATTCGACTTTTTGCCCAAACCATGAAAGGCAGCGCAGAGATGCTGCTGAATTCAGGTATGAGTGCTGAAGAATTAGAGGGAAAACTTCGCTTGTCAGGGGGAACAACCATCGCAGCGCTTGAAAAAATGGATGAACTTGGCTTTGACACTTGTTTAAAAGAGGGGGTCAAAGCCTGCGTTGACCGTTGCAAAGTACTGGCGCAGTTATAATTTCAATTTCCAGATTATGGCTGGATAATATAATTGTGGGAATTATAGCGTTGTCTATGAATGAAATTATGGGTGGGAGGAATTATGGAAGATAAATCATATATTAGCCGGATAAATAGTCTCAAAAATAGTGTATTGGATACTCGACCAGAAATGGATCTTGAAAATGCATTGATATTGACACGAGGTTTTATAGAATCAGAAGGTGAGCCGTTTGTGATTCAAAAAGCAACGGCATTTCGCAAACAATGTTTGGAAAAATCGGTAAAAATCTGGGAGAATGAGTTAATTGTTGGGAATTCTGGCAGCAAGCAGCGGGGCGGTTTGCTTTGCCCGGATACCTGTTGGTCAGTCTTAAATGATGAATTGGATACCATTAGTACGCGCGAATACGATCCGTTCTATTTAAGGGATGAGGATCGAGCAGCCTTTATCGATGAGATTCGACCTTACTGGAAAGGTCGGTCAACATATGAAAAATGGCTTTGTCAAATTCCCGAGGATACCAGAATTTTACGTGACGGTGGGGTGCTTTATATCAATCGGAAAGCTGTTCGCGGTTGGGGCGAAACGACGGCAGGCTACGAAATGATCATCAACGAAGGCGTTGAGGGCATAAAACAACGGATTGCGAAGAAAAAAGCAACCTTGGATATCACAAAACCCGGGCATTATGAAGAACTGGTTTACCTGCGAGCGCTTTCACTTAGTGCTGATGGCCTGATCCAGCTGGCTAAGCGTTATTCAACAGAAGCGCTCAGGCTTGCTCAAATTGAAAAAGACCCCAAAAGAAAAGCAGAACTTCAGGTTATCTCAGAAATATGCAACAGGGTACCTGAAAAATCGGCCAGAACATTTAGAGAAGCACTTCAATCATTATATATTTATCATACTTGTATATTTATGGAACAAAATGCGGCGAGTTATAATCCGGGTAGAATGGATCAATATCTCTATCCTTTCTATAAAGCAGATCTTGAAGCAGGTAGAATCACTCAAGATCAAGCCCAGGAACTGTTAGATTGCTTATGGGTTAAATTTAGTGAACCTTGCCTTTTCCAGGATGAAGTGACTGCAAAATTCTCTGCCGGATATCCGATGTTTCAAAATGTTTGTGTTGGCGGAGTGGATGAGAATGGCATGGATGCTGTCAATGAACTTTCATACATGATTTTACAGGCGACAATGGATGTTCAGTTATATCAGCCGTCATTGTCGGTACGTTATAATATGGCCCGCAATTCAAGTGTTTTTTTGAAAAAGGTCGTCGAGTTAATGAAACTGGGTACCGGTTTCCCATCGTTTCACAGTGACGAAATTGGCATTCAAATGCTGCTCAACAAAGGGATTCCTTTGAAGGAGGCCTATAATTGGAACCCCTGTGGATGCGTGGAAACGAACCTCGCTGGGAAAATGCGTTGCTATACATCTTATGCTGATTATAATTTAGGTTCCGTTGTAGAGTTTGCGTTAAACGACGGATTTAGTCGAAAATACCATCAACCGGTCTCAGCAAGGACCGGCAATCCACGGATGTTCAAATCTTTTTCACAGTTCATGGCAGCTGTAAAAGAACAGATAAAATTCATTATCAGGGCAATGGTGGCGGGAAGTCACGTGAACGATGATGTTTGCCTGGAGCGGGTGTGCCCAACGCTTTCGATGTCGTTTGAAGAGTGCATTTCTAATGCGAAAGACTATGCCTGGGGCGGAGCAAAATATAATATTGGCAATGGCCTTGATGCAATCGGGGTAGCCGATTTAATTAACAGCATTTATGCGGTGAAATATCTTGTCTATGACAAAGAACTTGTTAGCATGGAAAAATTGCTTGAGGCTCTGGATAATAATTTCGCAGATTATGAAGATATCCAAAGATTATGCGTGAATGCTCATAAATACGGGAATGACGATGATGAAGTAAATAAATTGACCGCTGAAATGTTTACCTTTATTGCTGATCTGATTGAATCCTTTGACAGTAAGTTTGGACATATGACCGCTGGAATTCTACCGGTATCGGGAAATACGCCGTTTGGGTTGGAGGTAGGAGCACTTCCTTCCGGGAGAGCAGCTTATGCACCATTGGCTGATGGGGTCAGCCCCAGTGCCGGAACGGATATTGAAGGGATGGGAGCAATCATTAAATCGGTTTCTTATATCCCTCACGGACGCTTCAGTCAGGGGACGCTTCTAAATTTAAAACTGGACCCGGCTTTAAATCAGAATAGCAATTCGGTGGAGTTGCTGATGGCCTTTTTAAAAAGCATGTGTACCCTCGGTGTTTTTCACGTTCAATTTAACGTAATTGATCGGGGATTATTAATCAATGCGCAGAAAAATCCCAAGCAATATAAAGGGTTGCTGATTCGTGTTGCTGGTTACACGGCATACTTTGTTGAATTAGGGAAAGAAGTCCAGGATGATATAATCTCTCGGACGGCCCATAGCATGACAAATTGCTGAAAAGAAAATAGGAAAGGGCTATTTTATGGACCACGAAGCGCAGATTTTGAGAATTGAAAAAATATCACCCAATGACGGGAAAGGATTACGAACGGTAGTATTCTTCAAAGGTTGTCCACTGAGGTGTCAATGGTGCTCAACCCCAGAATCTCAGAAGTTTGAGCAGGAGCTATATTACCAACCAGCAAAATGTAATTCTTGCGAAAAATGTGTGAATAGTTGTCCTCAAAAAGCTTTGTCAATCGATGTTATCACTGACAAGATTGTGTTAGATAAAAACAAGTGCAACGATTGCTTTGATTGTATAAAAGTATGTTCTTCAGGTGGGCTGGGTCTTTATGGCAAATTGATGACAATTGAGCAGGTTATGAAAGTAATTCTAAAAGATGAGATGTTTTTTTATTATTCAGGTGGCGGCGTTACGCTAAGCGGAGGCGATGTGTTATGCCAGGCCGAATTTGCTCAAGAAATATTGAGGTGTTGTAAGGACTCCGGCATCCATACCATGGCAGAATTAGATATGTTTGGGGAGTATCATCGGATAGCGATGCTTTTGCCATATCTGGATGAATTTTATATCGATATTAAATTAATGAATGGTGATCTTCATAAACGATGGATAGGCGTAGACAATCAGAAAATTTTAGAGAATACCAGAAAAGCTGCAACGGATTGTAAAGCAGACGCTTTACATATTCGGGTGCCATTAATCTGGAACATAAATGATAGCCCTGAAAATATTATGGCAATCATTGAGTTTTGCAAAAGTCTTGCGACTTGTAAAGAACTGGAATTTCTACCTTATCATCGTCTTGGTCAGGCTACTTATGGATACATTGGGCGGATATATCCATTGAGGAATTTGCCCTCAATGTCATTTGCTCAGGCATATCAAAAAGTCGCCTTTTTAAAGGAACTGAACCTTTCTTTTCAGGTCAAGGTTTCCGGGGCGTTAATTTAAGAAAAAACTACAAACCGTATTTGATGCGGTTTGTTTTAATTTATGGTTGATGGTCTGTAATGATTTATGAACCTGATTTTATTAGGCTGAAATTGTAAACAAATGGGCATAAATATGATATAATTTTGGCAATAAACTAAAATCGATGGGAACTCGGGGAGCAGTGATAATGAAATTAACGCTTAGTATTTCAAAAAGAGAATGTGATCTTATTCACGAACAATCGCTGAAATTATTAGAAATAATGGGGCTTACCGTTTTATCGAAAGAGGCTTTAGCAATTTTCAGAAAAGCTGGTGTTAAAGTGAATGGAAATCAGGTGTTTATTCATGCTGATTTAGTCGAGGAAAGTCTTAAGCTGGTACCGCATTCATTCCCCATTTATACAAATTCTAAGCGCGTGATTATCGGAAAGGGTGAATTATGCACCCTACCCCCCTATGGCGGAACCTATGTTTCACGGAATGAACAAATTGATTTAGGAACCCGAAATGATTATCTGAATTTTACAAAACTTAATCAGCAGAATAATTATATGAAAATGGCTTGTCCATATACCGTTGAGCCGTTTGATATTCCCCCGGAGCATCGGGATGCTTATCGCATGGCAATGATACTCAAGTATTCCGATAAACCCAGCCTTTCAATTGTTGGCAGTCGAGAAGATTCACGTAAATCTATTGAAATGGTCAAACGATATTATGGTCTCCATCACCAGCCGGTTGTTCTTGGTAATGTGAATGTTTCAGCGCCAATGATTATGGGACATGCGACAACGGAAGTGATTACGGTTCATTGTGAAGAAAATCAACCACTGATGATTGCCTGCGGCAGCGGATTAAGTGGATTAACCGCACCCCCAACGCCAGGCGGTAATTTTTTACTGGCCAACGCAGAGATTTTAGCCGGCATTGTTTTTGCGCAACTTCAAAGTCCCGGCCTGCCAATTATCTATGCGCTGCCGCTTTTTGGAGTTGACCCTTTCAAAGCAGAAACATCGGTGGGGAGTCCAGCAACCGCACTGTTCACTCTGGCGGCCAAGGGGATGGCGGAGTACTACAAAATTCCGTTTCGGTCCGGCGGAACCTTTACGGATTCGAAATATCTTGATTATCAAAGCGGTTTTGAAAGTGGGATCAACCTTTTATCTTGTTTGCTGGCTGAAGTGGATTGCCTAATGCATAGTTTTGGAATGGAAGATGCACTAAAAACCATTAATTACAACAAATATATTTTGGATGAGTACATGTATTTGAGTCTAAAAGATTTTGTCAAGGGTATGGAAATTAATGATGTCACGACGATGATAGATGAAATCCTAAAGACTGGTTCGAGAGGAAATTATATTTCCTCAAGAAACCTTAAGCTGATTCGAAAACAATACCCCCCACGGGGGTTTGGCCATGGAAAAACAAAAGCCGAGGTTTTGAAAGACACAGATGATGAAATCAACCGACGATTAAATCGTTATGAATTCCCAAACCCAACCAAAGAACAAATTGAAATATTGAGGGGTTACCTACCGGATGAATACATTGACTAATAACACAATGAATGCTTCGACGTTTGACAGTATCGTCGAGGCAATGAAAAAAATTGAAGAAAAAAAAGTTCTGAAGCTGGTGAATTATGCAATTCGTGAAGGTGGATCGCAAGCACAGATTATCGAGGCGATTCAACTGGGATTAGATCTGATTGGTCATTATTTTGAAGAAGGAAAATACGGCGTCACTGATTTAATGATGGCTGGTATTATTTTTGAAGAGGTCTTAAAGTTGCCGAGCTTAAAACTGATCAATGAGGAATCAGGAGAGCCAATTGGCAGAATTCTGCTTTGCACCATCGAGCGAGATTTGCATGATATTGGAAAATCAATTTTTAAAAGCGCTGCGTTGATGTCAAACTTTGAAATCATCGATATCGGGATCAATGTCACTTCCCAAGAGATTTTAGAAGCAACATTAAAGCATAAACCGGATATTATTGCCATCAGCTCAATTTTGGCAGAAGGGGTGAGATATATTAAAGCCGTCAATGAAAAGCTGATGGAAGCAGGGATCAGAGATCAGGTTAAAATTATTGTCGGCGGTCTTTCAACCCATAGTCAGGCGATTGAATATACCGGGGTTGATGCCTTTGCAAATGATGTTTATGAAGGCGTTAAACAGTGCAAAATCTGGATAAATGAAGGGGGACACGCTCATTAATCACAAATATGAAGAAATTGCAGAGAATATAAAATATAAAATTCAAAAGAACTTCTATTTAATTAATTCGGCAATCCCCCCAGAAAATACCCTAGCTGATGAGTATGGTGTCAGTCGGATCACGATCCGCAATGCTATTTCAAAGTTAATTGATGAAGGCTATATTTTTTCGATCCCGGGAAAAGGAAATTATGTGCTTGAAAAGAACAATGATAAATATCTGATTTCTTTAAAAACGGATCGGCTCTTAAAGAAGCCATATCAACGGGTTGAGCTTTTGGGTTCGGAAATTATCAAACCAACCATTGATTTAGTATACCACCTCAGAATAGCGCCAGATTCTCGGGTTGTTCATATCCGTTGGATTCTGATTGATGAAGAAAAACCGATCGCTTATGATATCCAGTACATTCCTTATTTTCCGGGAATAACAGTTTGGAATGATAATTTTGAATATACCAGCTTCAGTGAAATACTGTCGCAAAAAAATAAACTCTTTCAAATGCGGGGCGAAATGAATGTTTCAGGGATCAATTGCGAGATGGAAATTGCGGAGATATTAAAAATACCTGTGGATGCGCCAGTCATGCAGATAACACAAAAAATATTGGATGATGATGAACCGATGGGATTTCGGCAGCTGTTTATAAAAAGAGAGTGGTGTTGCATTCGTGGGACTTCGCATCAGGAATAAAATGGGGATTATGAATGAAAGTGAAAATATATGAACGTATTGTGAATGATATTCTCTCTGATATTAAAAGTGGTTTACTTAAACCAAATGAAAAATTGCCAACGAATCAGGAGCTGGCAGAGAAATATCATACCAGTGGTGTGACAGTCCGTAAAAGTTTAGCAACCCTTGTTAATAAAGGATACTTAATATCGATTGAGCGCGTTGGAACCTTTGTTAAAGAACGCGAACAGGATCTTTTTTTGGTCAATTTTTCTGTGGAAGGGAATATTAATGAAGAAATAACCGCCATCGAGACTGAGGATATTTTAATTTCGATGACCAAAGTAAAAGGCGAGCGGCGCGAAGTGAAAACATTGGAAATTCGGAGCATGTATTTTTCTGGTTCAATGCCAGTTGGATACAGTATTGATGCCTTATACTTAAAAGGACGCTACATATCCGAAGGCATCGAAAAAAAAACGGAAAGAAATATTGCTATCATTCAGCGGATCTTCAATAGCTATGAAGTGAAAAAAATAATGGAAGTAACAATGGATTATCCCAATAAATATATTTCACATCGATTGTTAATTGATGAGGAAATGCCGATATTTTGTATTAACCTATATTTCTCAACCTTGGAAGATCATCCCATTGGTAAGCGGACGTTCTATGTTTTAGGCGAAAATATTGAATTAAAAGGAAAATCATTCTATACATAGAGAAAATACCATTAAAATGGAGCTAGTTTTTAGTTAAATCTCAAAAACTATTAAAATAAATATCGATATCGTTTTATATATAAGTGAATATAAAAATCTCTTTTCAAAGAAATTAGGACAGGTAGTTTATCGGATTCATTCTTTGAGAAGGGATTTTTGTTCGTATTTCACCAAAAAAATTATGAATTCTTTTGCGATAAAAGATAGGAATTTATGTAATTATGTTATATAATAATGAAATTAAGAAGATAAAGTAAACCTTTACATACAAGTCTTGATTATTTTGTCGCTTTTTTATGGATTAAATAATTGATCAATCAAGAAGAAATGAGGGAAATAAGGAATGGAACCAGTAGCAGCTATTATTCTATTGGTGGTCGGTCTCGTGACCGGGATGGGAATACTCTTTGTTTTATTGAATAACAGCAATAAAAATCTAAAGGAGCTAAAAATCAAAAATAGTAACATCATGGAGCTCCGGGACACTTTTAGTAATATTGAAGACAGCATCATTACGCTAAAAGATGAAAACTTGAAATATATGTTTGTCAATGAAGCTGCCGAAAACTATTATCACAAGCCCGCCAAGGATATTATTGGGAAGGATGATTTAATTTTGGGCAAGGATCAGTTTGGTGAAAATATTACATTAACCGATCGACAGGTTATTGATAGCGGTGAAATTCTCAATTATGAGGTAAAATGTAAAAATCGGATCTATAAGGTAAAAAAATTCCCTGTGAAAATAAAAAACGATAAGATCGGGATAGGAGCCTATATCAGAGAAGTTACAGATGAACTAAAACTACTCAAAAAGCAGGAGAAAGTCCTGTTTCGAAACAAAATTCTGGTCAATGTATTGAGTAAAAGCTTCAGAAATGATCAGAAGCAGTTGGACTACGTCCTCCACGAGGCCCTTAAATTAACAGAGAGTGCCTTTGGTTATATCTACATCTATGACGAAGCAAAAAAAGAATTTACCCTTAACTCCTGGTCAAAAGGGGTAATGGAACGGTGCCATACTGGCGATCAGAATTCAAACGATCGATTGACAGAAAGCGGTCTGTGGAGTGAAGCCGTTCGCCAAAGAAAACCGATCATTGTTAATGATTATGAAGCTGAAATTACCATGAAAAAGGGGCTACCTGAGGGACCTGAAAAGCTGATGAATTTTATGATAGTGCCATTAATTGTCGATGATAGAGTATTGGCGGTGGCCGGTTTTGGCAATAAGAAGGGTGATTTTGATGATAATGATATTTATGAAATCACTGTTTTGATAAATGGGGTCTGGAGCAATATGGAACGACGGACCTTTCAAGAAAAACTGTTTAAAGAACGCAGTAAGTATTTGCAAACTTTGATTTCCATCGGAGATGGTGTTATGGTGGTTGATCCCGACGGAAAAATTGAAATGTTAAATAAGATCGCCCAACATTTGACCGGTTGGTCCATGGAAGCGGCAGAAGGTCGGCATTATAAAGAGGTTTTTGTGCTATCTCATGATGATAATGTCGGCGAAATTATCGATCCCATTGAAAAGGTTATGGTGACCGATGAGATTCAAGAGCTCAAAAACCATGCTCTGCTCACTTCTAAAGATGGTAAAGTTTACCATCTGGAAGACAGTGCGGCGCCGATCAAGGATGAAAGTGGCGTTACCATCGGGGTGGTGCTGGTTTTTAGAGATGTCACCGAAAAGAAGGAACAGCAAAAAGCGATTGAGTATCTCAGTTTTCATGATGCCTTGACCGGGTTATATAATCGACGCTTTTTAGAAGAAGAGTTACTGCGATTGGATACGGTCAGAAACCTGCCCATTTCAATTATTATGGGAGATGTTAATGGTCTGAAGTTAACCAATGACATTTTTGGCCATGCCCATGGGGATATTTTCCTCAAAAAAATAGCGGAGGTCATGAAAAGAATTTGTCGGTCAGACGATATTATTGCCCGCTGGGGCGGTGACGAGTTTGTGATTTTATTACCCCAAACAACCAGCCAGCAGGCAAGTCAGATTATGAACCGCATAAAAATTGAGTTTGCCAGAGATGGGATTAAAGTCATAAAAGGCAATATTTCGCTTGGTTGCGATGTAAAAACATCCATTGATCAAAGCATTATGGCGTGTCTGGAGTCGGCCGAAGAAAAAATGTATGCGGCCAAAATTCTGGAACGGGATGATTTTAAAAGCACTACCCTGGATTCCATTATCACCACCCTGCAAAGTGATAGTCCTCGGGAAGAGGAACATGCTCTCCGGGTGAGCCAATGGTGTCATGATTTAGGCGTGAGTATGGAGCTTCCCCACGTCAAAATAAGAAGGCTGAAACTGGCGGGCTATTTTCACGATATCGGTAAAATTGTCTTGGATAAAGAGTTGTTGGATCAAGCCAGTCCATTCAGTGAGGAAGAATGGACTGAAATAAAGAAGCATCCGATTATGGGATACCGCATTCTCAATGCTTTTGATGATACCATGTCGCTGGCTGATGCAGTGCTCCATCATCATGAGCGATGGGACGGAACCGGATATCCCAAAGGGCTTAAAGGTCAAGAAATTCCTTTTCTGGCACGAGTAGTGGCCGTTGCCAATTGTTATGATCGACTGAGTCAGAATTCGGAGCAACACACATCAGCATTTGATCAGAATCCACAGAATCAAAAGAAGTCATTGATGGATCTTAAAAAACTGGAAGGTCAGCTTGATCCCGAAATCACCCGGGAATTTATAAAAATGATCGAAAATCCACTAGCATAAAAATTGAAGCAGTAGATCACTAAAAATCAATTGAATCGAATTGATTTTTAGTGTTTAAAAACCATCAGAGCCATGCTTAAAAGCAGTAGGGCTCGGATGGTTTTTATTTGGTTTCGGAGCGATTTCAATTGGAGCAATGATTACAGAATCACAATGAATTTGGCCCATTGATTGATTTCGCTTTTTATTTTGATCTTGCCCTTATGTTCGTCCACAATGGATTTGGCAATAGCAAGTCCCAATCCGTATCCACCAGTTTCTTTGGAGCGAGATTCGTCATAGCGGTAAAAACGTTCGAATATCTTAGCTTGCTGATTTTCGGGAATGCCTTCTCCGGAATTAAACACCTCTAGGTGGATTTTATCACCGAGTTTTTTAACAGACACATCGACAAGTCCCTCATCTTCAGTATGTTTGATGGCATTGTCAATCAGGATGGCGGCCACCTGTTTTATTTTATCGATATCACCGATAAAGCGAAGACCCGGCTCAATATTTAATTGGTAACGCTTATTTTCTTCAAAAGCAGTACTTTCAAAGGTGAGGGCGATGCTTAAAACCGCATTGCTTAAATCAAATTCGGAGAAAACTGGTTGGCATCCCATACTATCCAATTTAGCCAGGGTAAGCAGGTTATTCACCAAGCCGTTCATCCGGGTAGCTTCGGACTGGATATAAGAAAGGTATTTGTTTGCGCCAATATCACCCTCCAGGACATCGGCATTGACAGTGATAACCGAAAGTGGGGTTTTTAGTTCATGGCTGGCATCGGAGATAAAACGCTTCTGCTTTTCGAAGGCTTCTTCCACCGGCCGCACCATCAGGTTGGCAAGAAATAGGGAAATGAAAAAGAGGACAACCAAACTAATCACACCAATTATCAGAGAAGTGGTGATCAGACGATCCATCATTTCATTTGAAATCCGCTGATCCACAAAGACAAGGATCTGGCCATAGGGTTTTTCAGCAACCTGGTAGCGGTAGCCATCCACGGACCCGGAGTTTTTACCGTTTGCCAGCACGGCATCCATCAGATTGGCCATCTCTTGAGATAACTCGGAAAGGTCGGTGCTACCATTAACCGCAATCATTGATTGGGTCGGATCCAGCTTAACCGAGAAGGTTCGTTCCCGTTCATATACCCCCGGCGGAAGGGGATTGGAAGCATTCGGGTCACCGTGGGGGTCTTTGGGAATCATACCGTCATTGTCAACCAGTGATTTTAGCAGCGAAGTGATTTGGCGTTCATTGGACTGATAATTAAAATAGTTGATGGATCCAATGATCAAAACAAACACCAGCGATAAAATGATCATGATGGTGGCAACAAAGCGAATTTTTAATTTTTTTAGCATGGGTTTTAGTTACTCCATTTCGGTCATTTCCAGATAATAGCCAATTCCTCGGTTCACCTTAATTTGAACCGAGGATTCAACAAAGTTAATTTTCTTGCGGACGAAGGAAATATAAACTTCAGCATTGTTATATTCGGCTTCGGAATCAAAGCCCCAGACCTTTTCAATCAGTTGTTCCTTCGAAAGAATTTGTTTGGGATTGAGCATCAGGGTTTCCAACAGGACAAACTCTTTTAAGCCTAGTTTGACAGAGGCAGAACCGCAATGGATTTCCCGGGTTCTTTTTTTTAGGGTCAAGTCACCAAAGCTCAGATCCTGACAAGTTATCTCGCCTTTTCGCCTTGTCATGGCGCGAACCCGTGCCAGCAGTTCCCCGGTTTGAAAGGGCTTGGTCAGATAATCGTCGGCGCCGCAGTCCAATCCGGCAATTTTATCTTCCAGTTCAGACTTGGCGGTAAGCATTAAAACTGGGGTTTCAATCTGAGCTTTGCGCAGTTCTTGTAAAACCTCAAGACCGTTTTTTTTCGGCAGCATAATATCCAGAATGATCACATCATAAATTCCGGTGAGAGCGTAATCCAAACCGCTCACCCCGTCCATTAGCGCATCCACACAATAGTTCTCCTTAGTGAAGATCGCTTTGAGGGCATCTACCAGTCCTGATTCGTCTTCCACAAGCAGGATCCTCATTATTAAACACCTCCGATTCCTAATTCTAGCTATTATTGTATCATTTTAAATTGAATGAATCTTGAACTTTGGCTTAAGAATTCTTTGGTTCAATGTTTTTTCAAGGTTATAACACTATCATACCCCATGTTAAGAACATGTTAAATTGAGATATGAAGGAGGTTAACCCATGAAATTTAGACATGAGCATAAACATTATATCAATTATATGGATTATCTGGTAATTCAAAGCAAGCTCAAAGCGATTATGAAACCAGACGCCAATACCAATGCCGATGGTGAATATCAAATCAGGAGTTTATATTTTGACGACTATAATGATACGGCCTTGAAGGATAAAATCAATGGCATCAACTACCGGGAAAAGTTTCGGATCCGCTGTTACAACAACAATTTTGATTATATCAATCTGGAAAAAAAGAGCAAGATCAATGGGTTGTGCTTAAAGATCAAAGCGTCGATTACAAAAGAGCAGACCGCCGCCATTTTAGCTTGTCAAATCGAATGGATGGCAAGCAGTGATAAACCGCTGATTGTCGAACTGTATTCAAAAATGAAATCGGGGCAGCTCAGACCCAAAACGATTGTGGATTACGACCGGGAAGCCTATGTTTATGGGGCGGGAAATGTTCGGGTGACCTTTGATAAGAATATCCGCACCGGGCTTTTCAATACTGATCTGTTTAATGCAAACTTGCCCACAGTAGCCACTGGTGAGGTTCAGATTTTACTGGAAATAAAATATGACAATTTTATACCGGAAGTGATTTCAAATATCGTCCAGCTGGACGGCCGCCGCCGAACCGCCTATTCAAAATATGCTGCCAGCCGAATTTTTAGTTAGAAATTTAATGAGTGAATTTGGCAAGTAAATTAAGTTAAAAAAATACAAAACAACAAGGAGATGCGTTAATGAGTTTTAATGAAATTTTTCAATCGAATTTTTTAGAGAATGTAACCTCGGTATCGATTATCGATATGGTGATTGCCTTGGTTCTGGCCTTTGGAATTGGTACCTTTGTCTACCTGATTCATAAAAAGACCTATAAAGGAGTCATGTATTCAACTGGCTTTGGGGTAACCCTCATCGCCCTTTCGATGATTACCACCTTTGTAATGCTAGCCATCACCAGTAATGTGGTGCTTTCATTGGGGATGGTTGGGGCATTATCGATCGTCCGTTTTCGAACGGCAGTTAAGGAACCTCTGGATATCGCCTTTGTTTTCTGGTCCATTGCCGCCGGGATTGTCCTGGCCGCCGGCATGATTCCGCTGGCCATTATCGGCAGTGTGCTCATCGGCATTATTCTGTTGGTGTTTGTCAATCGCAAACCAACCGATATGCCCTATATCATCGTCGTCAATTGCAATAATCGAGATGCCGAAGCCAAGGTAAAAAGCTTCATCGATGAAAATGTCAGCAAAAGCGTAATCAAAAACAAAACTGTGTCAAAAGACGGCATTGAATTGAATATCGAAGTACGGCTTAAAAATGACAACACCGATTTTATCAACAACGTGGTGGAGTTGAGTGATGTCAACCATGCTGTGTTGGTGAGCTATAATGGCGAATTTGTGAATTGAGAGAGGTGATTTAGGTGACAAATCATAAAAATATCGATCGGATTTGCGCGATCATCGCAGTTGTGACCATTCTGATTGGATTTGTCTTTTCCTATTACGGGAATGCCATTGGAATTACCGCCGGCACAACAGATTTGTCCTACGTTACCAAGCTCTTTGACGACAGCCAGGTTCACACCATTAACATTGAAATCTCAGCAGAAAACTGGGACAGCTTGCAGGAGAATGCCACCAGCGAAGAATATGAACTGTGTGACGTAACTGTAGACGGGGAAACCCTGGATAACGTAGCAATCCGCCCCAAAGGGAACTCATCCCTTTCCAGTGTGGCCTCCTCAGATTCCGAGCGGTATAGTTTCAAAATCGACTTTGATAAATATAATGACAGCCTCAGCTATCATGGATTGGACAAACTCAATTTAAATAATATCATCTCCGACAACACCTATCTCAAAGACTATTTGAGCTATGACATGATGGAATACATGGGTGTGGATGCCCCGCTGACCAGCTTTGTCAAGGTTATGGTCAATGGTGAATACTTTGGGCTTTATCTGGCCGTCGAAGGGGTTGAAGAGGCATTTGTTTCACGAAACTACGGCACTGCTGAGGGGACGCTTTATAAACCTGACAGCATGGCAATGGGTGGCGATGGCGAAATGGCTGGCGGTGATAGAGAGATGCCGGACATGGCCAATCTGCCGTCCATGCCTCAGGGAACCGATACCACCCAAATCACTGGCACGGCTCAAGCAGATACGACTCAAACTGATCCGCCCCAAACCGCCGATGCAAACCAAAATCCGGGACAGGCTCCCAGCGGTTCACAAATGCCTAGTGGCGGTCAGCCGCCAGATCTGAATCAAACCGGTGACACCGCTCAAACAACGGATATCGCTAATGATCAAACTAAGAATACTAGCCAGTTGCCAGACATCAGTCAAATGGGGAATATGTTTGGAGCATCTGGTGATGATGTGGCTCTGATTTATTCAGACGATGAACTGTCAAGCTATGAAAATATCTGGAACGGCGCTATCTTTGATGTCACCACCAGCGACAAAGAAAGACTGATCGACTCCATCAAACAATTGAATCAGGGTGAAAATCTGGAAGAAGTTCTGGATGTGGAAGAGGTACTGAAATATTTTGTAGTGCATAACTTTGTGGATAATTACGACAGTTATACCGGCAGCATGAAACATAATTACTACCTGCGAGAAGAAGATGGTCAAATGTCGATTGTAGCCTGGGATTATAACCTGGCCTTTAGCAACTTTATGGGCGGCGCAGGTGGAGAAGATACCACCACCACAGCGACCAACACCGATGATGCGACAACGCTGGTAAATTACCCCATCGATACCCCGGTATCTGGTACCACCATGGAAGAACGGCCACTGCTCAATGAATTGCTTTCCAACGAAACATATTTGGCGCAATACCATCAGTACTTTGAAGAATTTATTGCCGGGTACTTTGAAAGCGGTCGTTGTGCCGAGACCATTGACAAAGCCGAGGCACTCATATCGGCCGATGTGAATGAAGATCCGACTAAATTCTGTACCTATGATGAGTATCAAGCGGGGGTCGCCGTGCTTAAACAGTTCTGTGAACTCAGAGCCGAAAGCATCAGTGGACAATTGGATGGCACCATTCCAGCCACTACCACTGGTCAAACCGAACAACCAACGACGCTCATTAATGCCAGCACCCTGAATGTATCAGCGATGGGCAGCAACGCCATGGGTGGCGGGATGAACAAGGGTATGGGAATGCCGACGAGTCAAACTACCGATGCAACCGCAAGTGTAGACACCCAATCGGCAAGCGGAACCGACACTAATCAGCAGGTTGCCAATGCCAACGGTGGCGGTCAGCCATCCGGAAATCGGCCAGGCAGTGATGCGACTTCTTCGGCGACGACCAATCAATCAGCCGATGGTACCCAGGCAGCAACAGACAGTGCTGCTCAGAATGGGCAGGCATCGACTATGCCAGGCAATGGCGGAACCATGCCAACCAATGCCGGTGGCACAGTTGACTGGACAGCAATTATCGTAATCGCTGCGTCGGTTCTGCTTTTAGGTGTCGCCATCCTGATGACGAAGCTGTATAGACGATAAGCGGGAACAATAAAGGATATTAATCACAACAACAATCACTGAAAAGAGGCTGGCTTCCATTGTGACCTGGCCTCTTTTTAGAATTGTGCCAGTAACCTTGATCAGTCAGGTTGGAAATCAAGCGGTTTCACAAAGAAAAGATTGACTTTTATCGCCAATTACCGTATAATCAACAAGCATGAAAAAATTGAAGAATCAATTTATTCTACCTTAGGAGAGATGTCTGAGTGGTCGAAGGAGCACGCCTGGAAAGCGTGTGTACGTGTAAGCGTACCGAGGGTTCGAATCCCTCTCTCTCCGCCATTTAAAAAGTGCGTATTACAGCCGTTCATGGCTGTTTTTTTTATGTCTTTTTTTAGAGCTACCCCTAAATTGACCCTTTAGCGATTAAAGTCACGCATCAGGATAGTCGCAGGGACTTTTTAGATGGAGACATTCTGTGGATAAAAGTCGATTACTATTCATATCTGCAATTACACATAGTCATTTCATTTTGAAAGGCGTATAATAAAACATGGAATGTTTGTTTTTTGATGGAAATAACATACTCAGATTGTTGGATTGAGGTAGGGAGAAACTTTGGATAATTTTGTTGTAGCGGAAATGATAGAACAACTCAAGTGTAAATATAGCAAACTATGGTGGAGCACTGACAAGTGCTTTCCTGTTTTGGGAGAAGAAATTAGTATTAAAGAAAAAATGAGACGGGAAAAGTGTATGAATCAGTTTATCAATGACCTTTTTTCGAATTTAAAGCAATGTCCTAAAAATAAAGATCAGCAAATGGTCTGGAAAAATAATTTATCGATGCTGATAAAGAACTTTGGACATCAGATGGGATTTACGGAAGATATGATTGATCAAGATTTTGTAGAAGCCCTTCCAACCATTACGCATCAATTTATTTGCAGTGTAAAAGCGTTTAACGCAGAGATAAAATTGGACGAAATGCTGCAAGCCCTCAGAAATGCCTGGATCATGAATCTGCTCCAGGTTTTGTTGAAGGTTAAGATAGAGTATACGCCTTCTATTTTTGCTTATAGCATGCTTTATCCTTATACCGATAATTATTTAGATGACCCGGAAGTGTCCTTAAAGGAAAAGCAAAATGTTAGTGAACGCTTTAGAATGAGGTTAAGTGGGGAACAAATAGAACCGGATAACGATTACGAAGCGGCATTATTTAATTTTGTGGGGATCATTGAGAGCCAATATGTTCGAGCAGATTTTAAAGAATTATATGAAAGTCTCTTATGTATTCACGATGCGCAGTATAATAGTCTGATGCAGCATAATGAGATGGCCTCCCCTTATGAAAAAGACGTCTTAGGTATAAGTGCTGAAAAAGGCGGGGCATCCGTGCTGGCAGATGCCTATTTAGTGAAGGGTAAACTTTCTGATGTTCAGGTGGATTTTGCGTTTGCTTATGGGGTTCTACTTCAATTATGTGATGATTTGCAGGATGCCAAAGAAGATCTAAACAATGAACAGATGACTATTTTTTCGGTGACGTTGAAAAAGTGGCCGTTAGATAAGCTAACCAATGCGTTATTTGATTTTTCTAATAGAATAATGGCTGAGTCGTATCAGAATCTTGATCATGAGGAAGCCCATAAAATGATCCCTTTTTTAAAGAAAAACCTGATTTTATTGATATTTGAAGCCATTTCACAAAACCAGGACTTTTATAGTAACGAATACATCAAGTCCATCGAAAAATATCTTCCTTTTCGAATGGCCTATACGCGAAAACTTTATAAAAAACTAAAGCGGAATTATGCTAACTTTAAAAACATCGCAGGATACAGCATCGATGATGTCATCCTCATCGCTACGGAGATTGAAGGTTTAGGTAATATGTAATATAAGGATTGTTTTTTTATGTGCGAATTAAAAAAATAACTTAATCGTTCAGGGCAACATATAATGTTCACAATAGTGGGAGAGTTTTGTCAAAACAACGCCAACTGCACTGCAAAAACAATAAAAATGGCTCCAAAACCCTGCTGAATCCGCAGAAAAGTTTTGGGAGACTGCTTTAAAAACACACTAAAGCTGCCAGCCAGAATCCCATAGAGGATAAAAACAATTAACGTCAGCAGCATAAAGAAAAGACCAAGCTGCAGACCTTGGATGGTGGCATTTTTGCCGCTGACGATGAATTGGGGCAGGTATGAAAAAAGGAATAGCGTCAGCTTGGGGTTTAGCAGATTGATAAGGATGGCCTTTGAAATAATCGCAAACGGCGTCGCTGAAGTGGTTGCTTCATTTGCTGTCAAGCCAGCTTTTGACCGGATCATCCCCAGGCCAAGATACAACAGGTAGCAAGCGCCGACCCATTTGATCAGGTTAAAGGCAGCTGAATTCATTTCCCGGATGAATAAAAGTCCCAGAATGGCGACGGCCAGATGGGGGATAATCCCGAGAGTGCAGCCCAGGGCGGCAAAGAAACTGTCTTTACGACTTCCGGTCAGACCGATTGAAACAGTATAAAGAACGCCGCTTCCGGGAAGTAGAATGACAATCAGTGAAGCGAGAAAAAAAGTAGTGGTGATCATTTTAGAGCCTCCATGGTTTTGATTTTTTAAAATACGCGGTTGTGTTATAATCGTAGCAGAATAAAGTGGCGATAATAAGAACCATTTCTAGCTTAAAAATCCAAACCACTTTGGGGAGAACCGATGCTGCATATTAATTTAAACCAAAACCAGGAGGAATCCTTAGCGGAACAAATTTATCATGAACTAAAGGAATCCATTTTTTCCGGGGAGCTAAAAGCGGATGAAAAGTTGCCGTCCACCAGGGGGCTTTCCGAATTTCTTTCGGTCTCACGCAATGTGGTGATGGAAGCCTATGAACAGCTTTGGGCAGAGGGATATCTTTATGCAAAGGAAGGTTCCGGCACCTATGTCAGTGACGGGATCTGTTTTGAGCGAAAAGAAACCGCATCTCCAGACAAAGAAATGCAGAGCGACGATTTGTTGTTTCCTTCAAAGCGGGTAAACTTTCGTACCGGAGTTCCAGATTTAAATACTATCCCGATTAAAAGATGGGGGCAAATCTACAAGACCGTGACCGAAACCCTGGAGGGCAGAAGTCTGGATTATCAGAACAGTTTTGGAATGCAGACCCTAAGAAATCAGCTGTCGATTTATTTAAAGCGGGTGCGTGGCGTTAGCAGTCGGCCAGAAAACATTATGATTGTTAATGGTGCGGCTCAGGCGTTCAGCCTGCTATCCCGGATGGTGGGAAAAGACGAGGAGGTTCTGGTTGAAAATCCCATCAGCCAGGGGATTGTCTATACGTTGAGCAGTTGCGGGATCAAAATAAAGACGATCTCGGTTGATGAAAACGGGATTGTGACAGCGGCGCTGCCGGAAAAACCGCCAAAGCTGATTTTTACAACGCCCAGCCATCAGTTTCCCACCGGCGTGGTGTTGTCCATCAAACGACGGATTGAACTGATCGAGTACGCCCGAAAGCACAACTGCCTGATTGTGGAAGATGATTATGATAGTGAGTTCCGGTATGAAGGCAATCCGATTCAGTCGCTCCAGAATCTTGATCCGGATCGGGTCATTTACGTGGGGACTTTTTCGAAGATTCTCTCACCGGCATTGCGAATGGGCTATCTGGTGCTGCCGGAATGTCTGGTGGCGGAAATGCAGAACGAAAAATATGTGGCGGATATTCATTCGCCGGTGCTTGAGCAGCTAACCCTGGCTAAATTTATCGAAGCGGGATACCTGACCCAGCATATCCGGAAAATGAAAGGGATTTATTTAAAACGGCGCAATCATCTGGAAGCCTGTCTAAAAGAAAAATTTGGTGAGGATGTTTCCGTAACCGGAACCCGATCCGGGATGCATCTTGTTGCAACGTTTAAGTCGATTGTGTTTGATGAAGAACTCAGGAAAGCTCTGAACGAAAAACAGATTGTTGTGACGACCCTGGGAGATTATTTTCGGAATGATGACGGAAATTCTGGGCATGCAAAAAAAGCCGGTGACCAGGCGTTAGTGCTGGGATATGGCAACACCGATTTAAGGGCGATTGAAGAAGGCATTGCCGGCATCGCTCAGGTAGTGAACGAGTTTAAGTGGAAAAAGGTTTGACAATGGTGCAAAAATTGAGAAGATAATGACGATCCTTCGGAATAGTGGATGTCAGTACGCCGAAGTTGCCAGACAACGGCGCGCTTTATTCCTCTAAAAATCCAAGTTGCAGCGCTGATTTCATTTCTTTCACGAGTAAAATTTAACGCAGTTTTGGTTTGACCCGGATTTGAATCAGATTCTTCACATCGTCTAAAATCCTTTCCGATGTGACCGGGATCATCAGCCATCGGCCGCCGGCCGCAAAGCGGGTTTTGGCAAACAGGGCTTGAATTTCGCTACTTGCCTGGGGAAGATACGCTTCAGTTTCGGTCAGTTCCTTGTCTCCGATTACTACCAGAGCGATAAAATAATTATCCATGGGGTAGAGGACACAAAGGGATTTTCCGCTTTTGCGATACTTCAGGTTCCAGCCCTTCTGGGCAGAACAGCGGCTGTAATTCATGATCGGTTTGATTTGATAAACGTCCTCAATAAAGCTCTGAAGTTCAACCCAGAGAGGATTGTTGACGAATCGGATCATGTCATCCAGTGTCGGCTCATTGTTTTGTTCGAAATTTTGACTCCATTCCATTGAGTAACCTCCAAATTCATATGCTGTTTATTAAAATTTATCACCATATCATAGACAGGTCAAGTCAATTTGATAAGAAATAAGCAAATCCGTTATGGTTGGCATTGGTTATAAAGCTGGTTGGGGCTCCGTATTTTTAGAAATTATCAGACCGATCGACATGAAAAATATTTTAATAGTCTTGATACTTTAGCAAGGGCAGTCAAGCAATGTGTTCCTTGATGGTCTAGAATAAAGATAAGGGAGGTGAGAAAAATGGAAGAGGCACAGATTCTTCAATCCGTACAGCGGATGCAGGATTATATCGAAACCAATTTAAACCGGAAGATTACTTTAAAAGAACTAGCTAATGCGGCAGGATATTCGCCATGGCATGCAGCACGGCTGTTTAAAGAAGTGGTTGGAAAAGCCCCCTTCGATTATATCCGGGCGTTGCGGCTCACCGAGGCGGCGCTTTTGCTCCGGGATGGTGAGATGAAGATTGTGGATGTGGCGATGGACTTTGTCTTCGATTCCCATGAAGGTTTTACCCGAGCATTTTCCCGGGAATTCGGGATGGCGCCCAGCAAATATGGCCGGCAGACCCCGCCAATCCAATTGTTTATGCCGCAGAAAGTTTTCGATACCTACCAGTCCATGCATAAAGGAGAGAAAAAAATGAGCGAGAAAAAAATGAATGAGCAATTAATGAATGAACAGCAAAATTCCCGTACCGTGTTTGTCCAGGTGATTGAACGACCCGCCCGGAAGCTGCTTTTAAAACGTGGCATCAAAGCAACCGAGTATTTTGGTTATTGTGAAGAAGTCGGCTGCGGGATCTGGTCGGTGCTCACCAGTGTCAAAGAAGCCCTGTATGAACCCATCGGGATGTGGCTGCCCAAGCATCTGATCCGGGAAGGCACATCTCAGTATGTCCAGGGGGTGGAAGTTCCTCTGGATTATGCCAATGTTATTCCCGACGGTTATGAGCTAATTGAGCTGCCTCCCACCACGATGATGGTGTTTCAAGGTGAACCCTATGATGATACCGATTTTATGGCCGAAATTAATGCGATCTGGGAGCATATTAAACGGTTTGATCCAACCGTTTACGGCTACCAGTGGGCACCGGAAGCAGCACCGCGATTTCAGTTAATCCCCATGGGCTATCGAGGGTATATTGAAGCCTATCCGGTTAAAACCATTAACAAAATCTAGTCTGATCCAACACCAGCCAAGCCGGTTCAAAGCGGAAGAATAACTCTGACGTCTTTGAACCGGCTTTTGTTTTTGATAAGGGATTGTTTTAATAACACTCGCCTTGCCAGAAATAGCAGTCACGGAATCATCACATTTCCTTTTGATATTTGCTGATTAAATAAAGACCAATAAAATGGTAAATAAGAAACACGATCACCACCGCCAGGGTAACCCATAAAGGTGCGGATATAAGGATAGTAATATAGGCGATACCCATAATCAACCACTGGGTGATGTCCCCGGCTTCAGCCTTTGCCCGATTACGAATTGCGATGTTTCGTTCATCGTTAAAATCGATTTGGGACTGTTTTTCAAGGGCAGGATTTTTGCGTTCCATATGCTTCATGATCAGATTTGCAATGCTCATCCCAATGAAACCAGCACCGATTCCGATTAAGCTACCAGCGATGGGCTTCGTAATGGCATCATTAAAAAAGAAGCTTGTGCCAATGCAGCCAACACCGATAATCAGCATGACAACATAAAATGACCGTTTTTTTAACATGGTTTTTCCTCCTCATAAATAAATATTTCTTCAATTGTCATATCAAAATAGAGAGCGATTTTAAAAGCTAATAAAATCGATGGGTTATATCTCCCATTTTCGAGAGAGCCAATCGTTTGTCGGGATACCTCTAAAGCAGTGGCCAGTTCTTCCTGCTTGATGCCCCGTTGCCGGCGTATTTCTTCCAATCTGTTTTTCAAAGTATTACCTCGCTATCAAAAGAATGGAAAGTGTGCTTTCCATTTACAAGATATCATGATTAACAGACAATGTCAAGCTAACTTTCCATACGAGCTGAAATTTCTACAGAAAACAGCCCACCAATTGAATGACTTAATCAACTGGTGGGCTGAGATCGTATCAGAATATTAGTGAAGCAGACCATTTTTGTTTTAGATAGTAAAATGGAAAAACTTAAAAAAGGGGTGATATTATTTTTACTTCGCTGGCTTCCACTCCGAATTCATGCTGAGTTTAAAGTCGTTCCACATGAAGGTCATGGTTTTCCAGACAACCCGTTTGGGAATGATTTCCGTCATCCCGGCGCCATAGAATTCGTATTGGGACTGTCCTTCCCGATTGGGCTTGAATTCATTTTGAATATAGTCACTGAGGGTTCCTTCTGAGTAAAGGTCGTCTTCATAGGTGTTCATACCAATCTCGGTGATGTCGCCATCATACAAAATGGTGCCGTCGCTGTTGACCAGCATGAAGTTGATGTTTTCGCCAATACTTTCCAGATTGGTCAGATAGGCAGCAAAATCATAGAGCCGCACCTGAGCCACAATATATCCGGCAATCTGTCCATCCTTCTCCACAGGAGTGACAAAAGCCAAAAGCTGCGTCGCCGGAGACTGATGATCGGCAAAGGTCAATTCGGTGATAAAAGGCTGTTTATTCAGGCTGATGGCCGGAATGTTTTTGTCATAAAGATCAAAGGAAATACCCTTAAAATAGGTGGGATAGGCACTGGTTATCATATTTTCATTATTGACAAAGACCACATTCTTGGCGATCGGACTATCCTTTGAGATGGCGGCCAACGCGCTTGCGAAGGTTTCGCTGTTTTCACCAGATTGTTGATAGGCGGTTACCGCCGTTTTAGTGAGCGTTTCAAGATTTGTAAATTCATCATAGATAAAGTTACTGGCCGTGTCCAACCAGGACAACTCCTCGGCGTTAAACTGGCGCAGTTCACCATCGGTCGTAGCCGTTTTTTTGACACCGGGTTCGGTATTGACATAAATCCGCAGCTCGGAGTCAAAGGCCTTTACGGTGTCCCATTTTACTTCTTTTCGAACTGGCTCGTTGGTACCAGCGGCATTATAGGAATAGCTTCCTTCGCCCTGGGCATCAGGGATCATTTTATTTTTAATCAGGGTCTGAAGTTCAACAAAACTGCTGTAAATTGGATCGGTCAAAATATTCTTGCCGATTTCGGTCATATTGCTGGTGTAGACATTGGTTCCGTTGGTGTCAATGACGCCAAGCTCCAGATTCTGTCCGATGGCAAGCTTGCTTAGTTCAGCACCAAAGGTATAGGGGTCAATGTAGGCAATCACCCAGCCCCCGTTTTTGATGGGAACTGAAGCGTAGAGATAGGGTGTATCATCGGTGGCGGTGTTGGCCTTAATGACCATTGCCGGGGTATCCACAAACAGTTCCGGATGACGGTTGATGCTTTTTAAATTGAGACCGATAAAGGGGCTGTCCATTTTGGTAGCAACCTGGGTCACATTGGAAGCAGCATCACATACCAGGATATCGAAGAAATAAGTCTTGCTGTTGAGTTTTTCATTCATCAGCGAATAGGCTTTTTCATCACCAGCAGGGCTTCGTCCGACGGAAGTTCCAATCTCTTCTAACATGGACTGGATCTCGTCCATTTCTTTCTGCAGCGTGGACGTTGCATTTGAAAGGGTATCGGGATTACCTTTGGTGGAGCCAGTCGTTGTACAGCCGGTTAACAGCAGTGCTAAGATAAGTAATAAGGGCAGCAGTTTTCTTTTCATCACTGGGGGCACTCCTTTAGGGTGTTATTTTACCTTAGCAAAGAATGAATGCGCTTCGCAAAAGTTTACGAAACCATTCTATCACAGACCCTATTCGTTTAGAATAAATAATTTTAAATGCAACAAAAATTCGATGATGAATTTTCATAAAAAATTACTCAGCTTCGTTAAAGTATTTTATCAAATGCTTATAATAACCCTTTGATTTTTCGGTGACATAGTTTCCGTCAATCTGAGGGTTGTTTAATAGTTGATCAATATTAAATCCACCGGTGTAGGGGTCTAACACACAGCCAGTCAAATTTTTGGCTTTTATGGCCTGATTGGGACAGGCGTAAATACAGCGCATACACCAAATGCAATTGGCACCAAAGCAGATTTGCCCATCCACTTCAAAAATATTATTTGTCGGGCAATCGCGAACGCATTTTTGGCAGAGGTTGCAGTTAGCAGAAGCAGCCAGGCCTTTCGCAAAGTATTTTGCCCCATAATGTTCTTCACCATAGTAAAGAACCCGGAGCAATCGGCTTAACAGACCATTTATTTTTAGTTGCTGCTCCTGTTCATTAAGGGTGTTCACGACAATTTTTTCAACTTTTTTCACCGCCGCTTGGTACAATTGTTTATTCAACCGATCATCATATTTGATAAACAAGTTACAGGGCATGGCGATGATCGAATTATGAAAGACCTGATAGCCGTTTTCTGCCATTGTCTGAATGACTGTAGCAGAGGCCCCCTGGTTAATATAGTGCGGAGAAGAGGCGGTTTTGAAGACAAAAGCTTTCTTTCCCGGACAGTTGGGCAACATTCTGGCGAATTGGTCAGCAATCCCCGAAGCGCCAAACCCCAGTACCGGATGTCCCACCCCAATCATGTCAAAATCACTGATGACTAATGGTTTTTTATGATTTACAATATCCTCAATCCTGAATAATTCAACTTCTATTTGTTTTCGTTCATATGACTCAGATAACAGCCTGGCAATAATTTCAGTATTACCAGTACCTGAAAAGTAAAATATTCCGATTCGTTTCATTTCAATAGTCCTTTCTGATTATCGAACCTTAAATCTCATGAATTAATACCGAATTGATAAATTTATCCTCAAAATCTTTGATGACAGCATCAAGCTCGATGTTTTCGTTCATCACCAGATAGGACAAGATCCCATCCAGTGCGGACATCAGGGTTATTGCGCTTGCCCGGGTATTGTGTTCGGCCAATTGACCGCTGCTGATACCTCTGGCGTAGAGTGTTTTAATAAAGTCGATCATATGGTTATAGTAATCTTCATAGACTTTCCACATTTCCGGCGATGAAATGGCTTTAATCATAGTTAGAAAGAAAAAGGTGAGCTCCTTCTTGTGAGCCAGCCAGTAACTGACATAGTTACTGATGTAAAGTCGAATCCCAGCCACCGGGTCGGGATTTTCCGTAGCGAGGCGGATATATTCATAAATTGGTTCGTTTAATTTCTCATTGGCATAAAATAAAATTTCGTCTTTGCTGCCAAAGTGATGGTATAAGCCACCTTTACTGATTTCTGCTCTTTTAGCAATCGCCTCCATGGAAGCGCCTTCATAACCCTTATCAAGAAAAACCGCGACGGCTGCATTGACGATGTCATCCACCCGCTTTTCTTTTGTTTCCCATTTAGCCATAAAATCTCCTCCTTAAAATAAAACCGACCGTCGGTTTTATTTTAAGGCGATTATCTGATTTTGTCAAGATAGGTTTAAAGAAATCGCGAATTTAACAAACTTTCTATTGACAATAAATATCCATGGATGTATTATATCTACAGAAATACAATTAAGGATGTGAAGAAATGAAATTAACAAGCGGTGTTGAACAGGCTGTCTGCATTTTATTAATGCTGGCGTCACAAAAAGATGAACTGCCTTTAAAAAGCATTACTCTCAGTAAGCGGCTTCAAGTATCAGATTCTTATCTTAAAAAAATTTTGCGAAAGTTAGTGGTTGGTGGTCTGATTGATTCGAATGCCTCAAAAACCGGTGGCTTTACCCTGGCCAAACCAGATGAATCGATTACTCTATTGGATGTTTTCGAAGCCATAGAAGGGTCGGAGCCTTTTTTTGTTCCCTCCAATTTGGTTGAAAAGGTATTCCTAGTGCCGGAAACCATTGAAAAAAATAAAAATGCGGTAATGAATGTTCTTTCCGAAGCGGAGACTTTATTTAAAGACTCCTTGAAAAAATGCAAGCTCAAACAACTAAGGTATTACGATCAAAACAATATTCCGGGAACGATTGACTGGAATGAAGTGGTTGAAAAAGATCTTGTATAAAGGAGGAACTACCCATGCTTAAAAGTGAATTTGAAACTCTCAAGAAAAATAAATTCTTAATCGTTCTGATCGTTGTTCTTTCACTGGTGCCAACCTTGTATACAACTATTTTTTTATCCTCAGTTTGGGATCCCTATTCAAAAATCAGCGAATTACCGGTGGCCCTTGTCAATGAAGACAAAAGCTGCGTCTATAATGGCAGCACCCTTAATATTGGCGAGGAATTAACCAGAACGCTTGAAGCTGAAAAGCCGTTTGCTTGTGTATCAGTTGATTCTCTAACGGCTCAGAACGGGTTGAAAAATGGCGACTATTATATGGTCGTTACCATTCCCGAAGATTTTTCAAAAAATGCCGCAACCCTGATGAATGCCGATCCACAGCCGATGGTGCTGTCCTATGAAATAAATCCCGGAGAAAATTTATTTGCTTCCAAAACAGCAATCGCCGGGGCAACTGCAATTAAAAACAGTGTTTCTGATAAGGTGACGCAGACTTATACCGAAGTGGTTTTCAAACAAATTTCGACGTTAAAAACCGGGATGACCCAGGCCGCTGATGGGGCAATGGCGATCAATGACGGATCAGCACAGTTGGAAAATGGCAATCAGCAAATTACGGCCAATCTAAAAAAACTGTCGGATAGCTCTTTGACTTTCAGTGATGGCGCCGAAACCCTTTCAGTCGGTCTTACCCAGTATACCAATGGGGTGGGCGAACTCAGCCAGGGACTGCAGCAGCTTAATGGACAGTTGCCGACCTTGACCAATGGCATCAGTCAGATTCTGGCCGGTTCTAACCAATTAAATAACGGGATTGACCGCTATACGACTGGTGTTGGCGCCCTGGCTGATGGTAGTCAGGAGCTTTCCTCTTCCAGTGACAGCCTCAATGCGGGGGTTGCTTCGGTGGCGGATGGCATTAACCAGGTTAAAGCGGTCAATGATCAAATTCTGGAATCCGTTACTCAAAATCAACCCCAGGAAACGACCGATCTTTCCGGGATAAATGATAGTGCCGTCGAGATTCTGACCAATACAAAAAACATTCAAAATGAGCTGTATTCATTAGATGTGGTCATTGAAAGTTTAAGAACTTCCGATGATCCCCAGGCAAAAGCCCAGGCGGATAACCTGGAAACTCTTCGCAGCGGTATCGCTATTGACAGTGATGGGATTGATCATTCGGTCAGCGCGATTCAGAATTTGGGCAATTCAGGCACACAAACGGATTCCACCGGAAATCCCGAACAACTTGTTCAGGCGTTATCCATGATGGATCAAGGGCTGGCACAGCTGCAACAGGGTATCAATGATGAAAATGCTGGTTTGATTTCTGGAGTTGAGCATTATACTGCGGGAGTCAACCGTGTTGCCGCTGGTTTACAGACATTGAATAATCAGTCTGAAACATTGGCGTCCGGTTCAAATGGATTGGCATTTGCCATGAACGAACTCAACAACCGAACGCCGCTCCTGACCAGCGGTGTTTCGAAACTGGCCGATGGTTCTTCGTTGCTGAGTGCCAACTCTAATCAGTTAATCAGCGGAGCCGGACAGTTGGCAAATGGCGCCGTGCAAATAAGCAGTGGTTCGTCGCAATTAGCGGCCGGATCACAAACCCTGGGCAACGGAATTGGCAGCCTTAAAGATGGCAGTCAGGTATTGGCCGGAAAACTGTCCGATGGGGCCCAAGCCCTTGCCGCAGTTAAGACTGATGATAAAAACATCGCAATGTTTGTGTCCCCGACAGCGGCAAATGAAGAAAGTTTTTCTGTTGTTGATAATAATGGCACCAGTATGGCTCCGTATATCATCTCGGTGGCACTTTATTTAGGGGCGATGGCTTTCTGTCTTTTTTATCCTCTATATGACAAAAAAGACAAACCGAAAAACGGCATCAACTATTGGCTGAATAAATCCATGATTTTATTAATCGTGAGTTCGCTTCAGGCCATCTTAGCGATCACCGCATTGATGGCATTTAACCATCTTTCCCCCACTAATGTGGCCGCCACCTTTTTTATTGCCTGGATCACTTCCCTGTGCTTTATGTCTTTCACCAGTTTGTTAAAAGTGGTATTAGATGAAGCCGGCAGTTTTATTGCGTTGATCTTCCTGATCTTGCAGTTAAGTGGTTCCAGTGGGGTATATCCAATTGAACTGACCAACAGCTTTTTTCAGGCGATCCATCCATTCCTGCCGATGACCTACACAATTGAGGCGCTCAAACAGACGCTTTCGATTGGTGCAAGTGGGACTGGCATTGGTGAATACACAATGGTATTACTTGGGATCATGTTTGTCTGTATCGGCTTGACGCTGCTTAGCTATGTCCTAAAAACAAAGAAAAATCTGGCTGAAAGTGGAACCCCATTAAAAAAGCAGACCAACCTATCCGTATAATAAAGCTGAGAAATATTATCAGATAATGGAATGGACGCTCGCACAACTTATAATCAAGAAAGCACAGAAGCATGCACGAGGTGGATGGTCTGTGCTTTTTTTAATAAAACATCAAAAAATAGGGGAATGATGGTTTTTAATCGGTGTAAAATAAAATGATCAGCCGTTATCATAATTGTTTAAACAAAATATAATAATTGAAGGTTACAATCATAACAATATTATTTTTAAAGAGATTGAGGTGTAATAAAATTGAACCCATATTCAGTATTGGGCGTTGCTCATGATGCCAGTGATGAGGAAGTCACAAAAGCATATAAAAAACTGGCGAAAAAATATCATCCGGATTTGAATCCGGGTAATCAGGAATCGGCAGCAAAAATGAGCGAGATCAATGCCGCCTATGATTTGATAAAAAGTGGTAAAGCAAACTATGCCTACGGAAATGCTTATGGAACAAGCAGTAATCCGGCCGGCCAGACTTATCAGAGAAGACCAGCCTATGAACCGTTTGGTTATGGTTCCCGACAGTCAGATACCTTTGAAGGGTTTGATCCTTTTGAATGGATTTTTGGCGCCTATGCCAATCAGAACCGTCGATACAGTTTTGATACGGCGGTTAGCTATATCAATCAGGGCGATTATCGGGAAGCCTTAAATGTCTTAAATCATCTTTCCGATCGCAGTGCGAAGTGGTATTATTACAGTGCCATTGCTAATTATGGTATCGGCAATCATGCAGATGCCATCTATCAGGTGAAAATAGCGGTGGAAATGGAACCGGATAATCAAGAGTACCGACATGTATTGAGTCAGATGGAAAAACCTAAACGTGGCTTTGGTGGACGTTCGTCATCGTTCTCGCCAATTGGCACGATTTTAAAATTGTTTATTGGATTTTATGCGTTTCAGTTTTTACTTTCATTTTTAAGCTTTATCTTTTAGAACCAGTGAGTGTATCAACTAAGAGTAAATATTAGGAGAAAACAAATGGAAAGTTTGAAAAATAAGTTAGTGAAATTCATGTCCGGCCGTTACGGTGCCGATCAGCTTTATTATGCCATGTTGGTATTGGTGGTGGGGCTGATACTGGTTAATTTGCTGGTTGATTCAGTGATTCTGATGGGTGTGTCCAACGCCATCCTGCTGTTATTGATCTTTAGAAGCTTTTCCAGAAACGTCAGTAAGCGTCGGGCGGAAAATGACAAATTTTTAAAAATCTGGAATCCGATCAAAAGAGAATTCAAACTGTTATTTCGACGGTTTAAAGAAATCGGCGTCCACCGTTACCGGAAATGTCCCAGTTGCAAAAAGATGTTGCAGCTGCCAATCAAACGGGGCAAGCATATGGTGAAATGTCCCGTTTGTCAGGAAAAATTTGAAGTACGTGTGATTGTCTAAATAAAACAAATACAAAGTTTAATAAATGATGGTAATAAAACCCAGGGAAGGCAAAGTTTCAGCTTGTCGTCCCTGGGTTTTTTATTTATGCATTTAAAACAAAACATAGGGTTTTCTTAAGAAAAAATTTAGGTTGAAAATAGATAACGTTTCCAATAGTGAAAAATTTAACAATCTATGCTACAATTCAGAAAAGGTATTATTTTACTAAAATGGTGCAGGGAACAATGTCGTCTATGCAAATAATGACAATGACGGTGAAATCAATCCGTTTTCTGATTAACAGTTCTGGAGGGTGAAACGATGATGAATGAGAAAAATAAAAAAGAAGGAATTCATGGAGATAATGGCGTTAGAGAAGTCAAACTCTGCTGTAAGACATGTCCCAGACAGTGTGAAATGACATTGTTAATGGAAGGGCTTTCGATACTGATGGTAAAAGATGATGGGTGTAAAAAAGGCAGCAAGTTTGCATATAAGGAAATAAAAAATCGTAAAATAAATAAAAAACACAACAACTTGAATTTTTCAGAGAAGGAAACAGCCGAACAAGCGGTTTAGATAATAAAGCTAAAAATTTCTGTCACAACCCATGGTAATAATTGTCTAATCTAGTATAAAGCAAAATTACATGGAAGGAAGATTGTATGAATAACAAAACAAACGAAACGAATGAGAGCATTGAACTGGCTCTTAATGGTGACAAACAGGCATTAGAAAGCCTGCTTGTCAGTGTGCAGGATATGGTGTATAACCTGTCATTGCGGATGCTTGGCAGTCCCCATGACGCAGAGGATGCCACTCAGGAAATTCTGATCAAGATAATGACCAGCTTATCCTCTTTCAAGAAGGAAAGTGCATTCTCCACCTGGGTGTATCGAATTGCAACTAATTACCTGTTCAATTACAAAAAGTCGTTTTTCGCAAAACTACCGCCACTCAGTTTTGAATTTTATGGAGCGGACATCGAGGCCGGATTTTTAAAGAATAACCCGGATATGATGAATGATGTAGACGAGGACATTTTGACTCAGGAACTTAAAATGTCCTGTACCAACGTTATGCTGCAATGCTTTGACCCGGAAAGTCGGCTGATCTATGTCCTGGGTATCATGTTTAAGGTGGACAGTAAGGTATGTGGTGAGATCCTGGGGATTACGCCAGAAGCATATCGCCAGCGGCTCTCTCGGATTCGACAGAAAATGGCCGGCTTTCTGAAACAGTATTGCGGTCTTGCTTCGCCGGAAAAATGCAATTGCCAGAAACGGATAGGCTATGCCATTACAAATCACCGCTTAAACCCAGCCAATTTGGAATACCACCAACTGAAAAAAGCAGACGATGGTGTCGCACAGGACTATTTGGCAGCCATGGAAGAAATGGATACGGAATCGGTTATTTTTGCTGAATTGCCCAGCTATCGTTCGCCACAGAGTGCAAAGGATTTTCTGCAAAAAATATTGGCCTCGGAAAACATGGTGACCATCATGGGTCAGGTTTAATGGAGCGCTACGATGGCAAGAACACCGATTGATAAAGCGTTGATAAACACACGACTGGCCAATGCTTACGGTGGTTGGATCTATTGTGAGGGTTGTAACAAGACAATTGGTTATCTGTGTTATGTTACCTATGACCTTTTTCGGTTGGACTATCAGTGCAAATGCGGAAATTACGGAAGTGTCCATCTTGCATTTGATCGTGACAGTGAGGCGCAAACCAGCAGTGAACACGCGTTGATTACGATCAAGAATCGACTGTGTTGTCCGGAAGACAAATCTCCGTTGGTAACGATTCTGGAAAAGAAACTGGATGTTTATAAATTAGAAGTCAATTGCAAAGCCTGTAATACGAAATATCAGTTTGAAAAAATGTAATAAAAAAGTGTAATGGAAAAATGCCATAAAGAATTTATGATACAGGCCTTCGGGTCTGTATTTTTTTTCGGGAAGCGGCTTTGATTATTTCAGAAATAACCGGCTGGTTTAAGAATTACTTCAGCCGATTCATTTTTTTTGCCCGGAATAGCTTAAACTGCTTGACTATACCGTACCGGTATAGTTTATGATAAATATAATTGTTTCAAATTTCACATCAAAACCGGAGGGATCAGCAATGACCTATTTAATACAATTTTTAAAAGAAAAGAAAGGCATGTTGTTTTTAATTATCCTGGCAACGGTGATCCAGTCCTTTAGTATGTTGGCGGTGCCCTATTTTGCAGCAAAAATAATTGACAATGGGATCATCAAAAAAGATCTGATGGCAATTGTGTCATTGGGTTTGCAAATGTTGACGGCGGTGGGGGTATCAGCACTTATTTCTTTATGGGCCAGTTATATGTGTGCCGATTTGGCGGCGCTTTCAGGAAAATATTTGCGGGATCGGATTTTTGATAAAACGCAGATCCTGTCGATCCGTGATTTTAACCGCTTCAGCACCGCTTCGATGATTACCCGGGCCACTGGCGATATTACGGTGATCCAGCAGACGGTGATCATGTTTGCCCAAATGATTTTGCCGGCACCGATTGTGGCCATAACAGCGATTATCATGACGATGGCCGTAAGTCCGATACTGGTGGCGATTCCTATTATTGCCATGGCAGTGTTCATTAGTGTGATTTATTATTTGTTCAGAAAAGCCAGTCCCATCTCTAAAACCATCCAAAAGCGACTGGATATCATTAACCGGATCATGGGCGAAGCCATTACTGGCGTTCGGGTGATTCGGGCTTTTGATAATTCGGAATATGAAAGAAAACGAACCAATGAGGCCTTTTTTGACTATGCCGATAATGTCATTCGTTTAAACCGAACCTTCGCCGTGTTTAGTCCGTTGATATGGGCAGTTGTCGGGATCAGCATGGTCGCAGTGTTATGGTTTGGTAGCTTTCTGGTACTCAATGGCGAAATTCAGGTGGGGGG
This sequence comes from uncultured Acetobacterium sp., assembly GCF_963664135.1. Lineage (NCBI taxonomy): Bacteria > Bacillati > Bacillota > Clostridia > Eubacteriales > Eubacteriaceae > Acetobacterium > uncultured Acetobacterium sp. Next base: position 2,244,297 of record NZ_OY760905.1, on the reverse strand, counting down.
CATCATCGCCGTTTCAGAATATACCATTCTGTTGCTGATTTCACTGATCATGTCTTCCATGGTGATCGTGATGCTGCCGAAAATGAAAGCGTGCCTGGACCGAACCCAGGAGGTCCTGGATACGATTCCGGAAATTGGGGATGAAAAAGCAGCAAAGGCCTTGGGAAATCCAAATAACCCGGCAAAAATTGTCTTCAATCAGGTCAGCTTTTCTTATCGGGGGGCAGAGGAGCCGGTTTTGCAGGGCATCAGTTTTTCTTGCGAGCAGGGGAAAACCACTGCGATTATTGGTGGAACCGGGTCGGGCAAGAGTACCATTGCCAGTCTGATGCTGCGTCTTTATGATGTGGCCAGCGGTGAGATCACCCTGGAAGGGGTGGACATCCGCCAAATGACCCAGCATGATCTGCGGGAACGGATTAGCTATGTACCTCAAAAGGCGATTCTCTTTAGCGGTACCATTGCCGACAATCTGCGGATGGGAAACCGCCAGGCGACCCAGGCGGAATTGGAACACGCCGCCAGGATTGCCCAGGCCCATGACTTTATTATCGGGATGGAAGATGGCTATGAACGATCCGTGGCTCAAGGTGGCACCAATTTTTCCGGCGGGCAGAAGCAACGGCTGTGCATTGCCCGGGCGCTGGTAAAAAAAGCGCCGGTTTATATTTTTGATGACAGTTTTTCGGCACTGGATTTTAAAACCGATGCCACCTTGCGAAAAGCACTGAAAAAAGAAATGGCAGATGCGGCGGTGGTGATTGTCGCCCAACGAATCAGCACCATTATGGATGCCGATCAGATCATCGTTCTGGAGGCCGGCCGGATGGCCGGAATCGGCAGGCATTCAGAACTGATGAAAAGCTGCCCGGTTTATCAGGAAATCGTCGCTTCTCAGCTTACTGAAAAGGAGGCCGATCGAATATGAAGAAACAGCGAAAAAAACCACAAAAGGAAAATCAAAAAGCGTTTAATCCCGCCGATTTGGCCGAAATGGAAGATATGCCCAAAAATTCCAAGGCAACCGCCAGACGATTAATGGGGCTGCTGCTGAAACAAAAGGGGGCCTTACTGATTATTCTGCTGGCGGCAGTGGTCAGCAATGCCATGTTTGCGCTCTCGCCAATTGTCATGGGGAAAGCCCTGGACCAGCTGATTCAGGTGATCAGTACCAATGGGTTTGGCGGCAGTTTTGAACAGCTGGCGGGGATCCTGGGGCTGTCGGTATTATTATTGCTGCTGGCCTATCTCATCGGGGCGGTGTTTTCCTTTCTGCAGGAATACACCATGGCCAGTGTCGGCGAAAAGCTGGCGTTATCGCTGCGGGAGAAAATAAGTGAAAAAATCACCAGATTGCCACTTCACTATTATGATGCCAATGAAACCGGGCAGATTTTAAGCCGGACTACCAATGATCCGGATAAGATTGCCGAAGTTTTAAAAACCGGGGCGTTACAATTTGTCAACGCTGTGTGTAACCTTGTTTTCACGGTTGTCATTATGTTTGTCCTCAGTCCCATCATGGCCGTGATCATTATTGCAACCATGTCGCTGAGCGTTTTTGCGACCAAATGGATTTCCGAAAAAACCCTGGCGATTTTCTATGAAAATCAGAAGGTGCTCGGCGAACTCAACGGAAAAATCGAAGAATATTATACCGGTAATCTGATTATTAAAAGCTTTAACCAGCAGGAACAGGTCATTCAAACTGAACGGGAGTTAAGCGACCGGCAGTATCAGGCCAATAAAAAATCACAATTTGTTATTTATGCCATCTATCCAGCGATCCGTTTTCTCACGCAGCTGAGTTTTGTGGTAACTGCTATTGTTGGTGGTATCTTTGCCATTAATGGCACGATGACGATTGGGACGGTGCAGGCTTTTTTGCAGTATGTCAATCAGATTGCCGACCCGATTACCCAGTCCTCCTATTTTATCAATTCCATGCAGGCCGCGTTGGCCTCGGCGGAACGGGTTTTTGAATTTCTGGACGAAGCCGAAGAGGTGCCGGAAACCAAATCACCCAAACAAATTACCGCGCCGGACGGTGCTGTGGCATTTGAACACGTCCGTTTTGGTTATCGTGACAGCGAGATACTAATGCAGGATGTCAGCTTTACCGTCAGGCCGAATGAGATGGTTGCCATTGTTGGGCCGACCGGCGCTGGTAAAACCACGCTAGTCAATCTGTTGATGCGTTTTTATGAACTCGACGGTGGCAAAATAAAAGTCGATGGGATCGATATTAAAGACCTTTCCAAAAGCGGACTCCGTCGCATGGTGGGGATGGTGCTTCAGGATACCTGGCTCTTTAAAGGCACGATTGCCGAGAATATTGCCTACGGCAAGATGAACGCAACCCGGGAAGCAATTATCCAGGTCGCCAAAGCGGCACGGTGCGACCATTTTATCCGAACCTTGTCAGAAGGGTATGATACGGTGATCTCCAACGAAGAGGGCAATATCTCGCAGGGGCAAATGCAGCTGTTAACCATTGCCCGAGCGATGCTGGCTAATCCGGCGCTGATGATTCTGGATGAAGCGACTTCCAGCGTTGACACCAAAACGGAATTGGAAGTACAGCAGGCGATGATTCAGAGTATGCAGGGAAAAACCAGTTTTGTCATTGCTCATCGGCTTTCCACGATCAAGTCAGCTGATCTGATTCTGGTGATGAAAAATGGTACCATTGTAGAAAAGGGTACCCATGAAGAATTACTGGCCGCTGACACATTTTATGCCGAGTTATATAACAGCCAATTTAATAATCTGGCAGTGTAAAGAACCGGTCTCACGACGAGAAATCGGTGAATCAATCTTCATAGTTGATAGGATCGTGCATTTCATTTTTCTGAATTGATTGTAAACTGAATAAAAAATAAAAGGAGGTAAGCGCGTTTAATTAAGCGGCTTGCCTCTTTTTATGTTTAAAATTAATCGGGTTAAGGCCACCAATGAAACAAAAGATCAGAAATGCATAAAATAAAAAAAGCATTGACAGGTCGTGTAATTGAGGATATTATGAATAAAAAGAACAAACGTTCTATTTATTCCAGAAGAAAGGCGGAAATGAACATGACCGAGAATCATGTAAGTGTAATCAGTTTAAAAGAGGAACTGCGAATTGAAAATGAAGAAAAGAAGCGATTGGAATTTCGAAGAGAGCGATTGAATAAGAAATTAAAAATGGCCAATCTCGATATAATGAATAACACGGCAATAATATATGAAATGCATGAGATACAAAAGTTAATTGAGGAACAAATCGCAGTTGTGGTTTTACTGGAGAAAAGCATGAATATTATTACAGAAAGTATTGGCAAGCTTCAGGGTATCGAAAGAAAAGTATTTCATATGCATCGGTTTTATGGAAAAACCTTATTGGAAATATCAGAAGAACTAGGATATGACTATGGCTATATTAGAAAAGTTTCATCGCAAGCTAACAAACACATTCATTAGAAAGACAAAAGAGAACTGTAAGGTTCTTTTTTAAATTGGAATCAAGGTTAAAAAGGAACATTTTGGGAACTGACCAAAAAGTAAAGCCATGATAAGATTTTAATATCAGCTGATGCGTGAGAACGCAAACGATCAAAACAGGAGGTGGTGATGTGTCCGAGGTTCAGATGGTAGCAACAATTTTAGGGGTTATCGTAAGCTTTTTATTTGGCTTTGTTGTATATCGAAATAGTGTGAAAGAGGAAGGTGATCAGAATGGTGTGATGAAAAATAAAATTGAACACATGAAAGAACAAATCAGTTTTAATCAGGAAGAAATCAAGGAAATTAAAGAAGAAATCAGTGATTCAAAAGAACGGCTGACACGAACGGAAGAAAGTGTTAAACAAGCCCATAAGCGGATTACGGATAATCAGAAATAAGGAGAAGGAAATGAATTTGAAAATAAGATTAAAAAATAAAGCATTTTGGGTTGCCTGTAGTGCACTCATCATACTCATTCTTCAGTACATTCAAAGCATGAGCGGCATGGACTTTAATGTTGATATGGTCGAGAAGATATTAAATGCCCTACTGCTTTGTGCAATTACCATGGGTGTTTTATTGGACCCGACAACGCCATCAATGGGCGATTCGGATTTGGTGATGAATAAAAAAGAACAGGATGGTCGTAACTAAAATGACCGATCTCCAAATCAAACAGGCACTAATCTTGTGCTATTTCACAACAGAAAATCTGGACACCATTGATGACAAAACCTTTGGTGAAGCCGTAACCACTGCCCAAACAAGCGGTGGGATTGCGGTCGATGGCATCGCCGGTGCCGAGACGGTTGCGATGCTAAGTGAGCGGGTCAGAAACATCCAGATGAACTTAAATAAAGCTGGAAACAATTGCCCAATTGACGGTCTCCCGGGGCCTTTGACGGATCAGGCGGTAAAAGCGTTTCAACATCAGAATGGCTTGATTGAAGATGGTATGGTCGGCACGTTAACAGAATCCGCGCTGAATCAAACAGCGATATCCAATGCTTTATTTAATCCTGATGAACAGGTTACCGAGCACTTTAACATGCGGGAATTTCAGTGTGAATGCGGGGGCCGATATTGCAACGGTTTCCCGGTAGCGGTAAATCGCATTCTAATTGAGAAATTGGAAATGGTACGTCAATTTTTAGACATTCCTCTGGTGATTTCATCAGGGGTGCGTTGTGAAGAATTAAATCGTGAAGTAGGCGGTGTTTGGGACTCGTGCCATAAACTGGGACGGGCCGCAGACGTGCTTGTTTATGAGTCAAACGGCTATCGTGTTGATGACGTTGCCGATGCTGGTGAAAAATTCGGCTTGAAAACCATCCGCTATGATGACCAGCGTTTTGTTCACTTTCAATATAATGACTAAGGAACAAATTGGGTACAGTATTTGATAAGAAATTTGACTATATTTAGACTTAAATAATTTTACTTTGGCCCGAGCACTGATAATGGCCTAAAACGATGTCAGAAAGGACCAGTCCTTCTTGAACCAGAACGTGCACATTTCTGGTTCCATTAAACGAATTAATGAAAGAAGGAAAGAAGCATGACAAACATGATAAATGGAACGTTGAGTCCTAAAAATGAAAATGACCTAGCAAAGGAAAAGTCAGATGACGTTAAACTTAATTACGCAATTCCAAAGTTTTCCAAAGAAAGCTTGGCACCGATTGTCGGTGAAGTTACTGAAAAACGAAATGCCTATTCAAAAGTATTTCAAACACAAAACGGTAACATGGTTGCAGCTGTGTACAAAGATCCCGTTCATTTTGAAAAGGACGGTTCATGGAAAGAAATTGATAACACATTAACAGCGAACAGCGATGCAGTAATGGGTGATGTTTATGAAAATACAGATTCAATGGCAACCGTAAAAATTGCAGCCGATGGAAATGCCGCCCAGTTAATTTGTATAAAAAAAGGTGATTATGAATTGTCCTGGGGTTTAAACAACCAGACAAAAAAAGAAAATAAAGTAATAAATGACAACGTGACTAAAAAGAAAACATGTCGTTTTGTTATTCAGGAAAACGCAGATATTTCAGATAAAAGCAATCGCATTTCGATGGAACCGCTTAAGGGAGAGCAAGAAATAATTGAACATAATCAGAAGCAGATGGCAGTAAAAAAATCCATCAGTTATGGATATTATCCAGATATCTTATCAAATATTGATTTGGAATACCGATTATTTGCAGATAAAGTGAAAGAGAACATTATCCTGAAAACTGTTGCGGCGGTTGATACCGTCCTGAGTTTCAATCTGAAGCACCCGGGCATGGAAATACGGAAAAATAAAGACAAAAGCATTGATTTTATCAAAACGGATAAGAGTGAAGAAATCGTTTTTTCTTTTCCCGCACCTTACATGATGGATGCCGCCGGCAAGGGGTGTGATGATGTTTTTTATCAGCTAACAGAGAAAAATAAGGATGAAAGTATTCTGGAAATTATTCCTGATAAAGCGTGGCTGAATCGTGAAGAACGGAAGTATCCGGTTATGATTGACCCGGTTACTGAAACACAAAAAACACAAAATGATATCGATGATACCTTTGTTGCTTCTAATCGACCAGATGCCGGGTATTTATCAGCTTACGGATCATTCAATGTTGGCCGAAATTATGACGAAGGTATTTGCCGGGCATTGATTAAATTTAATCAGTTGCCACAGCTTGATCCAGGAGATATTATTTATAGTGCCATACTAAGAGTTTGGCAATATGAGTTTTCAGCCATTGGCGAACAATCCTTTAAAATTCTGGCGAATGAACCGATTGGAAACTGGTCGCCGGCAACTTCCTGGAATACAATGCCAGGAACCGATTTTGTTACCCTTGATTCTCAGGATGTAACCACCGTGCAGAATGGAAGTAATATTACAATTACTCCCAAAACCTTTGATATTACGCGCTTAGTAAGAAAATGGTATGATACCGGCATTAATAATGGTGTCATGCTAAGAGGCATGGAAGAACAAAGCCGCGATGCGGTGGCTCGGTTTTTCACTTCAAACTTCGACTTTGAGGCTGCAGGCATTCCCGGAAGTTCAGCTCAATATCCAGCAGGAATATTTGCTTATAAAAATGCCACCGGTCTTGAAAGCTATTGGAGCTATCATAAGCAAAATTTGGGACGTGCAGGAACAGGGTATGTGAATGATTTCAATGGTAATTTGGTTTTCAGTCATCTTGATGCAGTCACAAACGGAACCCGACTACCAGTAAGCATTAAGCACATTTACAATTATTCAGAATCCAACAAATCATCGCGTTTCGGCTACGGCTGGCGGATTAATGGGATGCAACGTTTTGAAAGTACTGGCATTACGGATAGTCCGTATGTTTATACGGACGACGACGGGACAAAACATTATTTTTACAATGACAATGGCGTTTACCGTGACGAAGATGGTTTATTACTGGAATATACGGCAATTGACGAAGGCGAGCTTAAACATCTTGTTACCTGTAAAGATAAGTCACAGCTTAAATTCGACCTGTGGGGTTATTTACGGAAAGCCATTGACACCAATAATAATAGCATTGCTTATAATTACGGCCCGAATGCTATCGAAAATTTTCTAGGAAATGTTCAAGATGGCGCAGGAAAACAAATTACATTCAGCTATAGCCCGGATATGAGTCGACTTGAAAAGATAATTGATGTAACGGGAAGAACAACAAATTATGCTTATGATGGAAATGGAAATTTGATAAAAATTACCTATCCGGATGGAACATTCACTCAGTTTGATTATAACGGACATCGTTTGATTAAAGTAATCGCTCCAGACGGATATGCGGTGGAATATACCTATAGTAATGACATGCAGGTTCAACGGATATCAAAAGTGACAGAAAAAAGCGGTACCACAACAGGACAAACATTGTCAATCACCTACAAAAATGGCAATCAAACCGTTTTTGAGAGTTGCGGAAATGATGGCGATATCGCAGTAAAAACAGATAATTTACTGACGACCTATCAATTTGACAACATGGGGCGACCCATCAGTGTTCGGGATGTAAATGGCAATTCAGCGGCATATGATTATTATTCATCGAATTTAAGCAACAACAAACTGAACATCATTGGCAAAGCTCAAGGGAATGTTAATAATCCGGTGCAAAACCCTTGCTTTGAAAACGTAGCAGATCCCTGGCATTATTATGCACTGTCGGGTGGTATTGTCTACAGTGTAAATCGGGTTGATAATTGCGGATTTATGGACAAACGTTCAATTCTGGTGGTTAAAGATACGGCTAATTCCATGGCGGGTGTTGCCCAGGATGTCAATATACCAATTAAATCTGCAAAATATTCCGTTTCTGTCTATGTGAAAACTGAAAATGTCATAGCTGCCACAGGCAGTAATCCAGGAGCCGTTTTAATGGTCGTGCGTGTCAATACCGATGGAACAAATACGATTCTTGGCATATCAAAACCATTAGTTGGGACAACCGATGTTAACATTAACGAAGGATGGAAAAGAGTCAGCCTGAACTTTTTATTGAATCCGGGTGATGCGGCAAATCTCAAAATCATCGGCGGATTGAATAACAGTACCGGGAAGGCCTGGTTTGACTGCTTTCAAATTGAATTGGGAGAAGTTCCCAATAAATTTAATCTGATCAACGACCCCAGTTTTGAAATATCAAACGGAAGTGGAAAGGGATTAAAATACTGGAATGGCGGTGAAACAGATGGTGAAGATGGACGCGTGATGTATACCAATAATCCCGATCTTTCAGATCCAAATTACAAAGAAGGGCAGTATCAGCTGCAACTACATGGAGCCTTCGGAAAACGAAAATCTTTTATGCAGGCAGTCAATGTATCTGGGGAGCAGGGTGACATTTTTCACCTGGGTTGCTTAGGCATGGCAAAACCCATACCCGGTAGAGAATTTCGGGTGGCAGCGGCAGTCTTATATGAAAGTGGTGATCCCAAATGGACACTCTTTGATTTTAGTCCATATTCAACCGAATGGCAATACAGTGGTGGGGTAATATCCACCGATGATGGTGTAGCTGAGAGTACCCGTAAATATAATGCAATCCATGTTTACATCTTTTTTGCAGATAACAACAATGATGCATATTTTGATTCCATTCAATTGATAAAAGATAATGGCAAAAGTTATGTATACAATGAAAACGGCGAGCTGGTATCAGCCGAATCGGTCGCCAGAGAATCCCATTTTACCAGTGATGGCAATGCGAACATTTCAAGACTGGTAACACCATCTGGAACCGCTTTTGAATATGTCAATGACAGTCTTAACCGTTTAAAGCTGGCCCGGAATGCCCAGGGTGTGGAAACGATGTTTGAGTATGATGAAGCCGGGAATCCGCTTGAATCAGTTGTTGAGCATACCCGGTCATCGGCTTCGGTTGTACTGGGAAAAACCTATTTTATCCGACAAAAAACATCCGGAAAATACCTTGATGTTACCGGCGGGATCGATGCAAATGGTACAAATGTATGCCAATACACATTTAATGGCTCAAACAGTCAAAAATGGAAGGTCGTGGATGGGAAGAAGGGGTATATTATCCTACAACCATTATGTGCCCAGACAAGAGTACTGGATATCAGCGGAGGTCTTAATGCAGAAGGTGCTAATGCTGCTATTTATGATAAAAACGGCTCAGAAGCACAACGTTTTAAACTAAAAGTACTCTCGGATGGAAGCTACCAAATCGCAGCCAAATGCGCTAATGATGAAAAGGTACTGACCAACCAGGGGAGCTATACGAATCCGGGAACCAATATTGATATCCGCAGCATTGCGGGAGAAAACAATGACCAGAGCTGGTATTTTGAGCCAGTCGAAACAGGTCTGGCGTTATCTGATACACCACAGGATGGAAAAGTATATTTTATGAGAACCCGCCACAGCGGCCAATATTGGGATGTAAGCTATAAAGCCACCGAAAATAATTCGCCAGTTGTGCAATATTATTTAAACCGGGGAACGAATCAACGCTATCGGCTGGAAAGTGTTCCCAATGAAAGTGGCTACTATTACATTCATCCGGAACATATTTCAAGCAAAGTGCTGGAAATAAACAATGAAAACAAGCTGGTGGTTTATGACAAAACAAATGATGATCGCCAGAAATTCGCCTTTGCATTAAATAGTAATGGTACCTACCGATTGAATGTTAAATACTCAAATGGCGGACTCAATACCTTAGGTGTGGCAGGTGGATCATATAACGGCGGTGCGAATATTGACGTATACACCAATCAAAATGCCGAGACCCAGCAATTTATTCTGGAGTTAATCTCTGACACCATGACGGTGAAAGCGACCTATACCACGGATAAAAGCAGAGTTAAAACGCTGACAAATGCCAACGGAAAAACAACGGTATTTAATTATGATGCCAATAATCAACGAGTTTTATCAATCGAAGAACCGGAGAATCGATTAACACAATATGAATATAATGCCCTTACAGATTCTTTGGAAAAAGTTCGTACAAAAATGGATGCGACAAGCTTTGCTGAGGTTCAATTCACCCACAATCAAAACAGAATCACCAAAGTGACCAGAAATGCCTTTGATTACCATTTTATTTATGATACGTTCGGTAATGTGATGCAAGTAAAAATTGGGACGCAAACCAGCCCCTATCTCACCAATGAATATGGTCCAGGCAATGGCAATATAAAGAAAACAACCTTTGCAAACGGAGCAGTAGTTGAAAATATCCGGGATAAAATGGGGCGGCTGATCAGTCAGAACGTTACCCCCAATACAACCGGGCGGTGCCAGTTCAGTACGACCTATGATACCATGGGAAATGTCATTAAAGAAACGGATACCAATACTGGACGATTGTTTGAGTACGAATACGATTTAATCGGACGGCTCATCGGCATTGAGCGAACCGGTACAACTATGAAAAATCATCAGTTGCGGCTAGCCTATGACAGCAAGAACCGGGTGGATTATCGCACCAACAAAGTGGATACGCAGTTGACGAAAACCCAGTATGTGTATGGCGATGGCTTAACCGCCGGGACACTGCCGGAATTGATTGCACAGGTTAAGGTCAATGGGACAAAACGGATTGAATACACCTACGACAATCTGGCAAGAGGTTATAGCCGGAAGCTCACCACCACGACACCCTTTACCACCACCTACCAGATCAAAAAAGGAACCGCAGCAGGGACCACCACGCCTCTGGTTGAAAGCATTAAAAATGGCACCAGCACTCTGAGTTATACCTACGATGTTTTCGGCAATATCCTGACAATAAAAGAAAATGGAACGTTAAAAATCACCTATGTTTATGATTTGCGGAACCAGTTAATAAAAGAAACAAATCAATATCTGGGGAAAGAGATCCGTTACACCTATGATGCCGGGGGAAACCGGTTGACAAAAACCGAAACATTACTGGCAAGCCCCTATACCGTAACGACCATCAGCTATGGGTATGATCCGGTCTGGAAAGATAAGCTGACAGTTTATAACGGACAGTCCATTACTAGTGATGCCAATGGGAATCCAACGCTTTACTATAACGGGATGACCCTGAATTGGGCAAAAGGCCGGGAGCTGGCATCGACTACGAAAAGCGGTGTAACTACCACCTATCAGTACACGGCCAATGGCATCCGACTGGAAAAGGAGAGTGCAGGTGTAAAAACCCATTTTTATCTCAATGGAGCTCAGATCGTGACCCAGATTTGTGGCACCGAGCGTTTTGATTTTTATACGGACGAGGCCGGTTTGCTATTTGGTTTTAACTATAACGGCAGTGACTATTACTACATTCGAAACATTCAAAACGACATCATCGGGATCGTTGACGCTGCCGGAACAATTGTGGTAAACTACCTTTATGATTCCTGGGGAAAACTCATCAGCATTACCGGGTCGTTAAAAGATACGGTCGGCTTAAAGAATCCGTTCCGTTACAGAGGCTATTACTACGATACCGAAACCGGTTTTTATTACCTGAACAGCCGCTATTATGATCCGGAAGTGGGCCGCTTTATCAACCCGGATATCATAATGGGGGCTGGCGATAAAGATCCCATGGCCTATAACCTGTTTCTTTACTGCAATAACAATCCGGTTAACCGCCAGGATCCCAGCGGATGTGGCTGGGGAGGATTTTTCAATTGGATTTACAGTACTTTTATACAGCCTCTATTTAACGCAGTAAATTTCATTATTGGATGTTTTCAAGATATATATGAATCAGAAAATTCTGGAGATGAATCATCCTCAAATTATATTGAAGATTCATACAGTGCAATTGAGATATTAAATGATGATGTGAATGAATATAGTTTAGAAAAAGGTGCGTCTATAATAGATGACTTACCTAAATCAAATACATTTAAGATAGCCCCAATAATAGGACCTGCTTTTGACTTGGGTGCAATGTATTCTAATATAAAAGAAAACCAAGGCAATCCTAAGAATATAATCATTGCATGCACTGTTGATACGGTAACTGCAATTATGAACAACGGGATAGACATATTACTAAGTGGTATTTTTTTAGAATCAGTTTTGACATCTTGGAGTAATCCTAATTATATTGCGGCTGACATACAATTGAGTGCAGATTTAATAGCAATCAGTTTTGGTATAGATATTATCGGGATGAAAGTTAAAAATGCGCTTATGAAATAACAAGAAAGATGTTTTAAGACCTGAAATTCACTTTTGAGAAAACTAGGTTGAATAAAGACATATAATATTAATATTGATTTTGAAATCGAAGTTCTAATACTAAATCAACCTTGCCCATATAATCAAAACAGTTTAGTAGCCCTGCACCGTAAAAAGCGATGCAGGGCTAGATTTAATATAAATAGAAAAATATCAAATAATTAAAATAACGAGCACAGTTTAGATGTTGATTAAATCAATTAATCGATTGGAGGAAAATCGTCAACGGTAGATGAAATAGCTTCAAATAACCAGATGTTTTTCTGAGTGCCGTCATAATTTTCAAAACTATGAATAATAGCTCTTAAACAATAATTCATGTTATGAGCATCGTTGCAGGTTATTATTTTATATTGCACAGTTTTGCCATCAGAATCAATTCCTTCATACAATTCACTAGAGTTGGTAACCATGTATTTATTCGTTAATGAGGTAGAAGAATGAAGACTTCTATGTAATTCTACCTCATTAATGTATGTATTCGACACATTTATATTTGTTCCAACGCGGTAATATACTGAACTTAATACTTTTTCGGCATCAGAAGCATCGAATGGCTTATTTGGGATATCATTATCGATGGTTTGAAGGTATGAGATCTGACTGTTGAATAAGAGATCATCCCAAATCGTTTGACCATCATCGTTAATCGTAGCGGGCGTGGCATGAACGGCATAGATGTTATGTTCGGACATTTCGCCATAGAACAAATCGTAGACGCCATTACTTACGGTTTGATCAATCACAAATTGTGAATATTTCAAACGTTCGTCAAGCGGTAGATTATCAAAGGTATCAACATCCATATTTTTATAATAAGCCATGGATTCGCGATATTGATTTATTTGTTCTTGAGAGGTCAAGGTTTTTTCACTCTTTTGTTGATCCAGCTTTGCAGCGGCCTTGCGGCTTTCGGTGTTACCGGAAATAAAAAATCCGATACCAGAACCAATGATTATGATTAGTACGCCAACTATTAATCTCTTTTGCATTTTGTGCAGGTCATTTTTATTTAGGTTAAACATTAGTCTGCTCCTTTAGAATCAATTCTTAAACTCGAAAGATTAATGATATAGTTGTCATCATATTCACTAATATCAGAAATCACAATTATATTATATAACAAAACTTACTTAACTTAAGTATTATTTCTTACTTATCAATTCAGACTGACGTTTTAGTCCATAGATTTATTGAACCAGAGAGTCAGTTAGCATAACGGAAAGTGGATTATCACAGCAACAAAGTGGATACGCAATTGATGAAAATCCAGTCCATGTACGAAGATGGATTAACCGCCGGGACGCTGCCGGAATTGATTGATCGGGTCAAGGTCAATGGGACAAAACGGATTGAATACATCTACGACAATTTAGGCAAGAGGTTGTAGCTGTAAGCTCAACACCACACTCTTTAGCACCTGCTTATCCAGTACACAGCCAACGGCATCCGACTGGAGCAGGTGTAAAAACCCATTTTTATCTCAATGGAGCTCAGATCGTGACCCAGATTTGTGGCACCGAGCGTTTTGATTTTTATACGGACGAGGCCGGTTTGCTATTTGGTTTTAACTATAACGGCAGTGACTATTACTACATTCGAAACATTCAAAACGACATCATCGGGATCGTTGACGCTGCCGGAACCATTGTGGTAAACTACCTTTATGATTCCTGGGGAAAACTCATCAGCATTACCGGGTCGTTAAAAGATACGGTCGGCTTAAAGAATCCGTTCCGTTACAGAGGCTATTACTACGATACCGAAACCGGTTTTTATTACCTGAACAGCCGCTATTATGATCCAGAAGTGGGACGCTTTATCAATCCGGATATCATAATGGGGGCTGGCGATAAAGATCCCATGGCCTATAACCTTTTTCTTTACTGCAATAACAATCCGGTTAACCGCCAGGACCCCAGCGGATGTAGCTGGGGAGGACTGATAAATTGGTTTAGCAGTACCTTAAAATCGGTGGCAAACTGGTTTGCAGGATTATTTCGCCCACAGAGCAGTTCGAATGGCGCTGGCGGCGGAGGCGGAGGTGGCTCCTGGGGCGACTCAGAGTATGAAGGATTCAGCGGCGGCGGTGGTGCCGGTGGCGGAGGAAGCTCATGGGGCGATTCGGATGAAGGGGCAAATGTTGTTCAAACCGCGAAGAAAGAAGTCTTTGTCTACACATTGGATGAAGCGCGGACTTTTGATCAATTCCAAATTGCACCATCGATCGCAGGGAAGAGTGTTTCAAGCGGTTTGAAAATCGGACCGATGGCAGGATTATCTTTTGGAAATGATATCCGGTTAAACTATGAGCAGTATGCGGGGAATAATACCAATATCGCAATTGCAAATTGGATTGACAGTCTTGTTCTTGTTGGAGGAGTGATCGCGGGAGGCGTTTTAGCAACATCGGCATTGCCGGTAGTAGCAATTGCGGCGATTGCGATTGGCACGGGTGTATTTTTATCATGGTATGGAGATCAGATAGAAAGAAAATTGATTGACTAAAGGAGAAGATGGTGGAAAAATCGGGGTTGTTTTTTGTAATATATGCAATCTATACTGTATGGCTTGTAGTGGACTTGATAAAAAGTAAAGGACAAAGCATGACTAAGATTGTCAGGAGAGCAACCATATTTTTCACGATTGTTGGCTGGCTGGTGTACCTTGTTTTGTATGGAAATTTAGTTTCCAGTATACCAAATTATGAAGTATTTCAATACATTATCGGGATAGCATTTATGGTTATGATGTGGTCATTTGTAGCTCCGCATGTGCATGTTGAAAAGGGAACGCCAACTTATGAAATGATAAAAGGGGGAATAATCTTCATACTGATTGCGGTTGTTGCGATTACAATATTAGTTGTGACAAGACCTTGAAATGTTAATAACAAAATTTGGCATAAGGGTAATGGAGAAAAAAGATGGAGAGAACAGTATTACTGGGTGCGCTTTTAACAATTTATACCATATGGCTTGTTGCGGACTTGATAAAAAGCAAAGGGAAAAGCATGACTAAAATTGTCAGAAGAGCAACTATTTTTTTCGCAATAGCAGGCTGGTTCATGTATCTGCTTTATATTGGTTCTCCCATACTTGGAGGAATGAACAGTAGTGCCTTTAAAATTGCAATAAGTCTGGGGTTTCTTGTTATGATGGGGCTGTTCATAGCCCCGCATGTGCATGTTGAAAAGGGAACACCGACTTATGAATTATTAAAAGGCGCAATAATCTTCATGTTGATTGCTGTTGTTGCGATTACAATACTAGTTGTGACGAGACCTTGAAATGTTAATAACGGAATTTGACATAAGGGTAATGGAGAAAAATGATGGACAGAACAATATTACTGGGTGTGCTTTTAACAATTTATACCATATGGCTTGTTGTAGATTTGATAAAAAGCAAAGGAAAAAGTTTAACTAAGATTATGCGACGAACAGCTATTTTTTTCGCAATAGCAGGCTGGTTCATGTATCTGCTTTACATTGATGCTCCTATATTTGGCGAAATGAACAGTAGTACTTATAAAATTGCAATTAGTCTGGGGTTTCTTGTTTTGATGGGGCTATTTATAGCCCCACATATACAGATTGAAAAGGGGACACCAACTTATGAATTATTAAAGGGAGCAATAATTACAATTGCTTTATTAATTTTATTAGGTGTCATTGGATATAATTTTTGGTTTTGAGTTTCATGAAATAAATGAATATCAGGAGTATAGCAAAACAACATTTTATTAAGTTTATGGGCGGTCATTTGAACCGCCAGAAGAGATCACGCGTTTATTGACACAATAATATAACTTGGATATGTGGGTTATAATTGGCGATTCGAACTATGTATCTTGTTATATCTAAATGGATCGGTGCTGAAATAATTCGGTACCGATCCATTATTGATTTTAAGCATCGTTGAAGCGATGCAGGACTATATTTAATATAAATAGCAAAATATCAAATAATTAGAATAACGAACACAGTTGCAATATTGATTAAATCAGTTAATCGATTGGAGGAAAATCGTCAACGGTAGACGAAAGCACTTCGAATAACCAGATGTTTTTCTGAGTGCCGTCATAATTTTCAAAACTATGAATAATAGCTCTTAAACAGTAGGTTTTATTATTATTTGTAGTATAAGTTATTATTTTGTATTGAACAGCATTGCCGTCGCTATCAAGTCCCTCACGTAAATCGCTCGTATCAGTTACGATGTATTTACTTGCCAAGTAGGTGGAAGAGCGGAGATCTACATGTAATTCAACCTCGTTAATGTATGTTTCTGAAACATCTTGGTTTTTACCAACTCGGTAATAGACTGAACTTAATACTTTTTCGGCATCAGAAGCATCGAATGGCTTATTTGGGATATCATTATCGATGGTTTGAAGGTATGAGATCTGACTGTTAAATAAGAGATTGTCTCGTATTGACTGACCATCATCATTGATCGTAGCGGGCGTGGCGTGAACGCCATAGATGCTATGTCCGGACATTTCGCCATAGAACAAATCGTAGACGCCATTACTTACGGTTTGATCAATCACAAATTGTGAATATTTCAAACGTTCGTCAAGCGGTAGATTATCAAAGGTATCAACATCCATATTTTTATAATAAGCCATGGATTCGCGATATTGATTTATTTGTTCTTGAGAGGTCAATATTTTTTCATTCTTTTGTTGATCCAGCGTTGCCGCGGCCTTGCGGCTTTCGGTATTACCGGAAAAAAAAAGCCGATGCCAGAACCAATGATTATGATTAGTACGCCAACAATTAATCTCTTTTGCATTTTGTGCAGGTCATTTTTATTTAGGTTAAACATTAGTCTGCTCCTTTTTGAAGCCATTCTTAAATTCGAAAGATTAAACGACTGTTATGATTTCTGAGCGATAGGGTTTACAAGATTTTCTTTTTAAAATTTTTCAATTTGAGATAAGCGGGCTCCGGCAAGATTCCAATGATGATTTGAGAAAGCGCCAGTCCGACCAGTCCTCCCCGGATAAAATGTAATATCGGCATTTCTGGCAGGAGAGTATTGGCAATTAAATTAACGATATTAAAGATAGCGAAGAGTAAAATACCGAGTTTTACTTCTCTTTTCATCGGTTTTTTCATTTCATATCACCTTTCTCCTTTTTATGCGAGGTTAACTTTGCTGTTGAGTACGATAAAGCCGCCAGACTAATTAGCATAATAATGCCATTGCTTCGCACAACCCAATCCGGCATGGGGAGGATCATTCGATTAATGAACATCAGTCCCAGGGAAAGAGTCATAATAACAAGCGTCACTGGCAAGAGATAACTATTTTTCATCATCACACCTGATGGCTACATTTTCTTCATGCAAACCAGTTTGACAACAGCACTGATTGACAGTTGGCAAATGACGGCGATGACGAGGGTATAAAAGACAACAATATTAAAATAACCGGCAATGATCGCTGCAAGCACCATCAGGACGGAGGTAATGATGATCATTGGCGCACCAGCTTTGTTGCGGATCGCTTTTAGCCGCTCGTCATGTTCCTTGTTGTATAATATTTTCAGCTTGGTTTCATCTTTGATCGCCAGGCTTAACTTGATAATATCAACCAGGGACAAAACGCCAATGCTTAAGATCAGGCCAAATTGAAACCCCGCTACAAAACCGTCAGACATGGTCGAGCTGTCTGATATATTAATTGAATAAATACTATAAAAACCAAGTACCGCAGCCACCAATGTCAGACCTGAAGAAATGACAATTCTCCGTTTAACCTTTGTTCTAAATACTTCCATGATTTCCTCCTAAAATTCATTCGTATCGGAAAAGTCAAAAACCTCTTCGATGATCAGCCCGAAATAGTGGGCAATTTTGTAGGCCAGCACCAGCGAAGCGGTATATTTGCCCACTTCAATTGAGGTAATGGTCTGCCTCGTTGTGCCCACTGCCAAAGCCAGTTCTTCCTGGGAGAGTTTTCTTTCTTTTCGTAATTCTTTTATTCGTGTTTTCATTTTACACCTTCTGTTTAATTGCATAGCGTGCTTTGCATAATTAGTATAGTCCGCTTTGCATAAAATGTCAAGTAGGCTTTGCAAATAAAAATTCAGTTCGACTTTTACAGGCATCAACGTCCAGTTAGGGTCATTTAGTTTAAATATCAGGACCCGGAAAACCAAACCATTTCAATAAAAAAACAGTCTTTATCCATATAACCGTCACATAGCCCGTCTATAATAAAACAAAAGAGGGGATGCACGTGATAATCTTTACAGTTCCATGTGACCACGTTATTTTGGCAACACATTAATTGAAATTTGCAACAGCTTATATGAAATCACTTCTTTAAAACAATGTTCAAAAAGAGAGGAAAGAAATTCAATGAAAAGACTAAAAATTTTCGCACCATTTGTATTAATCATCATGGTGTTGTTTGCCGGATGTTCAAATTCCAGCAATACCACGGCAGTAGCAGCAAAGGCCGTAACACAAACGACGGCGGCGTTAACCGCGGTTGTCTCGCCGACATCGACAATTGCTGTCGATCCAGAATTTACCGACCGGGATTTGGATGCCACCTATGACGATAGTACCGCAGTCAAGGTAACCTTGGATGGCAGTAATATCCAGGTAACCGGTGACGGCGCCACCGCCAGTAATGGGGTGCTGACAATCACGAAAGAAGGCACCTATGTGGTCACCGGGAATCTGACCGACGGACAGATTGTAGTTGCAGCGGCCGATGCCGATAAGGTTCAGATTGTCCTAAACGGAGTAACGATCAATTGCGCCGATAATGCGCCCATCTATGTAAAAAGTGCCAATAAGGTGTTTGTTACCCTCAATAAAGATACCGTCAATACCTTAACCGACAGTGCCGTCTATGTTCAGACCGATGAAAACACGGTAGATGCGGTGATCTTCAGTAAAGCCGATCTGACAATCAATGGTGGAGGGACTTTAAATATCACCACCAAGTATAACCATGGGATCGTCTCAAAGGATGATCTGGTGATAACCGGAGGAACCTATAATATTACCTCAGCAAATGATGCTCTTAACGGTAAGAATTCCGTAAAAATTAAAGACGGTGTTATTACCATTAATTCATCAGCAGGAAAAGGGATTACCTCAAAGAATGCGGATGATACCACCAAAGGATATGTGTATATCAGTGGCGGGACGATTACAGTCAAAAACAGTACCGAAGGGATTGAAGGGACTGCCATTGTTGTTGAAGGTGGAACCATCGACCTGACTTCATCGGATGATGGCTTTAATGGGGCTAGCGCCAGTGCTGCAGAAACCGATACCGGTGGAAAAGGTGGCGGTGGAGCGATGGAAAATGATGCGAATGTTTATGTGTCGATTTCCGGCGGAACCATCCATGTCAACGCATCTGGTGATGGACTGGACAGCAACGGCTCCCTTTATATCTCCGGCGAGACTGTTAATGTCAGCGGACCGACGAACAGCGGTAATGGCGCCCTTGACTATAATGGCACCGCTGATATTTCCGGAGGAACTGTTGTCATCGCTGGCAGTACCGGAATGGCCCAGTCGTTTTCGGAGTCTTCAACACAAGCCTCTTTGCTTTATAACCTCACCTCAACCTGTGCAGCCGGCACCGAAATAAAACTTACTGATGCCAGTGGTAAGACGGTTGTCTCGTTCACACCGGACAAAACCTATCAGTCAGTGGTCATCAGCTCGCCAGAACTGGTACAGGGATCGACTTATACCTTAACCTGTGGCAGCCAGACTGTGGAAATTCCACTAACTGCCATGGTGACCAGTAACGGCCAGACAGGTATGGGCGGACCTGGTCAAGAAGGCGGCCCCGGTCATGGCGGTGCACAACCGCAACAGTAATTCGTTGATGTAAAACGAAACAAAAAGCATGATCTTCTTAAGCGGGAGACATGCTTTTTTGCTTCTCATTATTATTAACGGTGTGCGAATCCTTCTTATTATGATAAAATCATCTGGAGCAGTGAAATTCACGGGACTTTGGCAAAGACTTGAAAATTTTTGAAAAGGAGAACCAATAAATTGAAAAAAATCAATTCAACAGTCGTCATTTTTTTAGTGCTGGTTGGCATATCCGTAGGACTTTATGGTTTGCAATTGGACTTATTTCATTCACCCCATGATACTTACTTTTATCTTTTACAGGATGTGGCCTTTTTACCGATGCAGGTTGCGATTGTAACGGTGGTTCTCCAAAGTATGATCAGTACCCGGGAGAAGAAAGAGCGCTTAAAACAATTGAATATGGTTATCAGCAGCTTTTTTGGAGAAGTGGGAACCGATATTATTGTTGATCTTAATGAATTCAATCAGGATCGGGAAGGTATCTGCGAACATTTGAAAATAGATGGAACGTGGCAGAAAAAAGACTTTGCCAAAGCCATTGAGATCGTTAGAGCATATGATTTTCCGATGGATGCCAGAGTGGGCGATTTAACAGTCCTCAAAGGTAAATTAATTAAAAAACACGGTTTTTTTCATATGATGCTTCAAAATCAGAATTTATTAGAACATGAAACGTATTCGGATATGTTATGGGCCGTGTTCCATTTAATGGATGAAATGATTGCCCGAGACAGTCTGAACGATTTGCCTCAGGCCGATTTACAGCATCTGTCACTGGATATTCAGCGGGCCTATTCGACGCTTCTGATCGAGTGGATTAACTATATGGAGCATTTAAAAACCGAGTATCCGTATCTATTTTCACTGGCGGTTAGAAAAAACCCATTTGACAAAAATAGAAGTGTTATTTTTCAATAAATTATAGATCTTATCGGTGAATGGCAAGCTTCGGGGGTAATAGACCTTAATAATAAAAATGGGAAAGCGAAAAAGCATTTTATAAAATTGTGGGCGATTCGTTATTGAATTCAACCTGATCAAGAAAAATTTAAAAAGAAAATAATTGAGGGCTGAAATGTATACGATTGATGAAACAGAAACAATGTTAAATGAAATAGCGGAAGAAATTCCCCAAGAGCTATATAACGAGCTTAATGGCGGCATCGTCTTAAAAGAAGAGGCAAAACTGCATCCCCAAAACAAAGCCAAGGATCTGTTTGTTTTAGGGGAATACCATCGCGACAGCCGATTGGGGAATTATATAGCCATTTATTATGGCTCCTTTGTCCAAACCTTTGGCAATGAGTCGTTGGCGGAATATAAAGGTCAGTTAAGACGCGTATTAAAGCATGAATTTCTTCATCATGTGGAAGGCTTGGCTGGGGTGCAAGACCTGGAGGTCGAAGATGCAATAGAAATTCAGAACTATTTAAAAATGTGGGACAAGGATAAATAGTCCTTTTGAAGTTCATTGGAATGTTGTAAAAATAGAAATAAAAAATCGACAAAACAAGCTTATTCTTGTGGGAATAATTAATTAAAATAACTTCCAAACGAGACAAAATAATCATCGAGGCGCTATAAAATAAGTTTTCTTAAAGGTGATTTTGAGCAATTACTGTTTTCCTTGTAATATAAAAACTGTTTTGATATAATTTAGAAAAATTTTGTATCGTTGGATTATTTAACAACCTGTTTTCAGGGTATTAGAAAATTTTTCAATGTTGAATAACGCCCGTTTGAAGTACGCAACTGTTTGGTTATATTTAAAGCTGTCTTATTGCTCGATTGATAGTTAATCGGATTAATTGATAAAAATATAATCTGAACTAATTAAAATCGGGAAAGGAGGACAAGTATGGCGATCACGCTCAATCATTTATGCAAATATTCAAAAGAAAACTATGGAATGAATCTTATTTGCGGTGATGAAAAATTGAATAACCTCGTTAATTGGGTTCACATGCTTGAAGATCCTGAAACAGCGGGTTTTCTTCATGGCCAGGAATTAATTTTTTCAACCGGAATCGGGCATTCAAACACCGATTGGTTAATCGCGTTTGCAGAGGGATTGATTGAACACCAGGCAAGTGGGTTAGTTCTGAATATAGGGCCCTATATCAAAGCAGTACCAGAGGATTTGATTGAATTTTGTAGCAAAATGAAATTTCCGTTGTTTACAATACCATGGAAAACACGAATTGTGGATATTACCAATGATTTTTGCAGAAAAATTATTAAAGCAGAAGAAAATGAAGTAACCGTTGCCGGGGCGTTTCGGGATGCCATCTTTTTTCCTGAAAAAAGTTTACAGTATCGCTCTGTATTGGAACGGAAAGAATTTGATCTGGATGCTGAGTATCATGTTGTTGCCTTATCACTCAAAGACACTGGAAATGGAAGGTTATTTGATTTTGATAAAAAAATCAGAATGCAGTTAATGAGTATCTTATATCAGAGCAGTGATCGATTTAATATCTTTAGGCAGGATCAGTATTTGATAATTGTACTTCAAAATTTTTCGCAGCATGTCATTGAAAATGCGATCAGAACGCTGTATGAATTATGTTTGGTGCGATTTCCCCAATATATGATCCATGGCGGAATCGGTGCGGGTGAAAATGGAATTTTGTCGTTAGCAAAAAATTACAAAAGGGCAATCGCCGTATTGCATCTTGCAGAAAAGCAGCAGGAGGTTATTAAGTCGTATAATGATATTGGGTTTTATCAACTGCTGATTGAAGTTGAGGATACCAATGTGTTAAAGCGGTTCTATAAAGATACCTTGGGACAGTTAGAAGATTATGACCGTAAAAATCAAACGGATTATCTTGACACCCTAAAAGCGTATTTGCTTAGCAACGGGAGTATCCAAGAAGTAGCAAAAACAACTTATGTGCATCGGAATACGGTGAATTATAAAATAAAAAAAATCAAAGAAATATTGCAATGCGAGCTGACGTACCAGAATGGTTTAGAGCTGATTTTAGCCTTAAATATCAAAGAAATCATGTAGATATGACTTTGAGCTTCTGTGCTTCAGCACAATTGATTTTGTGCTGGGGTTCGTTGCATATTAAAAAAACCATGTTAATATAGTATTCATGTCAGACAAATAAATAAAATGATAACGGCGAAGGAGCCTGTTCTTAAGTAAGAGCAGACTCCTTTTTTACGTTTAGAAGGCGGTTGAAACATGGAACTTGAATTAAAAACGGTACAGGCTATTTGTGAAACATCAAAAAAATACAATTTGCATTCTTGGAGTGCCCAAGGGGCGTTGAAACCCAAAGTCATGGTTGGCGGTGAAGGCATTTATTTTTGGGACGGGGATGGAAAGCGTTATTACGATATGTCTTCCCAATTGGTTAATTTAAATATTGGCTACGGCAATAAAAAAGTTATCGAAGCTATTCAGGAACAAGCAGGAAGATTGGCGTTTTCCTCACCATCCTTTGCGATTGATGTACGCTCCCAGTTAGCTAAAATGGTCATCGAGATTGCCCCTGATAACATGGGAAAAATCTTCTTTACCTTAGGCGGAGCTGATGCAAATGAAAATGCAATTAAGATGGCCAAGATGGTAACGGGAAGAAATAAAATATTTTCCCGATACCGTTCCTATCATGGATCGACCTATGGTGCCGCCAATTTAACCGGGGAACCCAGAAGATATGCTTGTGAACCAGGAATTCCCGGCTTTATCAAATTTTTCGATCCCTATGTTTACAGAGCGCCGGTTGCATTTGAAAATGAAGAAGCGGCCACAAAATATTATATTGGACAGTTGCGCGAACAGATTATCTATGAAGGTCGAAATTCGGTAGCAGCCATCGTCTTAGAAACAATTACCGGAAGCAATGGTGTAATTATTCCGCCAAAAGGATATTTGCAGGGCGTACGGGAAATATGTGATGAGTTTGGGATTATGATGATCTGTGATGAGGTGATGACCGGATGGGGACGTACCGGTGAGTGGTTTGCAGTCAATCATTATGGCGTAAAGCCAGATATGATCACCTTCGCTAAAGGGATAACCTGCGGATATGCTCCCATTGGAGGCGCCATTGTCAGCCAGGCGATTGCCAATTTCTTTGATAATAATACATTAAGTTGTGGTTTAACATATTCTGCCCATCCATTGGGATGTGCAGCCGGAATCGCCACCATTGAATACTATAAAGAAGCAGGATTAATGAACCAGGCAAAGGTGCGCGGGGTTCTGCTGGGAACGTTATTGGAAAAAATCAAAGAAAAGCATCGCTGTGTTGGCGACGTAAGATATATTGGGTTGTTCTCCTCCATTGAGTTGGTTAAAGACAAAAAAACCAGGGAACCACTTGTTCCCTATGGCATGGACCCGGAAAAAATAATGGGCAAAATAATCGGCATGTTATCAGAAAAGGGTTTTAGTACCTATTCCCATGAAAATGTTTTAATTGTCGCACCGCCACTGATTATCACCGAGCAGGAATTAACGGATGCGATGGCGATAATGGATCAGGTGTTAAGCGAAGTCGACAAGATGATCGAGGCGTAACATGAATCAATATTATTACATGCCTACCCGCGTTGTTATGGGAGACGATTGTATTGGCAACAACAGTAAACTGTTTGCTTCCCTGGGGAAAAAAGCCCTGATTGTGACGGGGCTGCATTCAGCAAAAATCAACGGTTCCCAGGACGATATTATCAAAGCCCTGGACGCCGAGAAAATTGACTATCTGGTGTTTGATAAAATCAAGAGCAACCCTACCATCGCCATTATTTATGAGGGGGCGGCAGTAGCCAAAGAAAACAAGATTGATTTTATTATTGCCATCGGTGGCGGCTCGCCCATGGATGCAGCCAAAGGAATTGCGCTATTGGCGGCTCAGAATATCTCTGAAGAAAATTTATTTTCAGGTAGCTATGAAAACAAAATCCTGCCAATGGCTTTCGTACCAACGACGTCGGGTACGGGTTCCGAGGTTACCAAATACTCAATTTTAACCAACGATAAGGCTCAGACCAAAACGAGTATTGCGACGGAATTGATTTTTCCGACGATTGCCTTTCTGGATGCAAAATACACCGATAAATTATCGGTTGAGGTCACCATCAATACGGCCATTGATGCGTTATCCCATGCCATTGAAGGGATGCTGTCGGTGAAATCATCAATGATTACCAATGCGCTTGCGGAAAAAAGCACCCAACTGATCATGGGCTGTGTTCCAGAAATGCTAAAAGCAATTGAATCACCGACGGCACCAGCTTTTTCACCACAGACCAGAGAAAATCTGCTTCAGGCATCATTTCTGGCGGGGGTGGTTATCGCGCAGACCGGAACCACCGCGGTTCATGCAATGGGCTACTCACTGACATATTTTAAACACATCGATCATGGTAAAGCCAATGGTATTTTGTTAGCAGAATATTTAAGACTGGTGGAAAAAGAACGGCCAGATTTATCGACGGAGATTTTGCTGGCGATGAATCTGGATAATGTCGATGAATTTAAAAGCTTGATAAAACAGCTTCTGGGTGAAGAACAGATCAGTCCGGATGAGATCAAACAGTACAGTGAAATGGCCATTCAAACGGCAAACATTGGCAATTGTATGGTTAAACCAACCAAAGAAAATATCGCTGAGATGCTTGAACAATCGTTGCGATGCCTGTAAATAAACTAAAAATTGGGAGATGAATAAGTTGGAAAATATAAATAATGTCATTAACACACTCGCTGAAAAACTGGAATCGGAAGTTGTCGATTTTTGTCAGAGACTAATTCGGGTGCCAGCCCTGTCCGGTGAAGAAAAAGGTGTGGCAGATTTGTATTTAGCAGAAATGGAAAAGCTGGAGTATGACAACTATTTTCGAGATAAATGGGGAAATGTCATCGGCATTATTGATGGGACAGAACCGGGACCGGCGATTATGTACAATGCGCATCTGGACCATGTGGATACCGGAGATCTCAGCGAGTGGGAAGGCTACGATCCATATGGAGCAGAAATAGATGAAAATGAAATGGAAAACCAGGACAGAGACGGTTATGAGTTGGTAAAGGTCATCCATGGCCGGGCAGCAGCAGACGTAAAAGCTGGCGGGGCTTGCCAAATCTATTCGGGTAAAATCCTGCTTGAACTTCGGAAGATGGGTTATCCAATCAAAGGTCGTTATATCTTTACCGGTGTTGTATTGGAGGAACCGGCAGAACAGCTGGGGATGGTTAAGTTGGTGGAAGATACCTTCCCGGAAGCGGGCATCACCTATGATGGGGTGGTCTCCTGTGAGGCAACCGCATTGAAATTATATCTGGGGCATCGGGGACGGGTTGAGCTGAAAGTGACCATCTCCGGGGTAACCTCCCACGGCAGTGCGCCATGGCTGGGAATCAATGCTGTCAATAAATCGACCAAACTCATTGATTGCGTTGAAGACTATCTGGCCAAAAATCATGGCACCGATGAAGATCTTGGCAATTCAAGCATTGCCCTTACGATCATTGACTGTACTCCAGGAGCGATGTGTATTGTCCCGGATCGCTGCCATATTACCTATGATCGACGGTTTGTTCCCGGGGAAACCTATGATGGCTGTGTCAAAGAGGTTCAGGATATTATTGATCAGCTATCAAAAGAAGATCCTGATTTTAGAGCGACGGTGGAAATTGCAACGGTGCCAAGAACTACGTACACCGGCTTAACGGTTGCCATCCCCAATGTCAAAGAAGCCTGGAAAATCAGTCCCGAGCATGTCTTTACAAAAGCCGCGGCAGCAGGGCTTGAAGCTGTCAATCAGCCAGTTAAGTATGGCTATTGGGATTTCGGTACCGATTTATCGGTGATCAGCGGCAGAGAGAAAAAACCAGCAGTGGGTTATTCGCCGATGCAGGAGTTTTATTGTCATCGCCCTATCGACAAGGTCAGAATTGATTATATGGTTAAAGCGCTGGCTGGTAATGTTTCAATTTTTAGAGAATTAACTAAACTGAATAAAGCAGATTTTCTACTTTAATTTAATCCAGTTACAGTGATTAAATAAGAAAGGTGTTAAACAAAATGAGTGGATTGGATAAGAACATAAAAGAAGCAATTCAAACAATTTCGAATCAACTATACCCGGAGATGATATTATTTGCCCAAAAATTGGTGCAGACACCGAGCATCAGCGGAACCGAATTTGATTTGTCAGCGTTGAATATGGCTGAGATGGAAAAACTGGGATATGATGAGGTATTCCGGGATAGTCACGGGAATGTGGTGGGACTGGTAAAGGGAACCGAACCGGGACCAACGATTATGTATAATTCGCATATGGATCACGTCAGCCCTGGCGATGCGGCAAATTGGGAAGGATACGATCCTTATGGCGGGGTCATCGACGTCTGCACGGTTGATTCACAAAATAAACAGCCGGATGAAGCAGAATGCATTCACGGCCGGGGTGCTTCGGATGTTAAATGTGGGGAAGCCGTTCAAATTTATACGGGTGGACTATTGGTAAAACTTCGGGAACAGGGTTTTCCAGTCAAAGGAACCTTTATGTTTGCCGGCGTGGTTCAGGAAGAACCGGCAGAAATGGTGGGCATGCTGCATCTGGTTGATAAAACATTTCCGGAAAAAGGATTGGATTATGATGCCATGGTATCGTCAGAAGCGACGTCACTGAAATTATATTGCGGTCATCGCGGACGGGTGGAAATGCTGATTAATGTCTATGGCAGAACTTCCCATGGCAGCGCCCCATGGTTGGGAATTAACGCCATTTATAAAGCGATTCCATTAATTACCCGGATTAAGGAAGAACTGTATCCGGGGCTTCCCACCGACCCGGAACTCGGGCAAGCTTCGATCTCGTTGAACATTATTGAATGTTCACCAGGGGCGCTATCAATCGTTCCCGATCGTTGCATGTTGTCGCTTGATCGCCGCACGTTGCCGGGCGAAACGGCGGAATCGGCGATGGCTCAGATCCAGGAAATAATTAACGAACTCGCCGAAAAAGATCCGGAATTCAAAGCGGATGTAGCAGTAAAAAGTGCCGAGGAAATATCGTATACTGGTTTAGCCTATAATGTGCCAAAAGATATGGACCCCTGGAAAATCAGCACCGAACATGCTTTTGTAAAAGCGGCGACAGACGCCCTGGTAGCAGTCGGTCAAACAGTGGAATATGGTTATTGGGATTTTGGCACCGACGCCAGTAAAACCTGCGGCATTGACCGAAAGCCAACCATCGGCTATTCACCGATGCAGGAACAATATGCCCATACACCCTATGATAAATGCCGAACCGACTTTATGAAAATCGCTTTGGAAGGCAATGCGGCCATTTATTTAAACACATCGCAGCAGGGACCGGAAGCATTCGAAAAAGTCGAATGGAAATAATGGGAACGAGGGATAATAAGATGGATTTAATTATTAAAAATGGAAAAATCGTTACCGAAGCAGAGATGTTTGAGGCAGATATCGCTGTAAAGAATGGAAAAATTGTCGCGATTGGCAAAAACATAGACCATCAGGCAGAAACCGTAATCGATGCGATGGGTAAGCTGGTTCTTCCGGGAGCCATTGATGTGCATACCCATTTGGCGATGCCGTTTGGCGGAACCGTGTCAGCTGACAGTTATCTGTCTGGCACCCGGGCAGCAGCTTGTGGTGGTGTCACCACCGTTTTTGATTATCCAATTCAGCGAAAAGGAAATTCGATTCTTAGTCTCATCGATGAAAAAAAAGCGATTTGTGAAACAGAAGCCTGTGTGGATTATGCGTTTCACTGTTGTATTACCGACTTGAATGACGGGGCAATATTAGCAGAAATGGAAAAAGCCGTTGAAGAAGGAATCACCAGTTTCAAGTGTTTTCTCGTTTATAAAAAAGAAGGCATGATGGTCGATGATGCAACCTTCGTTAAATTATTAATTCGAGCCAAAGAACTGGGGGCGATGATCAATGTTCATGCCGAAAACCCGGATATTATTGATATGAATATTGAAACGTTTCTAAAAGAAGGAAAGACATCGCCCTGGTATCATTATCTGAGTCGGCCTGAATTTGTGGAAGCGGAGGCCGATAAACGGGCTGTGCATTGGGCCAAAAACTTTGATGCGGCGCTTTACATTGTTCATATGGCGGACAAGGAAGGTCTGGAAGCCGCCATTGATGCCAAACGAAACGGCAATCAAATTTACATTGAAACCTGTCCCCAATACCTGGAATTTACAAGTGCGGTCTATCAGCGAGAAGACGGCCGTAATTTTGTATGTTCACCTCCGATGAAAGGTCAGGAAAGCCAGGACGCCTTATGGAATGCCATCAGAACCGGCGGAATTGATACCATTGCAACGGATCATTGCCCGTTCCAATCCTATGAAAAAGACTGGGGCAAGGATGATTTTACCAAAATACCCAATGGCTGTGCCGGGATTGAAAACTTGTATCCTTATATGCTGTCGGCTGCCAACGAAGGAAAAGTGACCTTCAATAAAGTGGTTGAATGTTGTTGTGCAAATCCGGCGAAGATTTTTGGTTGCTCAGACAAAGGATCGCTTACCGTCGGCAAAGACGCCGATATCGTCATCTATGATCCCGACAAAAAATTCACCATCTCCGTGGATAACATGCATTCCGACTATGATCATACCATCTGGGAAGGAAAAGAGCTGAAGGGCTATCCGGTGATGACTATTTCAAGAGGAAAACTGATCTTTGAAGACGGTGAATTCCTGGGCGAACCCGGTTGGGGAAAGTTTGTCAAAAGAGTGACCAATAATTAATTATTACATATTCAGGAGGATATCCAATGCAGGAAAAAGCATTAAATAAATATTCGGCCAAAAATGAAATTGAAGGATGTCTGCTATGTTATGATGCTCCCTGCACAAAAGGATGTTCTCATGGTTTGAACCCGGCGAAAGTGATTCGCTCATTACGTTTTAAGAATTTGAGCGGAGCCGCAGAAGCGGCAAAAGCATCTCAATGTAGCAATGGCTGTGTCAAAAAAAAATGCATGGCAGCATGTCTTAAAGGAAAAATTGATCATGTTGTAGCAATTCCAAATTTGATGGCATATGCAGCGCAGCTGGAGATACCAGAAATAAAAAGCAAAGATGTTGATTTGAAGATGACATTTTGTAGCGTTGAATGTGAAAACCCATTCTTCTTATCATCATCCATTGTTGCCAGCAATTATGAAATGGTGGCGAAGGCCTTTGAAATGGGTTGGGCCGGTGCCGCCTTCAAAACCATTGGCACCTTTATTCCGGAAGAAACCTCACCGCGGTTTGCCACCATCCGGGATGAAGGGAATTCGTTTATCGGATTTAAGAACATTGAACAAATATCAGATCATCCGCTCAAAGAAAATCTGAGATATCTGAGACAATTAAAAAAAGACTATCCCAAAAAAATCATTATCGCTTCAATTCTAGGACAGAATGAAGCGGAGTGGACTTATTTAGCGCAAAAGGTGACGGAAGCAGGCGCTGATATTATTGAATGCAATTTCTCCTGCCCTCATATGTCCGGAGACGGATTGGGCGCAGATGTCGGTCAGGACCCCGAATTGGTTGCCTTATACACAGCAGCCACAAGATTGGGAACGGATCGCCCCATTTTAGCAAAAATGACCCCTAATTTAGGGCATATGGAACTGCCTGCCATTGCGGCAATGAAAGCCGGTGCCACTGGGATTGCGGCCATCAATACGATTAAGAGTATTATGAATATTGATTTGGATGATTTTGGGTCAGGACCTAAGGTTGATGGTAAATCCAGTGTGGGTGGTTATTCTGGAAAAACAGTTAAACCCATCGCACTGCGCTTTATTTACGACATGAAAACCCATGAAAAATTGAAAGACGTCCCCATCAGTGGGATGGGTGGCATTGATACATGGTACGATGCTGCTGAATTTTTGGCATTGGGATGTACCAATTTGCAGATAACCACAGCCGTGATGCAATACGGATACCGGATCATTGATGATTTAAAAGAGGGTCTGGCGAATTATTTAATGGAAAAGGGTTTTCGGTCACCACAGGAACTGGTGGGTCTGGCATTGCCGAACCTTGTTCCCGTGAATCAATTGGATCATCATTCGGTGGTCTATCCCAAGATTGATAAAAACAAGTGTCTTGGATGTGGGCGATGTTACTTATCCTGTTATGATGGTGGCCATCAGGCATTGAAAATAAGTGAAGTTGACGGGAAGCCCCAATTAATAGCAAAATTATGTGTCGGTTGTCAGCTTTGTGCAAATATATGTCCAGTTGAAGCAATTTCAGAGGCAAAAAGAGTTGCGATAAAATAGTCAAAAAACATGAATTGGTCAGTCGAAATGACAGAAAGCAAAGCGCTTTTAAACAATTGATGTCGGAGGTGCATCAATGTGTGCATATGTAAATTAGGAGGAAATAAGGATGAATTCACCAGAGATTCAATTTAAAAATGTCAATATGGCATATAAAGGTAAAAACGGAGAAGATATTGTTGCACTGAATAACGTCAGTTTTGACATCCAGGAAGGCGAATTTATTTCCCTGCTCGGACCTTCAGGATGCGGCAAGACAACGTCTCTTCGAATAATTGGTGATTTACTTCAGCCGACATCCGGTGAAGTATTGGTTCGGGGTTTATCCCCTCGGGAAATAAGGCTACAGCGAAAGTATGGGATTGTATTTCAAAGCCCGGTTCTCTACGATTGGCGAACCGTCAGACGAAATATCTGTTTGCCCATGGAGATTATGAAGTTTTCTAAAAAAGAGAGAACCGCGCGGATTGACAAAATGCTTGAACTTGTCGGCTTGCAGGACTTTGGCCAGAAATATCCCTACGAATTAAGCGGCGGGATGCAGCAACGAGTCGGGATTGCCCGGGCGTTAGCATTAGATCCGGAAATATTGTTAATGGATGAACCCTTTTCAGCACTGGATGAATTTACCCGGGAAAAATTAAATGAAGATTTACTGAATATTTGGAGTCAAACTAAAAAAACAGTTATTTTTGTTACCCATAATATTCCCGAAGCGGTTTTTTTATCCGATCGGGTGGTTGTTTTATCACCGCATCCTGGTAGGGTTTCGGCCATTGTCGATATCAATCTGCCAAGACCCCGCGAAAATTCCGTTCGGGAAACATCTGAATTTTATGACTATATCGTTAAGATCAGAGGAAGTTTTGAGGGGGTGTAACCATGTCAGTCGAACGAAATGACAGAATATTCGTTGGCATCGTCTGGGGGATCGTTATTATTGGATTATGGGAAGTGGTTGCATTTTTGTTGCAAAATGTCTTTCAAGATCCAATGGCAGCAACAAAGCTTCCCTATCTACATGTCATCATTGCGACCTTTATTCAGAATGCCGGTGCTCTATTAGGGGCTGGTCTCGTGACCTTCTCGCGGGCAGCGGCGGGATTTTTGGTGGGTGGTATCATTGGCATCATTCTGGCAGTGATCATGAGTTTATCTAAAACAGTTGAACGAATTGGTCTGCCATATTTAATAATATCCCAGATGATCCCCATCTTAGCGTTGGCGCCAATTATTTTCAATATTGTGAAAGACATGGATTCAGCGCGGATCATTATCGCCGCCTATATTACGTTTTTTCCAGTAGCCATAAATATGCTCAGTGGATTAAAAGCAGTTGAAAGAGATCAAAAGGATTTGCTCTACTCGGTGGCAGCCAGTCAGGTAGAGATTTATTATAAATTAATGTTTCCATTTTCCATGCCCTATTTATTTACCGGTCTTAAAATCGCTGCACCTTTGGCGATTACCGCATCCATACTGGTGGATATGTTAGGGTCCAGCAGTGGAATTGGGGTGAAAATTTTATATGCACTCTATTCAAATTCAAGCAATATCTTTTGGGCAGCTGTACTGACGAGTGCATTGATGGGCATCTCCGGTTATTATCTGGTCGTTTTAGGTGAAAAGGTACTGCTACCGTGGAATAAAACGTCATCTAAGAAGGGCGGTGACAACATATGAAAGAAAAAATGTTAAATATAATTTGGCCCCTGGGGTTTGGCGTTGTCATCCTTTTATTGTGGCAATTTGGTTTTTTACATATGCTTTTTGGTTTAAAACCCTATCAATTACCAGTACCAACTGCGATCGCGATCACGTTATCAAATAATCTTGGTAAAGCGTTAACCGATTGTTTTGTGACAATATCGGGAGCACTGATTGGCATGGCATTCGGTTCGCTGATTGGATTTATGATCGCAGCGATCGCTACTTTTTTCCCAAAATGGGGATATGGCGGCATGATTGTTGTTTCAGCCTTTAATGCGATACCATTGGTGGCACTTTCTTCAATTATGAATTTGTGGTTTTCAACCGGAATGTCCCAGAAAATTGGGGTTGTCACCGTGGTTTGTATGGCGGCAATGTCAATGAATGCCTACAATGGCTTAAATAGTCTAAAACCTTTTTCGGTGGATTTAATGCATACCGTAGCGGCAAGTGAATGGACCATTTTTACAAAATTAAGATTGCCCAATTGTTTGCCTAATGTATTTACCGCCTTAAAAATTAACATTGCAACAGCAATTATGGCGGCAATGATCAGCGAGTATTTTGCATCATCAACGTCCGGATTAGGATTTGCCATCAAAGATAGTTTACGTAAAGGTGAAATGGCAATGGGTTGGTCGTATATCGTGGTTGCCTCGCTGGCAGGGGTGATTCTATACGGTATGATTATCTTGGTAGAGCGCAATGCTATTAAATGGCATGCTTCACAAAAATAAAAAAAGAAAAACGAGGAGAAGGAAAAATGAAAAGCGTAAAAAAACTGGTGTCAATTGTTCTGATCATAGGATTAGTAACAATGCTGGGTGCGGGATGTAGTTCTGGCACCACAAAGAAAGAAAGTGGCTCGACGGGCGGTCTTCAAAAAGTAACGCTACAGTTAAAATGGTTACCGCAGTCGCAATTTATGGGTTACTATGTTGCCAAGGAAAAAGGTTATTATGAGGCAGAAGGTATCGACCTTGAAATTTTACCTGGTGGTAGTGATATTATTCCAGAACAACAAGTATCAAATGGGGTTGCCGATATTGGTGTAACCTGGCTTTCAAGCTTGATGAAGTACCAATCACAAGGTTGGGATTTAATCGATACGGCACAGATATTCCAAAAAAGTGGGATGTTGCTTGTTTCTAAAGCGTCAACCGGGATTGTAACACCGGCTGATTTAAGAGGCAAAAAAGTCAGTTCATGGTTTGGTGGAAATGAGTATGAAATTTACGCCTTGCTTGAAGCAAATGGTCTAAACAAAGATAAAGATTTAACCATGGTTCAACAGGATTACACCATGAACCAACTGATCAACAATGACGTTGATGCGGCTTCAGCAATGACCTACAACGAATATGGTTTATTATTAGAATCTGGATTGAAAGAAAGTGATCTAAATAAAATTGATATGAACGATGCTGGCGTGGCAATGATGGAAGACTGCCTATTTGTTTCAAAAGATTGGATTGCAGATAACGAAGATTTATATGTGCGTTTTTTAAGAGCATCCATTAAGGGTTGGGCTGATGCTTGTGCTGATCCTGCTGCGGCTGGAAAAACAGTTTATAATGTGGATCAAAGTGTTTCATTAGACCATCAAATTTACATGGCAAATGAAGTAAAAAAACTGGTCGAACCGGCTGGCTTCGATGCTGCAAAAATTGGCTATATCGATATGAATGCAGTTCAGCAAACCGCTGATTTAAGTCTTAAATATGGTTTGTTGACACAAAAAGCAGATCTTTCGGATGCGACTGTGAATGCTAAATACTGGGAAGAAGCAACAAAATAAAAGGTTATTCATGACATCGAATAATGGTTCAAACTAAGTCGATCAGCGTGACAATAGCATACTAAATTTAAGCACTTCGTAGCAAGGTTTTAAACGCTGCGAAGTGTTTTTTCATTGATAAAATGAAAATGTTCGTTGCGTCGAAATCCATCATTAGCTTTGAATTATAGAATTTGATTGCAGTAGAAAGTCAACTTTATCTTGAAAAATGAAGTCTTTTCTACGACAAGTTGGATTTCATCAGAATGATATGGTAGAATTATTTAAAAATGTCGACTAAGTCAGGCGGATTGGAGTAACTGTGAACTGGGATTGTTTAATTGTCGATGATGAAGTCGAGCTGGCAAAAGCGACCTGTGAATATTTTGAAATGTTTGGAATAACGGCAGCTCATGTCACAAATTTTAATGACTGCATGGGCTTTATTTCAACAAATGGGGTCAATCTGATTTTACTGGACATTAATCTGGGCAATGACAGTGGGTTTGAATTATGTAAGGAACTGCGCAAAAAAACCGATGTACCGATCCTGTTTATCAGTGCCAGGCAGAGTGATGATGATGTCCTCATTGCCCTGAATATCGGTGGGGATGATTATATCAAGAAACCCTATTCGCTTAGCGTCTTGCTGGCCAAGGTCAAAGTGATCATCAAACGGTATGATGGAGCTGCGTTAAAAGTCAGGATCAGCGAAGCGGCCAGCCCTCAATTAAAAGAGCCGCATTACTGTGGTAATTTGCGAATCGATGCGGATGCCATGAAGGTCTATCTGAATGAAAAAGATGTCGGCTTTAAGAAGAAAGAATTCAAGCTGTTTCAATATCTATATGAAAATAAAAATAGGGTGATTCCAAAGGATGAACTGTTTGCCAATATCTGGGGCGATGCTTTTTTCAGCGACGGGACCCTGAATGTCCATATCCGCAAAATTCGGGAAAAAATTGAAGAAAATCCCAATCGACCCAAGTACATTAAAACCATCTGGGGCACTGGCTATATCTTTGAAACACAAGCGGTTTAAAGCATCATCACTTTAAAATATTAAGTTTAGCATTTGAGGGTAATTCATGAAAATAAAAAGAATGATCATCGCTTTTATGGTGCTGTTACTCGCCTGTTACGCCGTGGCAGTCAATTATATCAATGCCACTCATTTAAATAAGGTGGACGTGACACAGATTAACCAAGTCGTCAAAACGGTTGAAAAAGAGTGGCTCAGCTTAGCTAGAAATAATGATGGAAATAATGCCGGGAATGAAGACAGCACGATGCCAAGAACCGGAGCGGCTGAGGGCTTGTCCTATCAGATCGCCCTTACCAGCGATGAAAACTATCAATCGCTGGTATTTGAGGCGATCAAAAACAGAAATACCATCATGGATTTAATGGATTCTTCAGAAAATGGACAGCCAGCAATGATTGGTAAGATCATCTTTCTGACCGATGGCAATGAAGAAGCTGCCATGAAAAGAAATCTGATGGCCATGATCACTGTTGCATTTTTGATTGTATTGATCATGGGTTATGTGGTTTTGGGGCTGGTGTACACTTC
This sequence comes from uncultured Acetobacterium sp., assembly GCF_963664135.1. Classification (NCBI taxonomy): domain Bacteria; kingdom Bacillati; phylum Bacillota; class Clostridia; order Eubacteriales; family Eubacteriaceae; genus Acetobacterium; species uncultured Acetobacterium sp. The sequence continues at coordinate 2,207,861 of NZ_OY760905.1, read as the reverse complement.
GATTCTCCGACCCTTTGGGGTGATGAAAGAGTTTGCCAAAAAAATTGCCGATGGCGATCTGGAATTCCGGCTGCCCATGGATCGGGGCAATTACTTTGGGGCATTTACCGAGAGTTTTGATCTGATGCGGGAAGAGCTGCGAAAAGCCAGGCAGGGGGAATATCAGGCTAACATCAGCAAGAAAGAGCTGGTGGCGGAACTTTCGCATGACATTAAAACACCGGTGGCCACCATTAAAGCGATCTGTGAGCTGCTCGAGATCAAGCTGGCAACAGTGAAAACTGCTGATTTAACGGTGTCAACCGCAGCAATGACGATCACCGAAAGCATCGAAAAAATTGCCGTGATTGATGCCAAAGCTGACACCATTGATGCGCTGATCAGCAATCTGTTTCATGCAACCCTGGAAGAATTGGAAATACTTAAAGTCAATGTCAGCGAGCAACCCAGCACCGTGATCATCCAGATGCTTAAAGACATGGACAGTTTTGGAAAAATCCGCTTTAAAAATGACCGGGCTGAGTGTCTGATTTTTTGCGATCCGCTGCGGTTGGGTCAGGTGATCGACAATATCATCAGCAATTCTTATAAATATGCCAATACCGATATTGACATCTGGTTTAATTTGGACAAAATAGAAAAGAATCTAACCATAAAAATCAAAGATTATGGGGCGGGGGTGGATCCTGATGAATGTCCGCTGGTATGTGAAAAGTTTTTTCGCGGTTCCGGGGAAACGGTTCAAAATACCCCGGGCTCCGGGTTGGGGCTTTATCTGGCGCGACAGTTTATGGCCGGTATGGGCGGCAGTATCCGCTGTTATAATGAGGATGGCTTCACGGTGGAACTGGACATCAACGTGGTGTAAAGGCCTGATTATTATTAAAAAAATAGATTGTTTAAAAAGATTATTTAAGAAACAGATAAGGATTTAATAAGAGTTGGCAAAAGACTGGTTAAGAACATATGAAATATAATAGGACCATGGAAAGCAAAAGCCGACCATGGTCTTTTGTCATATCGATAAAGGTTCACTCAGTCAATCAGGAGGATTACAATGAATAACACGATTCTAAAGGCAGAAATGCTCAGCAAAACCTATTCAAACGGCAGCATCATGCAGCACGTTTTAAAAAATCTCAACATCGAAATCAAAGCAGGCGACTTCACCGTCATCATGGGGAGCTCGGGTTCGGGAAAGTCCACCCTGCTTTATGCCCTATCGGGGATGGACAAGCCGACCCTGGGAACCATCGATTTTAAAGGCGAGGAGATTTCCAATTATTCCAATGATAAGTTGGCCGTCTTTCGAAGAAAGCATTGTGGGTTTGTGTTTCAACAGATCTATCTCAATGATACCATGAGCGTGCTGGATAATATTATGATCTCGGGTTTATTGGTCAGCCGGGATAAAAAGGCGATCGCAACTCGAGCCAAGCAATTGCTGCAGCAGGTAGGTATGAATGATGCGTGCTATCATAAATATCCGTCCCAACTTTCCGGCGGCGAAGCCCAGCGGGTTGCGATTGTCCGGGCACTGATTAATGCGCCGGAAATCGTCTTTGCCGATGAACCCACCGGAGCGCTTAATTCGACCAATGCCATCAACGTGCTGGATGTGATGACCGAGGTCAATGCCTCCGGCCAGAGCATCATCATGGTGACCCATGATATCAAAACCGCCCGACGAGCCAACCGTATTCTTTATCTAAAAGATGGGGTCATCATTGATGAGCTGAAGTTGGGAAGCTATGTCAAGGACGACCCGGATCGACATAAAATCCTGCGAGAATTTCTGGAAAGCATGGGCTGGTAGTCATGAAAATTCTGATGATTGCGACCAACAATATCAAAAAGGCCAAGGTGGCCACCGCCACCCTGATCATCCTGATTGCTATTGCCACTATTTTTCTCTATGTGGGAATCAGCGTGTTATCAAATATGGACACCTTTATTGACAAAAAAAATGCCGAAACCAATGGCGCCCACCTGATCTCAATTACCGACGGTGCCCACGATCAGGATATTGAGGAAATTTATCAGTCTATTAAAGACTATTCCTACAGTGAACGGGAAGATGGGATGATGTCGATGTCTTCCTCATTTCAGAATATAAACACTGGGGAAGAGGCTAACAGTATCCCGGCGGTCTTTTTAAATCTGGATACCGACCGGAAAATATCCCAGGTCAATATCATTGATCAGGCCGAACAGATGCCGAAAAATGGTGTCATTGTGCCCTATGTTTTGAAAGTGGCAAATGGTTATCAAACCGGGGACACCCTAAAACTGATGGTGGATGATGCCAGTACCGAGCTTGAGATTGCCGGTTTCTACGAAGATTTGATGTTTGCCAGTCCTTCTAATGTGAGTATGTATAAATTATTTGTGGGAAATCAGCAGTTCCAGGAATTCCTGGCGCAGCCGGAGTATGGCGCAAAATGCAGCTATATCGCGGTGATCACCGATGATATTAATGGCACCGAAGCATTTGAATCCCAATATATCAAAGAAATAAAAACGATTATGCCAGAAGGCACGGGCAGTTATGCCTCGCTCAGTTATGGAACAATGAAAACGGGTGTAGCCATCTTTATCAACATCATTATGGCAGTGCTGGTGTCCTTCTCGATTATCATTTTAGCGATTGCGGCGATTGTTATCAAGTTTTCAACCACCACCCACATTGAAAACAACATAAAAAATATTGGCACTCTGGAAGCCATGGGATATACAACTAGGCAGATCATTAGTTCCATTCTGATGGAATACCTGCTGATCACCACCGTCGGTTTTATAGTGGGGCTGGGAGCCGGACTATTAATTTCACCGGTGATTACCAATGTAGTGTCGTCCTCAATTGGTCTCCGATGGGCCACCGGACTCTATCCTCAGGCGGCATTGGTAAGTCTGGGTGCGATTATGATGGCGGTGTTGGGAATTTCCTATTTCAGTGCGGCTAAAATCAAAAGAATCACCCCCTTAACAGCGCTGCGTAACGGCATCGAAACCCATCATTTTGGGAAAAACAGCATTCCGCTGGATCAGACCAGGCTGAGTCTCAATACCGCCATGGGTTTTAAATCACTTCTTTTCAATAAACGGCAGAATCTCATTGCCGGACTGATCATCATCTTGTTGAGTCTGGTAACCGTATTTGCTTTGGCGTCCTACTATAACTTTTCAGTGGACAAAACCGCCATGATCAAACTAATCGGGCTGGAAACCGCCGAGGTTCAAGTGACTGCCTTGGCGGATCAAGAAAAGATATTCGCAGAAATTGCCGCTCTGCCGGAAGTGGAAGATACCATCAAACTTAATTCCTTTGACGGTGTGATTAAATTTAACGACAAAGAAAGCAGTGCTAACACCAGAATAACCGCAGATTACAGCAGCTTGAAAGTCAATACCTGCGTGAAGGGCAAGATGCCGGTGCAGGATAATGAGATCGCCATCACCAGTATTGTGCTGGATAATCTCGGTGCCCAGATGGGGGACACGGTGTCGATCGACTATAACGGGATTACCCGGGAATTTCTGGTAGTGGGGGTCACTCAGCAGTTTAACATGTTGGGAAAAGGCGCTGCCATTACCACTGCCGGGATGAAAAAACTGGTGCCATCTTATCAGGAACAAGATCTGATGATCTATCTGAAAGATGGTCAGGATACCGAGAAGTTTGTCACCAAAATTAACAATCACTATGGGGATGAGAACGTTAAATGCAACAGCTATTTTGCGTCCATCGAAATGATGCTGGATTCCTTTGAAGCGTCGATTAAAATTGTGGTGACGGGATGCTTGGGGATTATTGCAGTGATTATTGTATTTATTATGTTTCTGGTGATCCGGGTGCGGATCTTGCGGGAGCGAACCCGGCTGGGGGTTTCTAAAGCCCTTGGTTTTACATCCAATCAGCTGATCGGTCAGATCTTAATCAGTGAGATGCCCGTCATCATCGGGGCTGCGGTGGTGGGAGCCATCGCCGGCTATTTTGCCACCAATCCGATGCTAGCGCTGATGCTTGCGGCCAATGGTATCCTGAACTGCGATTTTTATGTAGAACCCAGTTTAGTGTTGTTCACCGCAATTGGAATCAGCCTGCTGGGACTGGCGACGGTGCTGATCGTTGCCGGCAAGATCAGAAAGATCAGTCCCTGCAAGATGTTTGAAGAGGGTGTGGATTAAGGCCGACTGATCAATTGTGAAAGTAGTGTGTGCCTGCAAATAGTTGGCTGCGCTGGGACTGTTTTCAAGAGAAGCAAGATACACTATTGAAAAAAGATGATGCAACTGGTATGATGAGAAAAAACTGGAAGTTCGATCAGGATGCATTAGGACAGCAGGAAATAGAACAGGAAGGATTGTGACTCATGCCATTTGAAATCATCCGAAACGATATTACTAAAATGCCGGTGGACATCATTGTCAATGCGGCCAACACCGGGCTAAAAATGGGCGGTGGCGTCTGCGGGGCGATCTTTGCCGCCGCCGGGGCGGACAAGCTCCAGGCCGAGTGTGACCAGATTGGCGGCTGTGCTGTGGGAGAAGCGGTGATTACCGAGGGCTACCGGTTGCCGGCAAAGAAGATCATCCACACCGTCGGGCCGGTCTGGCAGGGCGGCGGTGCCAATGAGGCCAAGCTGCTTCACCAGGCCTATACCAATTCCCTGAATCTGGCGCTGAAACAGGATTGTAAGAGCATTGCCTTTCCTCTGATTTCGTCGGGCATCTATGGTTATCCCAAGGATCAGGCCTTAAAGATTGCGGTGGTGGCTATCTCAGAATTTTTGCTGGAATATGAAATGATGGTTTATCTGGTAGTTTTTGATAAAAAGGCCTTTGCCTTCAGCGAAAAGCTGTTTGCGGATATTGAAAAATATATCGATGACCATTATGTGGATGAACATCTGGTTTCAGGACGCAATCTGGAATCCGAAGAGTATGAAGTGCAGCATTTTAAAGAAGTAAAAATGATTTACCCGGCGCCACAAAGCCAGATAATGACACCATCACCGCAACCGAAGATGTCAAGAAGTCTGGAAGATGTACTGGGTCAATTGGATGACTCGTTTTCAGAAATGCTGCTGCGGCTGATTGATGAAAAGGGTATGACCGATGTGGAAACCTATAAAAAAGCCAACATTGACCGGAAATTATTTTCCAAGATCCGCAGTAAAAAAGATTACAATCCCAGCAAGGCCACGGCTATTGCCTTTGCCATTGCGCTGGAATTGAACCTGGACGAGACCCTCGATCTACTGGGGCGAGCCGGGTATGCTCTGTCCCACAGCAACGAGTTTGATCTGATTATCGAGTATTTCATCAATGAGGAAAACTACAACATCTATGAAATCAACGAAGCCCTGTTTGCCTTTGATCAGGCCCTGTTGGGAGCCTGATTGTCGTTTTGAAAGCGACCAACAGACCGGCAAATCGTGTTATCCTTTGAATAACAAAGAAACGGAGGATAATACAATGAATGCAAAAGAAACAAAAATTATTAAAACAGAACTGGTCTTTATTCTGGATAAAAGCGGATCGATGTCAGGTTTGGAAAGTGATACCATCGGCGGTTTTAATGCGATGCTCAAAAAACAACAGCAGGCAACCGGAGAGGCCCGGGTCACCACGGTGTTGTTTGATGATGGCTATGAAGTGCTCCATGATCGGTTGGATATTCAGGGGGTTGCCTCGATTACTGAAAATGAATATTATGTCGGCGGCTGCACCGCGCTGCTGGATGCCATCGGAAAAACCATCCATAAGATTATCAACGCCCAGCGATACACCCAGCCGGAACATCGCTCCGATCAGGTTATTTTTGTGATCACCACCGATGGCCTGGAGAATGCCAGTCGGGAATACTCCTATGAAAAGATCAAGCGACTGATTGAACTGGAGAAAACCCAATACCACTGGGAGTTTATTTTCCTGGGTGCCAATATCGATGCCATTGAAACCGCCGCCCGGTTTGGCATCAGTGCTGATCGAGCTGCCAATTATCATGCTGACGGAGCTGGTACTCGCTTAAATTACCGGGTGGTCAGCGATGTGGTTTGCGAAATGCGAGCCAGTAATCCCATTCCGGCTAATTGGAAGGCAGAAATTGATCAGGATTTTGAACAACGAGAAAAGAATAGCAACACAGATTGATGAGATCAATTGATAAGAGTAATTAAAAAAATCAATAAGAGGCATAAACTGACAACACCCCGATAAACAAAGGACAGCATCTGTTTATCGGGGTGTTTTTCAGGTTGGTTTAGGGTTAGGGATTTAGAGATGCAATTACAAATTTGCAAGTTTTTCATGCATAACCGGGGTCAGTTGAACCATCAGCTCGGCATTATAGGAGCGATTTTCCGTCGGCAATCCGAAAATTTGCTGGGCTGCCAGCGCATAGGAGCGGGATATATCAGCAAAAGATCCTGGTTTCACGGCTGGATCCACATTGGTGGCCAAAATAGAAACGGTGTGATCACTGTTCTTCACAATTTCAATGGTTCGAAACTGTTGCGGGAATTCCCGTAGCGACGAGGTTTCAACTTCCCAGAAGCCCAGCTCAGGCCGGGATTCATCCGGGGATTTGAGGGCAGTAACCATGTTCAGATGGCGATGGCCGCAAACCAGTAAAATAAGATTGGGATAGGTATGGAGTTTGGCGAGTAGATCAGCTTCGGTCACGGCCGCATCGTCGCTCCAGGTCATTAATGCGTTGAGTCCGGTGCTTTCAGGCGTGGCGCCAATGGGGATATGAGTGGCCAGAATCATCAGCTTGTCGTCAGCCTGACCTTGATCCAGTTCATTGACAAGCCAGTCATAGCGCTTTGCGTCGAGTGATCCCCTGCCAGTGCCATGGGCGCCAACGGGATCATCATCGTTTTGGGTATTGTCCAGAACAATCACCTTAAGCGGTACTTCCGAATTTGGTTCAAAAGAATAACAGGCGAATCCTTGAGCGGCATTTTCTTCGGTAAAGCCATGACCTTTGGGTTGGGAAGTCGTGTCAAAAAACGCATTGATCCATTCATTGCGAAGCAGTGAACGGCGGTTGGGATCGGCGGGGACGGTTGGGGCACCATCGGGAAAGTCAGCCACCGGACCAGCGCCAACAATGTTACCATACTGGGTTGAGCCATCCAACGCGCCCATGTAGAAGCCCCGGCTGTTAATCCCTTCGGTGCCGGTGAAGATGTTCCCCAGATTGATGATGGTGTCACTGGTTAAGGTATTGCGGATATAGTCATCCGGCGGAAACATCCCCATCCAGAAATGATCATGGTTGCCCAGTGCCTGATACCAGGGGATGCTTTTATCCAGACCCGCAGCCTGGTAGACATCCTGATAGTCATTAAATGGTCCGGGGATGGGATCATCCTTAATGCCGGAATCCGGGGTAATCAGCTGGCCGTCGAGAACATCGATAAACCAGCGCAGTTCATTGTGCTGGGTACAGTTGCAGTCATCACCCAGAGAGATGCCAAAATCAAAAGATTTTTTTTGGTGGAGGGCGTTGATGGTCTGGACCGCGGCATCAAGCACATGGGTGGTATAAAGCATGATTCCCGAATAGCCGGAGATAACGCCCCATTTGTAACCATAAAAGGGCACCTGTCCCGGGGATTCTTTATCAGTGAGATGAATATCTGTCATCGTAAAGAAATTGAGCAGTGATTTTGATTGTGTGATCTCGACCGCGTTATAGCTGGAAGCCATCAGATCGAGTCTTTTTTCATGTGGAATTCCCGGGCCATAGTTCCAGAGGCCATAGCCATGGTCGGCATATCGGGTCAGTTCTTCAATCGGCGGTTTAGGCGAATCTGACGGTACCGGAATAGGAGCAATACTTCGCTCAGCAGTTGTGAAAATCTCAGTATCAATCGGGTAGCTGGCATTGGCCGAGCCGCTTGTTAAGGGGTCCGTAAATTTTTTATCCATTTTAAACGCTCCTCGTATATAAAAATTAAATGGTCTTATGATGACATAGTAAGACCGATTCAGATAGATTCAGTTTAACATACTTTTTGAAAAACGGTGAAATTTCATAAAGTAATATGAAAATAAAGATAGAATTTAAATATTGGTTTATCAAAAGCGTAAAGCCGCAATTATCGGGTAAGACCATAAGGATAAACCAAATTGAACGAAACGAAGGGAGTATTTCAATGGCAAATAAGTATGCAGCATTATTTCAGCCGACAAATATAGGTAAGCTTCAGATTAAAAACAAAATTTCAATGGCCCCGATGGGACCAATCGGATTTGCCGATGACAACGGTGCCTTTAATCAGAACGGCCAGGACTATTATGTGGAAAGAGCCAAGGGTGGTACGGGCTTGATTATTACCGGGATCTGCAGTGTGGACTTGGAAACTGAAGATATGGCTAAACCGGTTATTCCCTGCCCGACGATTAATC